>NZ_BCNW01000001.1:300620-601241 GCF_001571385.1 Methanofollis ethanolicus | reverse complement strand
GGTTGCATGCGGGTTATTCCATCGACATGGAAAACGTCCTCAGGAGTTCTGGGATAGCCTCCTGATTTTTTGGGACGACCGAAGTGGGGTCGAGATGACCGCTACAAGACCGCCACGCCGAGGGACGAGAGGATCACCGGGACCATCACCGCCCCCATGCAGAAGACCCGGCGGACCTCGACAAGGGTCGGCACCCTCCCGACAAGGGTGGCGGCGAGGAGGACGAAGAGGCCGAAGGGGCCGCAGAGGAGGAAGGAGAGGAAGGCGACGAAGAGGATCACGGCGGCGTTCAGGGGGCGCAGGGGGACGCGGGAAAAAACGCCCGCCGTACCCGAGAGGAGGACGGTGGCGGCATATGCGAGGGCGGCAGCGAGTGCGGCGACGGAGATGAGGGCGGTGAAAGGCGGGATGTCGAGGGTGCCGAGGGCCACCATGACACCGTTTCTCGTCCGGCCAACCGCGTAGAGGGCGGCGAGGCCGAGAAAGGCGTTCGCCGTGTTGGCGGCGCTTGTGGCGACGATGTAGCCCCGCCGGTCCTCGCCGTAGTCGATCGCCGAGGCGAGGACGGCATTTGCGGTGGCATTCGAGAGGCCGGGAAGCCATCCGACGACGGCACCGGCCAGCGACCCGGCGCACGAGCACCTGAAGAGTTCTCTTCCGTCAGGATAGGTGACCGCAGCCGACTGCGGCGGCATCCTGCCGCCGGAGGCGGAGATGAGGACCGCAACCCCGAAAAGGCCGGAGAGGAGGGGCATCAGGACGCCGGTGCCGCCGTTCCAGGCAAGGAAGGAGTACCTGAAGGTGAAGAGGCCGAGGAAACCGGAGACGAGAAAGACCCCTGCCGCCCACTCGGGAGACTCGGAGAAGACGACGAGGTAACAGGCGACCGCAAGGAGCAGGACGCCGATCCAGAGGTCGATGAAGGACTGGAAAGCGGTGAGGAGAGTGAGAAAAAGGAAGGAGAAGGGCAGGGCCCAGACGACGGCGGCAGCGCTCCCGAGGGCCGAGAGGCGCACCGCCTCGCCACCTCTCCCCTCCAGGCAGAGGGCGTGGGCGGGGAGGACCATCACCGCAGTGTCGGCATCGGGCACGCCGAGAAAGGTGGATGGGACACAGTCCAGGAAGGTGTGGGTGACGAGGGCGGCGACAAGGGCCGCGGCCAGCACGGGAGTGCCGAGGCTCGCCACGAGGATCGGGGAGAGGGAGAGGAGAAGCCCTGCCATCGTGTTGACGTGCACGCCCGGCACCAGGCCGCTGACCGTGCCGAGGGCGACGCCGAGGAGGGTGCCGGCGACGAGGGCCACTATCACACCCGAGATTCTGAAACCGCCCCATATATATCATCCGGCCGGGTGGGGAAACCGTCATATCCCACCCGCACCGAACAATTGCACAATGTTGATTGCGATCACCCGCCTTGCTGAGAAGGCGGGAAGGGACGCCGCCCTCTGCGCCCAATACGGGCATACCTGCTACACGGTCTCGCCCCTGCGGGCCGAACTCCTGGAGGAGAACATCGACCGCTTCGTGGCCGAGGCGAATGCCGGAAACTTCGACGCCATCTTCTTCACGAGCGCCTTGCCCGCCGAGGTCATCGCCCCGCGGCTGCGCCCCGACACCGGCGCACGTATCGTCGCCATCGGCCCCCAGACGGCACGGACGCTGACGGCCTGCGGCCTCCAGCCCGAGACCCTCCCCTCCTATTACTCGGCAGACTTCGCACCCTATATGGGTGAGTGGCTGAAGGGCAGGAAGGTCGGCATCCCGCGGGCGGCGGTGCCGAACCCCGGCCTCCTCCAGGCGGTCAGGGACCGGGGCGCTGAGGTCTGCGAGTACCCCACCTATACCCTCGTCCCGACCGGGGAGGACCTCGACACGGTGCGTGCCGACGTCGTCCTCTTCACGAGCGCGTCGTCCTTTACCGAGGCGCACTGGACGCGGCGGGCAGGGCAGATCGTCGCCGCCATCGGCACGGTGACAGCGGCCGCAATGGAACGGGCCGGCGTCGCGCCCGAGGTCGTCGGGGACGGGTCCCTTGCCGGGACTCTCGACGCACTGAACAGCAGGGAGGAGAGGACCGGGGCCGATCGCCGGGTGCCGGGCGTCCCGCAGGCCGGCCTCATCGCCGTGGACAAACCAAGGGGGCCGTCGAGCCACCAGGTCGCCGCATGGGTCGGGGAGATGCTCGGTATGCCTATCGGGCATGCCGGCACCCTCGACCCCATGGTCACGGGTGTGCTCGTCATCATGATCGGCCCCGCGGTGCGTCTCGCCCCCGTCCTGCTGAAGGAAAGAAAAGAGTATGTCTGCCTGATGCGCCTCCACGGGGACGTCAGCAGAGAGGAGATCGAAGAGACGGCCAGGGAGTTCGCCGGCCGGATCTACCAGAGGCCGCCCCGCCGGAGCGCGGTGAAGCGGAACCTGCGGATCAGGCGCATCTACGACCTGGAGATACTGGACGTGGACGGGCGCCTCGTCCTCTTCAGGGCTGTCTGCGACGCGGGCACCTATATCAGGTCGCTCTGCCACCACCTCGGCCTCGCCCTCGGCGTCGGGGCCCACATGCAGGAACTCCGCCGGACCCGCTCGGGCGCTATCGGCGAGAACGACACTCACACCCTCCACGAGGTCAGGGACGCCGTCGTCGCCGCACGGGCGGGCGACACCGCGCCCCTCGCAGCCATCATCCTTCCGCCGGTCCAGGGCATCGGCGACCTCCCGCGGATCGTCGTGCGGGACACAGCGATCGACGCCCTCTGCCACGGCGCAGCGCTCGCGGGGGTCGGGGCCCTCTCGCGGACGAAGTACCAGAAAGGCGACCTTGTGGCCGTGCTCTCAGAAAAAGACGAACTCATCTGCCTCGGCGAAGCGCTCACCGATTCCTCGGCCTATGAGCCCGGGAAGACCGGACTTGTGCTCGCCCCGCGGGCGGTGAT
Source organism: Methanofollis ethanolicus (assembly GCF_001571385.1). Lineage (NCBI taxonomy): Archaea > Methanobacteriati > Methanobacteriota > Methanomicrobia > Methanomicrobiales > Methanomicrobiaceae > Methanofollis > Methanofollis ethanolicus. The sequence goes on along the minus strand of NZ_BCNW01000001.1, from coordinate 598,305 downwards.
GATGGCCGCCGGGACCTATCCTCGGGTCTGGACGACGCACCCCCGCAGGCCGACCGAATAGATAGGATTAAAAAACGGGGGGGCCTATAGTATAAGGCGAGTGCTGAGGTAGTCTAGCGGTAGGGCGCGGGCCTGGAAAGCCCGTGAGGCGCAAGTCTCTCGGGAGTTCAAATCTCCCCCTCAGCGTTTTGAAATCAAGTTCGATTCTTCTACCCAATAGTTAAATACCGCCTTTCTGACCCCTCATCATGGGTTCAACTACCGCACCAACCCAAGAAGACCGGGCTTTCCATCTTGTCAAGCCTGTCTATGCGCACCGCTCCGTCGACCGCGCCCTCGCCGAGGGCCGTCTCACCGAAGACGACGCCACTCTCATCGCGGCCTTCATCACCGAACAACAGGCATCGTGCAGCCTCACCACCATCCGGGTGAACAAACTCGTCTACCTCCTCGTCAACTGGCGGCGCTTCGTCGGGCCGTACCGCACCAACGCCATCTTCGACCTCTACACCGGCATCAACAACCTGAAGGGAGGCACCAACCAGCGCGGCAAACCCTTCAAGCAGAACACCCTGCACGACCACATCATCCTCCTCAAACGCTTCTACCTCTGGCTCATCGAGAACGACATCTCCACGGTCCCGTCCAAGAAAGTGAAGGCCATCAAGGCCCCGAGCATGGACCGGAACACCAAACTCCCCGAGCAGATGCTCACCTCCGAGGAAATTCGCGCCCTCATCGCCGCAGGCGGAAACTCGCGGGACCGCGCCTTCGTCGCCGTGCTCTACGAGTCCGGGTGCAGGATCGGTGAGATCGGGCGGCTCAGTTGGGAGAGAGTCAGTTTTGACAAACACGGCGCCGTCCTCACCGTCGAGGACACCAAGTGCCACAAAAGCCGGCACGTCCGCTTGGTCATGTCACTTCCCTACCTCGTCGCGTGGCGCAACGACTACCCCTTCGAGCCAACAGGCCGGGCCCTCGTCTTCATCACCACTCGCAAGACCCCGCTCCAGTACGCAACCGCCGCCAAGATCCTCACCACCCTTGCCGAGCGGGCCGGTGTCAAAAAACGCGTCACGCCCCACCTCTTCCGCCACTCGCGCATCACCCACCTCATCACCCAGGGCGTCACCGAGTCGGTGATCAAACTCATGATGTGGGGCAACCTGAGCACCGATATGTTCCAGACGTACGCCCACCTGGCGGGGGCGGACATCGACCGCGAGATCCTCGGCCACTACGGCGTCACCGTCGCCGCCGAGGCGGCCGATCAGGGGCTCGAACCCCGCGAGTGTCCCGAGTGCCACACCATCAACGCCCCGACAGCCCGCTACTGCACCACCTGTTACCGCTCCCTCACCGGCGAGAGCACCGCAACCATCGCGGGAATGGAGGCCGACATCGTGGCCCACCCGCAGGCCATCAGGGCCATCGTCGAGGAGATGATCAACGAGAAGAAAAAAAGAGGTGAAATCTGAAAAAACACATTCAAAAACTCTACTTTTCTTTTATATCCCGCTGTCTGTCATCTCTTCTCCGAGGGTCGCCGGGCCGACGTCCCCCCGTCACCTGCCCCATTTAGGCGGCAGCATTTTTTTCCAGCGTTCCCGGTTCCGGCACCCCGCAGAGGAGGTAGACCTCCATGAACAAGGAACCGCGAAAAGTCACACAGGAAGACATCGACGCCTTTGAAGAGCGATCGCCGTTCTATCGGGGCATCGGGAAGAGGATGGTCGAATACGGTATCTGGGAGATCGTAGAAGAGGGGGAGAGGACATGCAGGGCGTAGATGGCAGCCAGGACGTACATGGTTACCGCACCAACCGCCGGGCCGCCATCACAGAGTCGGAGGAACTGGGACATAAGCATAGCGATGTGATCGAGCCGGTACCCTTCTACCTGGTGCCGCAGGCGATCGCTACGGAGATGCGGCGCTTGGGCGGCGGGGTCAGCGAGATCCACGCCCGCCGGACGGGCGGGCACAAGTATGCGATCACGATAGTGATGGAGGAGGAAGAGGAATGACCGAGGAAAACATCGGCATCCTCCGCCTGGGTTCGCACGGAGGCCTCCACCTCCTCGTCGGGAGGGAGCACTACCGGATCGCCGCGGAGGACCTGCGGCCCCTCCTCCTCCACGGCCACGCGGTGCCGGTGACGGCCTCCGTGACCGGGGAGAGGGAGGACGGGACCGTCGTCACCGAGACGGCAATCGTCGGCCACGCCGCGGTGAATGTCCCGGGGCGGGCGGTGAAGGTCTTCACGGTCTCCGGCCACTTCATCGTCCCGATCGTCAGCGTGCAGCGGGTGGCCCGCGGCGAGGCGGTCTCGGCGCCGCTGTTTCCCCTGGTGCCGGAGGGGTGGGGATGATCAAGGAGGCCCTCGCCGCCCTGTTCTCCGGCGGTGTGGTGGAGGTGCGGGCCCTCGGCGACTACGCCACGCACTCGGGCTACTTCGACGACTTCACGAAACTCGCCGCGTGTGCGGAGGCCCTGGACGCCGACCCTGAGGTCCGCGGGATCTATGTCACCCTGAACGAGGTGGACCCGGCCCTCCTCGCCCGCCGGGCGAACAGGGTGAAGATGCGCCTCTCGCGGAGCGACGCGACCACGAGCGACGCCGACATCGTGCGGCGCCGCTGGTTGCCCATCGACCTCGACCCTGTCCGGCCGAGCGGGGTGTCGTCGACGGAGGAGGAGCACGCCGCCGCTCTCAGGCGTGCGGACGCGATCGCCCTCTGGCTCGACGAACAGGGGTTTTCAAAACCAATCCGCGCCGACTCGGGGAACGGGGCGCACCTCCTCTACGCGATCGACCTCGCGAACGACGACGACGCGACGGCCCTCGTGAAGGGCGTGCTCGCCACCCTCGACGCCCTTTTCTCCGACGACGCCGTCACCGTGGACACGGCGAACTTCAACGCCGCCCGGATCTGGAAACTCTACGGGACGTGCTCGCGGAAGGGGGACAACACCCCCGAGCGGCCGCACAGGAGGGCGAAGGTCCTCTCGGTGCCTGAGGAGAGGACGGTCGTCACGGCAGAACGCATCCAGGCGATTGCTGCTCTCCTCCCGACCGAGGCCCCGGTGACGCCGGCGCTGGCCGGGTCGAAGATCGACCTTGCGGCCTGGCTTTCAGAGCACGGCCTCGCCGTCCGGAGCAAGCGGCCCTGGCAGGGCGGCACCCTCCACGTCCTCGAGGACTGTCCCTTCTCGACCGCCCACCATGACGGCGCCTTCGCCGTCCAGTTCCCGAGCGGCGCGGTCTATGCAGGGTGCCACCACGCCTCCTGCGGCGGCGGCGTGCAGCGCTGGCCAGAACTCAGGGACCGGTACGAGCCGCGGGAGAAGAGGGCGCAGAGGCGGAGGAGAGAGGAGGTGCCGCCACCTCCCCCGAAACCTCCTGCCCCCGATCCGGCGTACCGCGAGAAAGCCCTCGACATCCTCACCCGCGGCGACCCGCTCGCCTTCCTCCTCGATGCCTTCAACAGGGAGCACGTAGGCGACAGGACCGTTGCCGAGTGCCTTGTCATGTCCCTCGCCTCGCAGTCGGTCGAGAACACGAACGGGTTGCACGTCTCTGTCTCCGGCAACTCGGGCAAGGGCAAGAGCCACGCCTGCACCACCATGCTCCAACAGGTCCCCGAGGCGTACCGCCTCGCGGGGACCGTCTCGAACAAGGCCCTCTACTACCACGACGACCTCCGGCCGAGCACCGTCTTCCTCTTCGATGACGTCACCCTCTCCGAGGATCTCCAGGAGGTCCTCAAGGCCGCCACCGCGAACTTCAGGGAGAGGATCGAGCACCACACCGTCTCGCCAGACCGCAAAATCCAGGTCTGCCGGATACCAGAGAGGTGCGTCTGGTGGCTCGCCCGCGTCGAGGACCCGGGCGACGATCAGGTGATGAACCGCATGCTCACCGTCTGGATCGACGACTCGGCCGAGCAGGACGAGCGTGTCCTCAGGCACATGAAAGAGCAGGAGGCGTGGGAGGACGACGGCGACGACGAGGACCCGGACCTCCCGGTCTGCCGGGTCGTCTGGGAGGTGTTGAAGGAAGAAAGGCTCCACGTCTCCATCCCGTACGCCGAGAAGGTCCACTTCTCCGCCACGACGAACCGCCGGAACCCCGGCATGCTCTTCGACCTGATCAAGTGCCACGCCCTCCTCCACCGCTTCCAGAGGGAGGCATACGACGGCGGCATCAGGGCAAACCGCGACGACTTCGCCGCCGCCGCCAGGATCTACGCCGCCATCAACGGCGAGTCGGGCGGGCAGGAGACGAAACTCACGAAGAACGAGGCCGCCGCCATGGAAACCGTCGCCGCAATGGGGTGGGAACAGTTCACCGTCAAGACACTCCAGGACGCACTCGGGCTTTCGTACCAGCAGACCTATCGCATTCTCCACGGCTACGCAAGCCGGGGGATGACCTACTCCGGCCTTCTGGAGAAGTGTCCCGCGATCAGTTATCTCGACACCACGGTCACCGAGGACTGCGAGGGCTATGCGGTCCGCCGCCGCGAGCACCTCTTTCTCTTCGACCGCGAAACCTACCGGCGCTGGGCACGCGGCGGCGAGGTGTGGATCGATGACAGTGGCGGGGATACGGACCGGGACGACGGTCCTGGCCCCGACCGCGATGATACTTTCAGCATTTCAGCACGTTTTCAGCAGAATTTCAGCACCTGCCGCGAAGATCAAAGGACGAGGGACGGCCCGGAAACTGACAGTACTAGTACAGATAGAGAGACGCGTCTCTCTCTCAGTACTACCTTACAGCAAAACACACACCCACACAGTGCCCTCTCTCCTCCGGCGTCCGGGTGTGCGGGTGGGTGTGATATTCGCAATGCTGAAAACGATCCCGCGATGTTGCCGCATCGGGGCGATAATCCTGATCGGCCATCATCAACCCCACCGCTGAATTCCAGCACCTTCCGAAAGTTGCTGAAAACTGCTGAAAGAAAAGGACCGACGACACTCCCTGGCGTCTTGGACCACCGGGAGTTCACGCGGACGAAGACCGACCTCGGGCGGTGCAGTGTGTGCGACGAGGGGAGGGCGGTGTACCGCTCAGGCGACGGGCGGGCGAGACTCTGCGAGAGGTGTTATGGTCGGTTGGTGCAGGCGTGGAATGAGAGGAGGGGGATTGCGTGATCCCGCTCGACCCATACTATCCAATGTTAATATCTTCCTCAAATAAATCAGATATAAGACGGAACAGGTATATTCCGCAAAAAAGAGACATTATATCCAAAACAAACCCATAGAAATTATCACAAAGGAGTGTTCATGAGTATAGATCCACAAAAAATGAAGACAATTCTACAATCGCTCTTGTCATATGATTGGAACTTCCCAGATGCAGCAAATGGGAATGGTATTTTTAACTTACACCCATATCCTGCAAAGTTTATCCCCCAGATCCCTCGGGCGTTGATAAAAGAGCTAGGGGTACCAGAAGGTACTCTCGTGTGTGATCCGTTTTGTGGATCTGGCACTTCTCTGATCGAAGCACAGAACCAGGGATATCAGGCAATAGGCATCGACTTAAATCCCATTGCCTGTATGATATCACACGTTGCAACACACCCCTGTTCAGATGATTTACTGACTCACGCTCAGCGTTGTATCAGACAGGCAAAGTTAGAACAGGGCACCCATCCAGTCCCACCGATTCAAAATATTGATCATTGGTTTAAAAAACCCATACAGTTGGCGATCACCAGCATCTTAGTTCAAATTAATAATATCCAAGAAGACGATCTTCGCAAAGTTCTGCAGTTGGCCCTCTCAAGCATCATAGTTCGTGTTTCGAATCAAGATAGCGATACCCGATACGCCGCTGTTGAAAAAAATGTAACGGATCATGACGTATACACACTTTTCGAAAGGGCATGCATACGATATAGCCAAGTCCTTCGACACGCAGATACTCCAATACCTCAGGCAACGATACTTAACAAAGATATTCTCAGTGTTACACCAGATGATTTCCCCGCTCCGGTTGGCCTTGTAGTATGCTCTCCTCCATACCCAAATGCATATGAGTATTGGTTATACCACAAATATCGTATGTTTTGGCTTGGTTTCAACCCTCAGATCGTCAAAACACATGAAATAGGGGCTCGCCCACATTTCTTCAAAAAAAACCCACAAGGCCCAATGGACTTCAAAGAGCAAATGACACAAGTATTCAATCTACTCGCTCAGGTCTGTGTTCCAGAGGCGTTTGTGTGTTTCGTTCTAGGCGACTCTAAGATACGCGGTCAAATTATTGATAACTCAAAACTTCTATTGGATGCTGCATCCACTTGTGGGTTCGGGGTCCGTGCGGTTATCCCAAGATCGATACCCAACTCAAAAAAATCATTCAATCTATCACATGCAAGAATCCAGAATGAAAATATCATAATTCTCCAAAAAAAAAGTCAAATAGACGAGACTGTACCAATCAATTTAGACTGGCACAAGTATCACTACCTTCCCTATGAAAAAAAATTCGCTTTACGTGAGGTCGCCGCTTTACCTAGCCTTTCATCGATCGTACTCAACGACGATCATGTGACAGTAGGTTTGACAAATCCCACAGAGAAGGATCTCAAACAACTTGTATATTTCAAAACATATGATGCGCCAGGCCTGTATAAAGGGGAAACATACCAATCAACCCTAGAGAGAGGTATTAAAAGAAATGAGAATGGAAAAAAACAATCGACTCGGTATAGCGTTCATGGTTTACATGAATATAAAGGGAAATTCAATCCACAAGTAGTTAGGGGAATACTAAACTGGTTTAATCTACCCGAAAAAGCACAAATAATCGATCCTTTCTGTGGCAGCGGCACAACATTGGTCGAGGCCAGTTTTGCAGGATATCAAGCATACGGGTGGGATTTGAATCCTTTCGCTGTTTATCTCACAAACACAAAGTTGCTTGCATTAAAATCTCAGCCAGAATATTTAGAAAAAATAGCTGAAAAAATAATCAAAGGATCTCAAAATTCCATAAATAATCTACAAATAGAGGACGAAAGGGCAATATACCTAAAAAAGTGGTTCCCGTTAGATGTATTAAATCAGATAGAAAAATTGCGACTCACTATTGATTGTACGGCGGGAGAATATTCGCCAATTTTCAAAGTCGTTCTTAGTGATCTACTCCGCGATTACTCCTTTCAAGAACCTTCAGATTTACGTATCCGACGGCGCACAACCACCCCATTCCCAACAACACCAATACTTTCAGCATATAAAAAATCCCTATATCTATTTATCGAGGATTTGAAGCAAACTTTTTCGGTTTTCCCAGAACTAAATCCTGTTGCAAAGGCATTTGTTGCGGATGGGCGTTCAATAGAAAGCATCAAAGGTAAATCACCAGTAAAATTGAATGCAGATTTTGCTATCACAAGCCCCCCATATGCAACAGCCCTTCCATACATCGATACCCAGCGTCTTAGTCTGGTCTGGCTTGACCTAATACACCCAAAAGAGATCCTCAGCACGGAGAAGAGCCTTATTGGGAGCAGAGACATATCAAAAGGGGAGCAGGATATACTTAAAAATGAAATTAAATGCAATACAATGAATCTTCCACCATCTGCTCTTGACATATGTTCCCACCTCCAGCAATCACTAGCAAAGACAGATGGTTTCAGACGACAAGCAGTTCCTAGCTTGCTCTACCGTTATTTTGTTGATATGAAGTGTTCTTTTGCAAATGTGCTCAATTTAATGAAGCCAAACAGTTATTATACCCTAATTGTCGGCACAAACCGAACCGTTTTAGGAGGAGAAAAAGAAACCATAAACACACCTGAATTGCTTGTTGACATTGCGATATCAACGGGATGGCATCAGGTTGAGCAAATTAAAATGGACACATACAAACGCTATGGTTTGCACGCTACGAATGCTGTTCAAGACGAAGTATTACTGGTTCTTAAAAAATGAGTGAATTTCTTATTCAACCGGAAGTATATTCTACGGGCAGACATCAGAGTCTCATTGGTCTATTAGAGGACATATGGATCAAAAATAATGATTTAGGCAAAGGAACATATTACGTTTTATCGGGCTATGGAAATTATAATGGAGGAGTGAGATTTTTCTCTACCTTCCAGCGGCATATTGATGAGGGAGGCAGAGTAGTCAGCATCTTTGGTGCAAGTACTTCACAAAGACAGACGAGTAAACAACTCGTCGAACGCTTATTAGAATGTGGCTGTATAGTATATCTCGTCAATAGAAAGAATATTTTTCATTCAAAATGTTATGGATATGCATCTGAAAATGAAGACAAACTTATTGTAACCTCGGGTAATTTTACAAGCCGAGGGATATCCAATAATGTAGAAGCTGCAGTTTATCTTGATACCAACTTCACGCATCAGATCAAATTCCAATGGAACAATCTTGAAACTGCAGTTTTGACACAAAATTGGGACATATACACTCCTACGTTGACTGATCCAGAAAATCCAGCATGGCAACTCCTTTATGATGAACACGAATCGGGCATTGGCATAGAAGAGTCACAGACTGTAACAATGGTTATGACCCTGGGTCATGCTGACACTGTTAGAATAAATGCAGATCCTGGAACAAAAGAAGCAAGAGGATCACAATACTTTTGGTTAAGCAAAAACTGCTATGATTTCTTTCCACCCCTCACTATATTGAATTCAAGGGGATACAAAACCACCAATCAATGTTTAATCAACCTATATTATGTTGATTTGAAATATGTGGATAAAAAGACTCGTGTTACATTTGAAGCAGGAAACAATGTAGATTTCCGATTAGGCACGGCAAGATATAGAAACACAAAACTTGCTCAAGAAAACGACCTCATGGTTTTGAGTAGAATTTCAGAAAATAATTACGAAATTCGAATTATTCGAAAAAATTCCCCGAAATATAATGTTTTAAGACAACATGCAGTTGATTTTATAGGTCATCGAGGAAAGCGTATAGGGTACATACAGAATAAAAGACTCGAAGAAATCCTTGAAATCCAGCTGCTAAAAAAGAACGAATTTGAAAGATTATTGTCGAATCAAGAGCATTAAATACCACTAAAAAACAGAAATTAGCCAGTAACAACCTTCCTCCCACCACTAATTGACTCTGCATGGGGCATAGTTGAATAGACCCGTCACCCCCTAACACGGGGGCACCCCTCAAGGTGATCGCGATCGGCTTCCCGGTCTCGACCCCGCCAAATTCCTTCGAGAGATCGACCATGATCTCCATTCTGTCCCCTCCACCTTTCTTACCTACGTTTTTCATCATCCGCAACGCCGACAGGAGGAGCGATCACCTCCCCCACGCCGTCCCTCACCTCGATCACCCGCGTCCTCCCCTTCCCCTGCCGCACCGCGAGGTCCACGAGGCGCAGGTGCTCCAACTTCTTCAGCCTCTCGTGGAAGGTCGTGTAACTCGTCCGCCCGCCGGCGCAGACCCGTTCGTACGCCATCCCCGCCGTCACCGGCCCGCTTCCCTCCCGCTCCAGGGCGAGGACCGCGTCGAGCACCGCCCTCTCCCCCGCCGCGAGGGACCGCACCGCAATCGCCACATGCAGGTGCCGGGAGAGGGAGTACGCCGCGAGCACGTCCTCGACCGTCACCTCGGTCCTCGCCTCCTTCTCCGCAGCAAGCACCGCCCTCTTCACCAGGTCCAGACCGATCCGCAGGTCGCCGCAGGCCATCGTCCTCTCGACGACAAGGTCCATCGCCACCGGCGGCAGCACGCCCGGATACAGGCCGACAAGCACGCGCTCGCCGATGATGCCCCGCACCTCGTCGGCGGTGTAGGGCGGGAAGAGAACTTCGTTCGGGCAGAGCACGGAGAACGTCGGGCGGTCGAGGTCGCGGAGGAGGTCGAGGGCCGGGCACGAGACGGTCATCCACACCCCGGTCCGTGCGCCCGGATAACTCTCGTGGAGGCGGAGGATGGCGGCGAGTACCTCGTTCAACACGCCGTCGAGGAGGAGTGCGTCGGCGTCGTCGAGGCAGACGACGAGGACCGCGTCGCGGGTGGCCAGGAGGTGTCCCACCTCGTCGACGATCTTGGTGTAGGGCACGCCGACCGCCGGGGGTTTGTGGCCCGCGATCCCCTCGTAGATGCGGGCGAAGACCGCCGGCCTCGTCCGGTCCTTCTGGCAGGAGACGAGGACCGGCACCACCCGCTGCGTCGTCTCCTCAACCTCGGCGAAGATCCGGCGGACCGCCGTGGTCTTCCCGGTGCCGGGCGGTCCCCGGAGGACGGTGTTCAAGGGCCGGACGCCGCGGAGGGCGGGCCGCAGGGCGAAGGCGAGGTCCTTGATCTGGGTGTCGCGGTAATGGAACTGTTCGGGGAGGCGGTCGAACTCGAAGAGGTCGGGGTCGCGGAAGAGCGTCTGGTCGCTCATGAGGGGGCGGTGCGTCATGGGTGAGGGGTGGCGGCCCAGGTATATAGGGGTGGGCCGTGCGCGGTCTGGAAGTGAACAGGGTCACCCCCACCCGATCACCTTCACCACCACGGCGACGATCCCGCCGACGACCCCGCCCGCCCCGGCGGCGATCTGCCTCTCCTTCTTCTCCTCGCCGGCCGCCTCGCTCCGCCAGTTCTCGAGGGCGCGGAGGCGGCCCTCCATCTCCGCGTCCCTCTCCTCCATCCTCTGCAGGGTCCGGCAGATCCACTTCACGTCCCGATTCGTCTCGACGATCTTCTCCCGCAGGTTCTCGGCCATCGCCATCTCCTGATGACCGAATGGAAGTTAAGGCAGATTAATATTACTTATGGTAATACTATCTCTCAGCCTGCGATGGACCCGGGACCTCCAGGCAGGAGAAAAGAAACATGGCAGACTTTACCCTGTCTACCACGAACAAGACGTCGGTGCGGAAGCTGACCGTGCCGATCGCCGATGCTGCCACCTTCAACGGCATCATCGAGAATGTCCTGACGAACAACCCCTGGGGCTGCACGTCCTGGGAGGGAGCGGGCGTCTCTCACGACCCGGTCGAGAAGGCCAGCGAGGCCTACACGGCGCGGGTCATGTACGAGAACACCCTCGGCCGCGTCGTCGGCACGGCTGCGGCACGCGCCCCGAACCTCGCCGGTTTCAACGCGGCGAAGACCGAGATCCTCGGCAACGCCGCACTCGAGACCGCCATCGGCGGCTCCGCGGTCGCGGACCCGGACAGCGAGACCTATGCCTGCCGCCTCAAGTGCCACGCGGCGAACGGCGAGGTGTACTCCGTCGCCTTCACCCGCACCTCCGTGCGGGTCTCGTCCTATGAGGACGACAGCGTCCTCGCCACCATCGAGACCTGGGCCGACGGCGTCCCCGCCCTCGCCTGAGGGGAAAACACCGGGAGGGGGGACCACCCCCTCCCTGATCTCGCCGTTCTGACCTCCGTTTCGTCTCTTCTGCCCCAGAAAAAAGGCGGTATGGCCGCCTTTCGGGGGGACACCCTTTTTGAAGGTATTTTGTATATTCGACGGGAAATGGCGCCATTTCTGGAGGGCTGGAATGGTGGTTCGTGGGGAATGAGGGCCTGAGGGGGGATCGTGGCCGGGATCGAGGGGGAGAAGGGCGGGAAAAAGGGCGGAAATCGGTGCGAATTAGGGCGGTCGGGTGACGGGTGGGAAGAATGACTATTTCAAATAAAATCGGCGGATATATATGCCAAATCAATAAATTGAGGTATAAAGCGGTCGGAATGGAGGATTAGACGATAATGGGCAAGAGTGCAAAAAAATGGCATCGGGAAAGAAATGCATTACGTGATGAAAATCAGTATGAGAAAGCCATAGAGTGCTATGACCGGGTGATTGCGATCGACCCAAACGACTCTGAGGCATGGTTCGGCAAAGGAAACACCTTCAAGAAACTCGGACGATATGACGACGCTATTGAGTGTTATGACCATGTGATTGCAATCGATCCAGACGACTCGATGACATGGTACACCAAAGGATTCGTCCTCGGGAAACTCAGACAGTATGAGGGTGCCATTGAGTGCTATGACCGGGCGATCGCGATCGATCCAGACGACTCGGCAGCATGGCTCAGCAAAGGAGGCGCCCACCATGATCTCAGGCAGTATGAAAATGCCATTGAGTGCTATGATCGGGCGATTGAAATCGATCCAGATGACTCCGTCGCATGGTTCTGCAAAGGATTCGCCCTCCAGGAACTCAGACAATATGAGGATGCCATTGAGTGCTATGACCGGGCGATTGAAATCGATCCAGACAGCAGGGCGGTATGGCACAACAAAGGATTCGTCCTCAACGAACTCGGACAGTGTGCAGACGCCGTAGAGTGTTATGACCGAGCGATTGCGATCGATCCAGGCATCGGTGCGACATGGCACAGCAAAGGATTCGCTCTCAAGGAACTCGGACAGTATGAGGAGGCCATTATGTGTTATGATCTGGCGATTGCAATCGATCCCGACGACCAGGTGACATGGTACAACAAAGGGGGCGTTCTCCAGGTACTCAGGCAGTATGAGGGCGCTATAGAGTGCTATGACCGGGCGATTGAAATCGATCCGGACGACTCGATAGCATGGGTCAGCAAAGGATTCGCGCTCACGAAACTCGGGCGGTGGGAGGACGCCAGCGAATGCTATGACCGGGCGATTACGATCGATCCGAACGACTCTTTTTCATGGCTCATCAAAGGATTCGCCCATCAGGAACTCAGGCAGTATGAGAGTGCCAGAGAGTGTTATGAAAAGGTGATTGCACTCGATCCGGACAACCCTATGGCATGGTTCAGCAAAGGATTCGCCCTCCAGGAACTCGGACAGTATGAGGGCGCCATAGAGTGTTATGACCGGGCGATTGAAATCAATCCAGGCATCAGTGTGGCATGGCACAACAAAGGAGACACCCTTCGTGAACTCGGTCGATACGAGGACGCCGTTGAGTGTTATGACCGGACGATTGAAATCGATCCAAACATCAGTGTGGCATGGCACGGCAAAGGGATCGCTCTCAAGGAATGTGGGCAGTATGAGGATGCCCTCGCCTGCGTGGAGGAAGCCCTGACACTCAATCCCGACTTTCTTGAGGCCGTGGAGACAAAAAAGGATATTGTACACAAACAGGCGCTGTAGATCGCTCACACTTTGGACACCTCCGATCCCTCTGTGAGGAGGGATTTACCGCCTTTCCTCTTATCGAGCCTCGCGATCGCCATCGAAAGGCCGACGCACACGATGAACGTTCTCTACGCGTGCGGCTTTTCCGGGATCGTCGCGGCGGTGATGGGCTTTGCGGTCTTCCTCGTCGTCACCGCCCTTGCCACGATGTGCCGGGAGAGACGGGAGGAGGGCGAGGGGTGTGCGTGGCTGTACGGTGTTGGGATGGTCGCCTCCCTCGTTCCCCTCGCGCTCTGGGTTCTGCTTGCGGGATGGGATGTTCTGCCGGTGGCCATTCACTTCGGGGGGGTAATTCTTCGGGATGGTCGTGCCGCTCGTCCTCCTGTGGCTGGGCGGGACGACCGAGGGATGAACTGTTTCCCGGTTTCACTGACGGCCCGCCGTGTTTGCTCGCCCTGCTCGCCGCACACCGCGGGCCTCCTTCTGTACATTGTCCTGGTGCAGGAGGACGCGTGTGGCTGGTTTTTGGTGTCTGGGTGATCGTGAACCTCTTCAGGGTGGCGTACGGGATCGTGACGGGAACCCGTACGTCGTCTGATGTTTGCGTTCTACTGGGCGGCGGCGATCGTGGAGGATAAATGCAGGCTTGAGCAGATTAAAAAATAGATTCGGTTTAATTTTAGATGAAAGGGACTTTTTGAGAGCACTTCAAAAAATAGAATCCAATCTAACGAGTGCTCATAAAAGATCCACTAGGGCGAGGGATCTAAGATATTTCTAACATAGATCGACAAATGTCAAAAAGGAAATAATATCCTGCACGAGATCCAAAAATAAAGAAAAAAAGCGCTGGGATAAATAATGAAAACATTATGGAACAAGGAAACTGAGACAGAATTTTTCACAGAGTCGTTAAAGGAAATAGATCCTACAAGTCTTTTTTATACTTCTGATGACGGAAAGATGTACGCTTATTGGCCAAAAACCTACACGGGAAAAAAATCTACTTTACAAAGCCGGAATACGCACGTCGGGAATTTCACAGAAATGTGGACTAAACTCCTACTTGAGGGATATGCCCAATCAAAAGGATATTTTGCTGTTCAAGGGGCCATATGTAAAGAAATAGGATTACCTCGGGAATCTGCTGCCGATGTAGCGATTTGCAAATCTCCCTCCAAAGAACAGAATCCAAAAGATATTGTTGCAATTTTTGAAGTAAAAATGTCAATAGTATGGAATTGGGAACTAAAAAATGGGGAGATAATCGAACTCGGAGATTATTCTACGCATAAGGGTGAGCCCGGTTTACTACGATCAGATTCGATGCTAAAAGCGATCGGGAAAGGGATCAATGTTCGGATTTCGAGTCCAGACTCCAAAGATATCCCTATAATCATCCTGGGAAATACGCCAATTACACAGAGTTACGAAAGTAAAGTCGATAATTTGAAAACATCGGGGGTGGTCCAGGGATTCTGGTCTCTCAATCCAAATCCAAGGAATAATCAGAGTACACTAAAAAATACCCCCAAATATGGGTTTATACGGATGGATAACTACCAAGAACTCGTCAAAAATCTTGACAATCTACTATCAGAGGATCTAAATTATTTCTCCTCGATGAAATCACATTCGGAACTCGGCCGAATAATTGATATTTCCAGTCGTGAAAATATAATTGAGGACAAAGCGCTCAAGTTTTTGGAACTCATCGGGGATTGATATGCAGAAAAAAGAGAAAACAAAAACAAGCAGTTTTGGAATTTCAGGGAGATATAATCATGACTCCTCTGAATTTTATTCAAAAGCAATATACTCAAACCTTAACCATGATGAGCCTAAGAAAAGGTATTGCGAAAACACAGTTCCTGAAAATACCCTTAATAAGATTATTTGTTCATCCAGCGAAAATATGAAAGAACTTCCAGATTGTAGTGTGCATCTGATGGTAACATCGCCGCCCTACAATGTTGGAAAGGCATACGATGACGATCTTTCTTTGGAGGAATATTTTGGCCTCTTGAGGAACATATTCAAGGAAACATATCGTGTTTTAGTGCCAGGGGGTAGAGTAGCGATAAATATTGCAAATGTAGGAAGAAAACCATATATCCCCTTGAATTCAGCAGTTACATACATAATGCAAGATCTTGGTTTTTTAATGCGTGGGGAAATCATATGGCAGAAAGGGGCGAGTTCTGGGGGTTCTTGCGCTTGGGGAAGCTGGCAATCTGCATCAAACCCCGTCTTGAGAGATACTCATGAGTACATTACAATTTATTGCAAAGATATGTTTAAAAGAGAAAATCCAGCAAAAAAGAAGAGTACGATCTCAAGAGACGAGTTCCTTGAATATACCAAAAGTGTTTGGGAATTCAATACCGAATCTGCGAAGAAAGTAAAACATCCAGCACCTTTCCCCGTAGAACTTCCAAGAAGATTGATCCAACTCTACACGTTTGAAGGGGATATTGTTCTCGATCCGTTTATGGGATCGGGCAGTACCGCCATCGCAGCGATAATTTCAGATAGAAAATATGTTGGATATGATATCTCAGATGAATATTGCGCAGTTGCTAACGAGAGAATAGAAAAATGTATGCAACAAAGAAATCAACAAAAATTAGTGAATGATACGACTTTGTAAAAATCTCCAATATCCGATTATCTTCTTTTCTTTGGGAATTACCTCGCAATAGAAGAGGCAGATACACCCCCCCAGATCCGAACTACAGAACGCGTTCAACACGTCGTAATGGAGGAGAGTGTTGATATCATCCCAGCAGACGGCCCACCGTGCTCCCTCGCCTTGCTCGCGACGCACCGCGGGCTTCCTCCCAGATCTTTTCTTGGTGCAGGAGGACGCCCCCGCCTTCGTCGCTCCTACTCCTCGCCGGCGGCTGTGCCGATCTTCGCTCCGCACCGTGCTGATGCACCGTGCTCCGCTCAGGCCGACGTTCCCCCTCAGGGGACCGGCGAGGGTCCCCTTCGGGTGAAGTCGGCAAACCCGCCCGGCACCTGTCGGTGCCTCCTCCCCTCCGGGGCAGTCTGTTGCGATAGGGGAGGGTCCGGCGGTCGGTGCATCAGCACGGGCCGCCGGCGGGGGCGGGTGGCGGGATAGAGCATAACCGGGGCCGAAGCGCCCCGGTCATGGTGAGCACAGCGCAGGCGTCCCCTCATCGCCCGGCCCCGCTCAACACCTCCCGGCCGGCAGGACACCAGGACCAGAGGCCGGCGTCCCGAGGGAGGAGGCCGGGGCCGGTCCCCCGGTGATCCAGTCCGCCGCCTTCTGTGCATCGCTCGCCGCCCGCACCACGTCGGCGGCCGTCCCCTCCCTGATGTGCCGGAGCCACCCGGCGACATAGGCCGCCTGGTTCTCGGCCACCGGCGGCGTGTCGGTTCCGGTCGTCGCACACAGGAAGGCCGCGCCCATCTCCGCCGTCAACTCCTCCCGGCTGTACCGCTCGCTCCCGAACCGCACCGCTCCCGTGATCCCCTCGCGGTCCAGGCGGTGCGCCGCCCCGGTCCAGTGCGTCAACTCATGGAAGAAGGCGGCATAGTACGCCGCCATGCTCTCGAAGCGCGCCGGCGCCGGCATCGTGATCACATCCCGCGCCGGGTAGTAGGCAGGTTCGCCCGCCCTGACCCGCGGGGCGTTCCGCCTGATGATCTCGTCGCACGAGGCCACCGGCGCGGGGGCGGCGAGGTCCTCAGGCTCGATGCCGTCGCACTGGCCGAGGTGGAAGACCCGGTAGTACCGGACGATCGGCCGGTCCCTGAGGGCGACGACCCGCCGCACCTCGCCCGTCGCCGGGTCCCTCTCCTTCCTCTCCTCGTCGTACTTCCAGAGGACCACCAGGCCCGCCGCCTTCTCCCCCCGGCGGACCTGGCCGCCCGCCTGCTGGATCTGCCGGTACGTCCCCCACCAGGTAGCGCCGGCGAGGAGGACGCGGTTGATGCCCCGGTACGGCCGCTTGCTTGCGATGTTGCACGGCGTCATGCCCTGCCAGGTCTGCCGCCACGGCACCGTACCGGACTCCAGAGAGGAGATGATGCGGTCCCGCACCATCTCATACACCGACACCATCAGGGCACCTCGATGATCTCGGTCCTTGCACCGCGCCGGACATGGGCGACGCACTCCTTCAGGCCGAAGACCGCCGTCATCTGTTCATAGTACCGGCGGATACGCTGCGCCTCCTTCCAGCAGGCCCGCGCCTCGGCGATGAAGGGTGCTGCCTCTCGTTCACAGGCGGCGGCCCGCCTCTCCGGGTCGGCGAGCCTGTCGCGGTCCGCCGGCCGCATGGCGTCGAAAAGGGTGAGGGGCATCCTCACCACCCCCACCGGACGAGGTCGCCCTCGGCCGGGCAGCGGTAGTAGTCCACGCCCTCGATCCGGTCGGACGAACTGAACGAGAGGACCGCACCGCACACCGGGCACCGCGGCAGACGCCCGGCCCGACTCAGGTCGGCGAGGGTCCGGCACCCGGCGTTGAAGTCCGCCGCCGCCATCACTCGCACCTCCGCGGGACCACCGCGTACGCGGGGCCGGTCTCGTACGGCGAAGGCACGGTAACAAAAGAATGATAGAGGGGGAGGGTAAACTCTCCCTGCTCTTCACGAGCATTCGGGGTGGCGGTTGTGTCGCCAAACATCTCATGCCACCTCGAAGACTGCCGCTTTTCCGCCGTTCTGAACAATTCGCACGAGGTCGGCCCACACCGCCGTGAACATCCGCCCGTCGAGGCGCAGGTTCACCGCCCGCCCGCTCTTTGACTTCGCGACCTCGCCGACCATGCACCCGTCCTTCATGGACCGCAGCGCCTGGCCCTCGAAGTGGAACCCGCCGACGCCGTCGAGGACGCAGATCATCCGCCCATCGAACAGACCTATCCGGCCGATTTTTTGGAATCCCATTGTCTATACCTCCCGGAGCGGTTCCCCGCTCCTTACCCCCGTATAGGTGCCGATATTATTTAAATGTTGCTACAATGTATCAACATTACAAAAGTATAATGCGGTTTATGTGCAACATTGTATCAATGGAACCCTTCGACATGACGATCAAAAACTGCTATGAAGTAACGGAGAAAGTCGTCACTCCACACGGGAACGGTGCAAAGGTGCTCGTCCCCCGCGGATGGATCGGGAAGAAGGTGAAGGTGATCCTGATCGAGGCACCCGACGAGTGATCCTGATCAACTCCTGGGTTTCGATCACGATCGCTGTTCATATCATGGGGACGCTGGCGCTGTGCTCATCGTGACCGGGCGCTCCGCTCACGCTCCGGCCCGGTGACGATCTTCCCCGCCGCCCGCCCCCGCCGGCGGTCCGTGCTTGCTCGCCCTGCTCGCGGCGCACCGACCGCCGGGGCCCTCCGTCTCTCCCTATCCTACGTGACTGCCCCGGAGGGGAGGAGGCACCGATAGGTGCCGGGCGGGTTCGCCGACTTCACCCTCAGGGGATGCTCGCCCATCCCCTGAGGGTGAACGTCGGCCTGAGCGGAGCACGGTGCATCAGCACGGTGCGGAGCGAAGTTTTCAACAGCCGGCATGGACCGCACCTGAGTGCGGACCATGCGGGCGTCCTCCTGCACCGGAACAGCGTACGAAAGGAGGCCCGCGGTGCGTCGCGAGCAAGGCGAGGGAGCACGGCGGGCCGATCACCATGCACGCGATCTCTCGCGCGAGGCGCGCAGAAAATTAATGCCATAGAAGAGAGATCGGGATCTGAGGGGTCAGAGAGCAAAGGGGAAATTTTTCAAAGGGACCAATAATTCAACTCCGATTAGAAATTCTCCCCCTCAGCGTTTTTGTTTTCGGTGTTTTTCTCATCTTCAGGCATCAGGAGACGGCTCCGTCTCCCGTGCCAGGGCCGCCCCGATGACCCGGGCCGCCGCCTCCAGGGCTTCACGTTCATATCGGGACCACTCCGCTTCCGGGAAGGATGCTTCAAGGCCAAGAGAGCAGGAACGCCCATCACCCACCTGAAGAGGCAGAAGGATGCACGACCGTCTTTGACCGTCAGACCCACGGAACCTGGGGACACCGCCGTCGTCTGTGCCTTCAGGCACTATAACCGGGTGACACGGCAGGGAAAATCCGTTGTCCGCCCAGGCATGCATCACCTCCCACGCATCACTCTCCCCACCCTGCCTCTCCAGGACATAGACCCCTTCTGCTCCTGCCGACATTCCGATCTCCGCAAGGGCGGCGCGGATCCCACCGGCAGCACCGCGGTCCCGGAGGAGGAGGACGGCGGCGCTGACCACGGCGTCGAGGATGACGTCGCGACGCCTGAGGGCCGCCGCCATCTGTTTGCTCAGACTGATGTCGCGCACAATGGCCTGCCCTATACCCCGCTCCGGACAGGTGCTCTGAGATGTGATCTCGACATCGATCACCTGCCCATCGGACCGGACAAACTGCGTCCTGAAGGTCACATCGCCTTTCTCGACGACAGCCTTCATGGCTTCTCTACCCTTTTCCTTCTCTGTATCGACAGCAAAATCTCCTATTATCCTCCCGACAAGATCGTCGGGGGGATAACCGAGCAACTCGCACGTTGCGCTGTTGACCTTCAGGATCACCCCTTCGTTCGTCCTGACGATGATCGCGTCCTTCGAATGCTCGAAGAGGTGCCTGTACTGTCTTTCGCTCTCCTGAAGGGCGGCGACGGCTTCCTCTCTCCCGGTGACGTCCCGCAGGATGGCGATACTGTGCCACATGCCGCGGTATCGCACAGGGGAGAGGGTGCACTCGGCAACAAAGACCTCTCCCCCTTTCTTGACGACCTGCCCGGTGAACCGGCGCCCGGAGAGGATCCGCCTGATCACGCCCGTCATCCTGAACTCGCCCAGAGAGTCATGGACATGCTGGCGGGTCTTTTCGGGCAGGAGATAGTGGTAAAAGGGCCTTCCCAGGACCTCGTCGGGGCGGTACCCGAAGATCTCCTCCGCGGCCTTGTTCCAGAGGACGACATGGCACTCGTCGTCCGTCATCATGATCCCCTCGCTGGCATTCTCGACGACACTCCGGAAACGCTCGTCACTCTCCCTGAGGGCGACCTCGGCACGCCTGCGCCCGACGGCATGACGGATCTTGGAGACCAGTTCGGTGAACTGAGCGACTGCGGCACCTCCTTTCTGGATGTAGAAATCGGCGCCGCAGTTCAGCGCCTCGATGACGACGCTCTCCCGGCCCCTGCCTGTAAAGAGGATGAAGGGGAGGTCGGGATGCCCTGCCCTGACCGCCCGCAGAAGTTCGATGCCATTCATCGTGGGCATCTGGTAGTCAGAGATCACCACGTCATAGGGAGAGACACCAAGCAGGCCCAGTGCTTCTTCTGCCGATGCTACCGGCGTCACGGTGAAGTCTTTCTCCTCTTCGAGAAAGGCACAGGCCAGGTTCAGGAGGAGGGGTTCGTCGTCGACAAGGAGGATACGGATCATGGGGGTATGGAAGGATAGAGTGGCAAGCCCCTATAAAAATATGACCATATGAGTGGAGCGCCGGCAGACGCCAATCTCTTTGCCTCCCAGAGAGACACACGAGGCATGGGCATCAGGGTCAGACTGCCCGGGGGAGCGGGGGTACATGAAATCGCCCGCACCATCGCGGCCCTTGCAAACAGCGGCGGGGGAGAGGTAGCGCTCCGTGGCGACAAAGGGACGGACGATGTGTCCGGGGCCGTCGCAGCGGTCGTGCCGGTACCGGTCATGCGGACAGGACCGGAAGACGCGGCCGCAGAGAGATCGGTCAGGCAGAGTCTTGTCATCAGGCCGCCTGAAGTTGCGGTCAGGACAGGAGAGGGGGGCGTGGTCCTCGCGGTCACACCCGGCGACTCCCTCTGCACCGTCGGGGGAACAGTCTATGCCTTCGAAGAGGGGGAGGTCAGGCCCCTTTCGATCGCGGAGGTAGTAAAAAGGCTTGGTTCGGGGGGGTGACGGCCGGCGATATGCATAATAGGCGAGGAATCAGAGGAGGATATGTGTCTACACGATCCGGAACCACATGCAGGGAGCGCATCCTCGCCCTGACAGACAGGGAGGCCCCCGACCTCCTCGGCCTGTACAGGGCATTCCACGCCTCCCCCGAACTCTCCGGAACGGAGGAGGAGACGGCCGGGAGGCTTGCCGGTGCGCTGGAAGAGGCGGGGTGCACCGTCACCCGCGGCATCGGAGGCCACGGCCTCGTCGGCACCCTTGAAAACGGCGACGGGCCGGTGGTGATGCTCAGGGCAGACATGGACGCCCTGCCCATCCGCGAGGAGACCGGCCTCCCGTACGCAAGCCTGCGGCCGGGCGTCATGCATGCCTGCGGCCACGACCTGCACATGACATCTCTCGTCGGGGCGGCCCGCGTCCTTGCGGCCTCGCGGGAGTGCTGGCAGGGCACCGTCCTCTTCGTCGGCCAGCCCGCCGAGGAGATCGTCGCCGGGGCGAAAAGAATGATCGCCGACGGCCTTTTCGAGAGGTTCCCGAAACCCGACTGTGCGGTCGCCGTCCATGCAGGCCCTGACATCGGTGTCGGTCATGTCGGGACGCGGGCAGGCATCCTCTCGGCCGGCGGGGAGTCGGTAGACCTCCTTGTCCGGGGCGTCGGGGGCCATGCCGCCCATCCCGACCGGACCCGCGACCCTATCGTCCTCACGGCGGAGACGGTCCTCGCCCTCCAGACCATACGGAGCCGCGAGATCGACCCGAACGACTTCTTCGTCCTCTCTATCGGTGCTGTCCACGGAGGGATAAAGCACAACGCGATCCCTGACGAGGTGGCCTTGAAGGTGAACCTCAGGTACCACCGCCGTCGGGTGCGCGACCAGGGCCTGGCCGCGGTCAGGAGGATCGCGGCGGGGACGGCGCTGGCCGCCGGCGTGCCGACGGAGAGGATGCCGGTTGTCACGGTGATCGACGAGTCGGTCCCTCCCCTCATCACCGACGCCGCCCTCACTGAAAAGTGCAGTGCCGGTATAGAGGAGTGCCTCGGCACCGGTGCTGTCATCGAGATCCCGCCCCTCTCGGGGAGCGAGGACTTCGCCGTC
This sequence comes from Methanofollis ethanolicus, assembly GCF_001571385.1. Lineage (NCBI taxonomy): Archaea > Methanobacteriati > Methanobacteriota > Methanomicrobia > Methanomicrobiales > Methanomicrobiaceae > Methanofollis > Methanofollis ethanolicus. The sequence goes on along the minus strand of NZ_BCNW01000001.1, from coordinate 576,154 downwards.
TTCGGGGAGGTCGGCATTCCCCTCGCCTACTACAGGATAGGGACGAAGAGCGATGAGAGCGGGGACGCGTACCTCCATTCCTCGCACTTCGCCCCTGACCCTGCGCCCGCAATACGGACCGGGACCGTCGTCCTTGCCGCGTCGGTCATCGCCTGTGCACGGCACCCCTGATCCCCACCCCCCAACCCCGAGGAGACGATGCCTGTGTTCGAGATTGACCCCTGGATTTTTTCCACCGTTCTGCTGCCCGTCCTCATCTTCTTTGCGAGGATCGCCGACGTCACCCTCGGGACGATGCGGATCATCTTCGTCGCCCGCGGCATGAAGATCGTCGCCCCGGTCCTCGGCTTCTTCGAGATCCTCATCTGGCTCACGGCCATCGGGCAGATCTTCTCAAACATCACCAACTATGTCAACTACATCGCCTATGCCGCGGGTTTTGCTGCGGGCAACTACATCGGGATTCTTGTAGAGGAGAAGATCGCGATGGGGCTTGCGGTCATCAGGATCATCACCCAGAGGGATGCCACCGCCCTCATCGGCACCCTGCGGTCCGCGGGGTACGGGGTGACCGTGATGGAGGCGCAGGGGAAAGCCGGGCCGGGGAAGGTCATCTTCACCGTAGTGCGGCGGCGGAACATCCCGGACGTGATCGCAAAGGTGAGTGCGTATTCGCCGAAGGCCTTCTACTCGGTCGAAGACGTGCGGTACGCGGCGGAGGGGACTTTCCCGCAGGTGCGGGACAGGAAGGCCGAACTCAGGCTCTTCAAGTACTTCCGCAAAGGGAAGTGAGAAAGACTCTTCTGGATGCGGGCCCACCCGTGCCCATGCCATCGGTGACATGGTTCGAGATCCCTGCCGACGACACGGGCAGGGCAAAAGCATTTTATCGCGACCTCTTCGGCTGGGAGACCACGCCTTTCCCTGTTCCCTTCAAGGACGATTTCTGGATGGTCTCGACAGGCGGGGGGATCGGGGGCGACCTCTTCGGCCGCGAGTACGCGGGACAGCAGATGATGCTCTACATCGATGTCCCTTCCATCGAGGAATGCCTTGAACGGGTGACGGCGCTTGGTGGCCTGGTAGTCGCCGGGAAGACGCCGGTGCCGGGGATGGGGTACCTCGCGGTCTGCGAGGACACGGAGAAGAACCGCTTCGGCCTCTGGGAGAACGCACCGTGATCAGAGGCAGGACGCAAGGGCGGCAAGGTTCCTTCCGGCCGCGGCCACGACGGCGGCACGGTCCGGGGGGGTCTGAGGCAGGCAATCGCCGCTGCCGCAACGGGAAGGAGCGAGGCGAGGCCGATGCCGGGGACAGGGAAGAGAGGGAAGAGGAGGACAGAGACGATGGCGAGAAGGAGGGACGACCCGATGAGGACGAGGGCGATCCGCCGCGCCGCCGGTGCGAGGTCGGGCCTCTCCAGGAGGACGCCAAAAATAGAGAGGGAGGTCATCCCAAAACTGATCTGAACCCTCATGCACGCCGATGAAAGGACGCACATTCGGTTCTGAAAAATCCTGTTCTGGCGTCTTGTCCTGGGGGTTTCGCCCCCCGATCCCCCCATCATTGCGATAGGGGGCGGATGGCAATCTCCTTCATCGGGACCTCAGGTCTCTCTTCCCCGACCCCATCCTGTTTCGGGGGTCCGGGGGCGTCTGTCCCCCGGCAGAGAGGTCGGGGAAGGCGGTGGTTTCGCACTATGCTTCGGGGAATTCAGGAAGATATCGACCCGATCATGATATTCTCTCCCGATCCCTGCATGCAGAGATGGGGGGAATGAACGAGAGTTTTGGGATATGCTCAGGAAGAAGCCGCCAAGGAGAAAGCGGAAGCGGCCGAGGCGTACGAGTGCGAGGAGCGTCCCTGCCATGCACGAGCAGGTGCCGGGAGGGAGATAAGGATGGCGGTCCATCCCGCGGCGGCGTTCGAGGGGCTCAGGCAGGATCTATCTTGGGGAAGGCAGGGGATGACTATCTCCCTCCTCTGGATTCACCGGTTCGTGGTTCCTCACGAGTGCATGCAATACAGCATGCCGTCGGAGAGAAACCTCTATGTGGGGTGGCGTGCTCTTCATGGATCGGAGAGAGACGTGAGAGCTTTTGCACGGCCGCGGGTGGTTGTCAGCAGGTGCCTTGGCTTCGACCACTGCCGCTGGAACGGGGACATGATCACGAGCGAGGTCGTCCAGATGATCACGCCCCGTGTGGACTTTCTCCCGGTCTGCGCGGAGGTCGAGATCGGGCTTGGCGTGCCGAGAAAGCCGGTGCGGTTTGTCGAGGGGGAGAACGGCATCCGCCTTGTCCAGCACGAGACAGGGCTCGATGTCACCGGCAGGATGGAGAGGTTCGCCGCGTCTTTTGCCGGCACCCTCCGCGAGATCGACGGTTTTCTCCTCAAGTCCCGCTCCCCCTCCTGCGGGATCAGGGACGTGAAGGTCTACCGGGCAGGCGGGACAGGGGACACGGTGGGGAAGACGGCAGGGGCCTTTGCCGCTGCCATGGCCGCCCGCTTCCCCAACCTTCCTGCCGAGGACGAAGGAAGGTTGCGGAACAGGCGGATCAGGGAGCACTTCCTCACGCGCCTCTTCACCTTCGCCGCATTCAGGGAAGTGCGGGCAGGCGGCGACCTGCGGGAACTTGCCGCGTTCCACACCCGGAACAAACTTCTCCTGATGGCATACAGCCAGAAAGAAATGCGAGAGCTGGGGAGGATCGCCGCAAACCCCGACAAAAAAACATTTCCCGGGGTCGCGGGGGAGTACGGCGACCACCTGAACGCGGCCCTGTCGCGAGCGCCCCGTTACACCGCACACATCAACGTCCTCCTCCATGCCCTGGGCCGCTTCAAGGCCGGGATCTCCCCTGCGGAGAAGACCTTCTTCCTCGACACCCTGGAGCAGTACCGCCAGGATCGGGTCACCATCTGCCCGAACCTGATGATCCTCAGGGGCTGGATCGTGCGGTTCGGAGACGACTACCTGCGGGAGCAGACCTTCTTCTCCCCCTTTCCCGCCGAACTGATGGGGGTATCACAGGACCTCTCCCACAGTCAGAGGGACTACTGGGTAAAATGACGAGAACGTGGATCGCACTGGCCTGCCTGATCGTCCTTGGCATAGCCACGACCGCCGCCTGCTGTCTCGGCACGCCGGACGGCAATCTCCCGGAACCGATGACGTTCAGGGCCGAGGCGGCCCATACGGGGGGGACGCCCGACGAGGTCGTCTTCCTCTACTATCCCGACAGCGCCGAACCCGCCCCCTACTTCGTCACCTTCGAGATCAGGCAGGGCGAGACGGTGGCCGTCGCCGTGGCCGGGAGAGTCTACGACGATATCTCCGCGGACCGCCCCATCGAACTCCCGGCCGTGCCGGCAGAACCCGGCGTTACGGCGGTCGCGAAGACCGACATCATCGACAGGTACGGGAGGACCGTCCACAGCAGCGAGACCGCCCTCACCCCCGGACTCGTTCATACCACCGGATAGCCCGCCTCTCTCCACGCCGTGATCCCGCCCTCCATGGTGTAGACATCCGCGAAACCGTCCTTCGCCATCATCTCCGCGGTCCGGGCGCTCCTGTTGCCGAGACGGCAGTAGACAAGATAGGTCTTCCCGCGGTCGAGGGCCGATATCTCGCGGGGAAACGAGTCGTTGCGATAGTTGATCGTCACCGCACCCTCGATATACCCGGCCGCAACTTCACCGGGCGTCCTGACGTCGAGGACGACAAAGGCGGGGTCGCCTTCATGATCGGCGATCAGGGCGCGGGCCTCCTCCACATTCACATTCTTCACCCCAGATCCCTCGCCGGCGAGGGCCACCAGAGGGAGGTCCCCCATCACCAGTCTCCCGCTGCCTGCGAGTCCAGCGACCAGCGCCACGAGGAGAAGGGCGCAGCAGACGGCGGCCAGCATCATCTTCGCCATGCACAGATCTCGTCCCTCCAGAAAAAGATGGTGCCTGATCAGGCAGACTCTGTCCTTTCGAAGAACCAGGCGCCGAGGGCGAGGAGGACCAGAACAAAGGCAAAAAGGGCGGCGGCGTCAAAGAGAGGTGAAAAAGACGAGACGCCGGTCAGCACGCCCCGCAGACCGTCCACCCCGTAGGTGAGGGGGTCGGCATAGGCGAGGGGCAGAAGCCAGGCAGGGAGGTTTTCGATAGGGAAGAGGGCGCCCGAGAGGAAGAAGATCGGGAAGACGACGAAGTTCATGATGAGGGAGAAGCCGTGGATGTCCTTCATGTTCGAGGCGAAGATCAGGCCGAGGGAGATGAAGGCGGCGGCGATGAGGAGCATGAAGGCGACCGCCGCAAGGAAGGGGAGGACGCCGGGAAAGGGAAAACCCATCGGGACTGCAAGGAGGAGGATGAGCACACCCTGAATGAGGGAGGTCGTCGCCCCGCCCGCGATCCGCCCCAGAACGATAGCCGTCCTGCTGACAGGCGCCACCATGATCTCCTTGAGGAACCCGAACTCCCTGTCCCAGAGGACCGAGATCCCGGCAAAAGTCGAGGAGAAGAGGATCGTCATGCCAAGGATGCCGGGCACGAGATAGGTGACGTAGTCGATGCCCGGCGGTATGCCGGGGACGCTGCTTGTCCGGAATCCGAACCCGAGGAAGGCAAGGAAGAAGATGGGCATGCCGAGAGTCCCGACGACCCGCGACTTCGCCCTGAAGAAGCGGATCATCTCCCTGTGCCAGAGGACGGCGATCGCTGTGAGGTCTCTCATGCACCCTCCCGGATCGACCGCCCTGTCACCTGGATGAAGACGTCCTCCAGACTCGGTTTTCTCAGGTTCACCGCGGTGACCACGACCCCGGCCGCCTCGGCGGCGGCGATGAGGGCAGGGATATGCCGCTCGCCCTGCTCGACAGTGAGGGTGATGGCGCCGCCCGTCACTCCTGTCTGGCTGACCCAGGGAAGGCCGGCAAGGGATCTCAGGAGAGGTTCGGCGTCCCCTTCGATCGAGAGGGCGATCGCATCGCCGCCGAGTGATTCCTTCAGTCTCTCCGGCGTATCGAGGACAGCGATGCGGCCGCGGTCGATGATCGCCACCCTGTCGCAGAGGTGGTCGGCCTCCTCCATGTAATGGGTCGTCAGGATCACGGTCACGCCCCGGTCATGGTTGAGGGCCCTGATATACTCCCAGATGTGCCGCCGTGTCTGGGCGTCGAGACCGAGGGTCGGTTCGTCCAGGAAGAGGATGCGGGGGTGCTGGATGAGGCCGCGGGCGATCTCCAGGCGGCGTTTCATCCCGCCCGAGTATTCGGCGACGAGTGCGTCGGCCCGGTCGGAGAGTTCCACCAGGTCGAGGACCGCCCGGATCCGCTCCTCCCTCTCGGCGCGGCCGATCCCGTACATCCGGGCATGGAAGTCGAGGTTCTCCCGGCCGGTGAGGTTCGTGTCCAGCGCCGGTTCCTGGAAGACGACGCCGATCTGCTCCCTGACCCGGTCCCTCTCCCTGACGATGTCGGCGCCCGCGACCTCCGCAGTGCCCTCTGTCGGGGTGAGGAGGGTGGTGAGCATGCTGATCGTCGTGGTCTTCCCCGCACCGTTCGGCCCGAGGAGCCCGAATATCTCCCCGTCAGCCACCTCAAATGAGATATGGTCCACGGCGACGAGGCTGCCGAAGACTTTTGTCAGCCCTTCGACCCTGATAGCAGGCATGAGTGAGATCTCGTCCTCACGCATTCAAAACCTTTGGGATGGGGAAGGGGTTTTATGGCTTGACCGGAGAGTAGGCGCGAGGATCATGGCCGCAGTTCCTGCAAGTGTCTTTGTCCCCTTTCTCTCGACAGAGACCCTCATCCTCCTTGTTGTCCTGATGGTCCCGGTCCTCCTGCTGTACCTGTTCATCGTCGTCAGCGAGGAGGCGTTCGAACTCGCGGGGATGAAGGCGTCGCGGGCCCTGGTCATGACGGTCGGGGCGCTGATCGGGAGCCTGATCGACATCCCCTTCGCGGTCACCAACGGCGTGGTCCTTGCCGTGAATGTCGGCGGGTGCATCATCCCCCTCCTCCTCTCGGCCGAGGTGATCGCACGGCAGAGGGTGCGGGCCGGGCCGGCGGCCCTCGCCGTGATCTTCGTCGCCCTTGTCTCCTATTATTTTGCGACGCCGGTGCAGGGGGAAGGGATCCTGATGCCCTTTTATATCGCTCCTCTTGCCGGGGCCTTTGCCGGCATCCTCCTCACCGGGGCGGACATCACCTCGCCGGGCACGGCGTATGTGGGCGGTGCGGTGGGCACCCTCCTCGGCGCCGACATTTTCCTCCTTGCGACGCCGGGGACGATCGAGACGATCTCGGGCGGCGAACCGACCGTCCTCTCCATCGGCGGGGCCGGGGTCTTCGACGGTATCTTCCTCACCGGCATCCTCGCGGTCTTCCTTGCGGCCCTGGTCGCCCGGCGGATCAGGCGGGTGAACTCGGGGCTGTAGCGGGATCGCAACCGCCCTCCGCCGTGCGTTCCTTAGACCGAGAAGAGCGGCCAGGCCTCCCTGATAGGGATTGCCTGCATGCCGAGGCGCCGCGCCGGGATGATATCGTTCGTCATCGAGTCGCCGATGAAGAGGGCCTCCTCGGGTTCGACGCCGATACGCCTGAGGGCGACCTGAAAGATCCGGTTGTCGGGTTTCTTGCATCCGACATCGGAGGAGAAGACGACGGTCCTGAAGAAGGGGGAGAGGCCGAACATCCGGAGTTCGACCTCGGAAAAGACCCGTTGCCCGTTGGAGACGATACCCAGGGGATAGCCATACAGGGCGGAGAGGAGTCTCCGGCTCCGCGGGAAGGCACCCAGCCTCCTGACCGTCGAGGCCCGGAAGGACCGGGCGAAGAGAACCCCGAGGATGGTCTCGTCCAGCGGCCAGGCGGCGTAGTCCCGGCAGATCCCGGCAAAGATCTCCTCGACCCTCACCTCGGGATGGGCCTCCGTGCTCTGTGCCATCATCCCGGCGATCCGCTGCCGGTATTCGTCCCTCAGGTCTTCGGGGGCGATCCGCACCCCCTGGTAGGCCGCCCACGTGCTGAGGGTCTGGTAACCGCAGAGGCCCCTCTCGTCCGTGCTGATATCGAGCAGGGTGTCATAACAGTCGAAGAGTACGGCGCGGACCCGCGTGAAATCTACCGGTGCCTGAGACATGCAAACGCCTCCTTTTTCAGCCATTCCTTTTCATGGTTTCCGATCGAAAGGCGCGCCATACGGAGATAGCCGAGGGCCATGAAGAAGGGGACGCACCCGGTAACGTACCTGAACGCATCGTCCGAACCCGCATAGTGCCAGAGAAAGTGGCCGAGATAGGGTTCGGCCCTCCCGGCGTCGCCGTACCGCCGCCTGAAGGCGTACCTGATCTCGGCGCAGAGGATGCCGGGGTCGTGCGCCGGGTGGGCACCGGTCCAGGCGCTCTCGAAATCGACCGCTACGACCCCGTCCTCCCCGAAGAGATAGTTTGACGGCGTGGCGTCGCGGTGGATCATGCAGCCGCGGCGGCGTTCCAGGGTGCCCGCTGCCTGCCACCTGTCGAGGCGGCGGGTGAAACGATCCCTCTCCCCGGACGAAAGATCAACCTGGCCGAGGACGCCCTGAAAGGTGGCAAACTCTCTCTCCAGGTCGTACGCCGACACACCCCTGCCGTGGAGACGACGCAGGAGGCCGGCGACGTCTGTCAGGCGGCCGAAGAGGGAGGGGTCGTCCCTGAGGAAGTCGAGGAGCGGCCGTCCTCTCACGTATCCGGTGACGAGGGCGCAGTGATAGTCGGCACGGACGGCGATCGGTTCGGGGACCGCGATCCTCCGCCGCGCTTTCTTCAGCATCCTGTATTCGGTTTCCATCGCCTTCTCCGGGTCGAAGCGGTGGTTTGTCCCGGTCGGTTCGGCAAAGAACTTGCTGACGACGCTGACCCCCTCGCCGCGAAAGGCGTACCGGCAGACGGTGTGCGACGCCGGCCTGATCAGGTAGACCTCGGCCGGGGCGTCGGCGTGCCTGATCCGCCCATCGAGGACGGAGACCAGCCAGTCACGGAAGGGGTCGCCGGGGGAGAGGGTGTCGACATGCTGTTCACGCGTCATGGCGCACTCCCCCGCAGCACCTCGGCAACGCTCCACGCCTGCGCGATGCAGCCGCCTGGCCGGTGCGGCGGGTCGCCGTCGAAGCATTCGGAGACCGTGCCGAGGCCGGCGTCGGCGAGGTGGGCGCGGAGGGGGAGGATGAGAGGGCCGGGGTCGACGCCGGGTTCGTAGGCCCTGAGGGCGTCGATGAAGAATCCGAGGAGCCAGGGCCAGACAGTCCCGTTGTGGTACGCGGCGTCTCCGGTGAACCTGCCCGCATACCCGGCCTCGCGGGGCGAGAGGGTGCGCAGGCCGAAGGGCGTCAGCAGTTCGGACCTGACCACTGCGAGTGCCCTCGTCGCCCGGTCGGCCGGCGGGATGCCGAGGGCGAGGGCGACGACCTGGTTCGGCCTGACCGCGGGGTCGGGCGGGTCGATGAGGTCGAAGAAGCAGCCCCTCTCCCCGTTCCAGAAACTGCCGAAGGCCTCTCCGGCCTCGCGGGCCGTCACCGGGCCGTCGATGCCGAGGGACTCGGCGAACCTGAGGGCAGACACCCAGAGGGCATTAACCTCGACCGGTTTTCCGCCGCGGGGCGTGAAAGGGGTGTCCATCCAGGTGCTCCGCGGGGCGACCGAGATGAGGGCGCCGTCGAGGTGCGTCACCGCGCTGTCCTGATAGCCGTCGAGGACGGCCGTAACCGCGGGGCGCATGGAGCGGACGAAGGAGGTGTCGCCCGTTGCGGCCGCATACCGCGCCAGCGCGAGGACGAACCAGAGGGCAGCGTCGGACGACGAATAATCGTCGGGAGGTCTGTTCGGGAGGAGGCCTCCCCGGATCAACCCGGCCCAGCGGGTGAAGATGCGGCGGGCACGGGCGTACTCCCCGCGGGAGAGGAGGAGGCCGGGCAGGGAGACGAAGGTGTCCCGCCCCCACTCCTCCGCGAACCAGTGGTAGCCCGCGAGGATGCCGTCGCCGGCAAGGAAGGTGTCGGCGGCGCGGGAGAGCCAGTCACCCGACTTTTTTGGGGGAGACCATCCTCCGCCCGCGTCGGCAGTCAGCCAGAATGTCCGGTTCTCGCCCTCTCCCTCGAAGACGCCGGGGCAGAAGAGGTCCTCCTTGTGGGCATAGCCCCGCTCTCTGTCCACCTCGTAGAGGACGTCGCGGTAGACGGCCGGGGCCGGGGTGAAGGGGAGGTCAGACCTGACCGCGAGGGTACCGACCTGCACGCCGTCGGGGAGGGATGCGGCCAGAAGGCCGTCGCAGGTTGTCCTCACCTCATGGACGCCGCGGCAGGCGACGAGGGGCGCGATCCTGAGTGTCCCCTCGCCGACGAGGTCGTACCTGACCGAGAGAGCGCCGTCGAAGGAGAGCGTCTTCCGCAGGACCGCACCCCCGGCATGGTAGACGAAGACGGGTTCCGGCGAGAGGGAGACGGCGGCGAGGGCGGAAAGCCCGCGGTCGTCGTTCCTGCCCGCATACGCCGCCGGGGTGAGGGCGGTGCCGTTCAGGTACTCGTCGAGGCCGGAGAGGAGGACGCGGCCGTCCCTGACAAGGAGACCATGATACTTCCGGGTGTTCCCGGCGAGGGAGGAGGAAGCATAGGCGCCGTCCGCGACAAGGAGGTACTCCTTTGTCCGGGCGAACGCCCGGTCCTGAAGGCCGGCGGAGAAGGCGATCACGATCGTTTCCCTCCCCTGACGGCCTCCTCGTAGACCGCCGCCGTCTCCCGCGCCGCCCGATTCCAGGAGAAGAGGGAGACGGCCCGCGCCCTCCCGTTCCTCCCCATCTGGTCGCGCAGGGCGGGATCGCGGAGGACGAGAGAGAGGTAGGTGGCGATGTCGGCCGGGTCATGGGGGTTGATATGAAAACCGCAGATGCCCTCGCCCGCCGGCACGACCTGCTCCCGCATCCCGGAGGTGCCCCGCGCCCCGACGACGACAGGTTTTCCCATCGCCATCGCCTCGGTGCAGACGATGCCGAAGGGCTCGTAGGTCGAGGGGAAGACGCAGACGTCGGCCGCGGCATAGCGGAGGATACGCTCCTTTTCCGGGAGAAAAGAGAACTCCAGGTGGACCCGCCCCTCCCCGACCTCGTCGGCGAGACGCCTGATCTCCCCGTCCATCTCGCCGACGCCGAGGACGAGGAGATGCGCCGCGGGTACCTCCTGCAGGAGCATGCCGAAGGCCCGCAGAAGGATGTCGACCCCCTTCACCCGCGTCAGCCGGCCGATGAAGAGGACGAGGGGGTCGCACCCGATGCCGAGGCGGTCCCTGAAGGCCCGCACCTCCGGCGGGGGGATACGGGCGGGATCGTACTTCGCCGTATCGACGCCATTGTGGACGACCCGGATCTTTTCCGCGGGGACGCCGAGGGCGAGGAGTTCGTCCTCCATCGCATGGCTGACCGTGATGACGGCGGCGGCCTTTTCCAGGGCGCGGGCTTCGAGGGCCCGGACAGTCGGCGACCCTCCGCCCTCTGACCGTCCCCCTTCGGTCGAGTGGACATGGAAGACGAAGGGGATGCCGAGGGACGCGGCCGTCACCATCGCGGCCGGGGCGGCGAGCCAGTCGTGCGCCACCGCGAGGTCGGTCCCCTCGCCGCGGGCAAGGAGGTCGCCGGCGGAGACGATGTTGTAGAAGAGGTAGTCGGCGAAGAAGTGGGCGGCGTCGGGGGGCCAGGCCGCAACCTCGGAGGGCAGGACCACCGGGAGGAGAGGAGCGGGTTCGGGGAGGGGGAGGCGGCGGACACGGGCCCCGGCCCACTCCTCCTCCACGGCCGCGTCCCCCATTCTGAAGGCATAGACGGTGAGGTCGTGGCCTGCCGCCGCAAGGCGCGGGGCCATCTCCAGTGCATATGTCCCCAGGCCGCCCCGGAGAAAGGGAGGGAACTCGTCGAGAAAATAGGCGACCCGCATCAGAGCACCTTCTCGTAGACCTGTTCCATCGCCCGCGCCACCGCCTCCCACCGAAACTCCCTCTCCACCTTCTCCCGGCCGTGCAGGCCGAGGGTGGAGCAGAGTCTGCGGTCGCCGATGACCGTGTTGATCCCGCCCGCGATCCCCTCGGCCGAAACCGGCACCTTGACGCCGTTCACCAGGTGCTCGATGTTCTCGCCGAGGCCCCCGACGTCCGAGGCGACGACGCACCGGCTCGCACTCCAGGCCTCGGTGAGGATCAGGCCGAAAGGCTCGTTCCTGCTCGGGATGGCGACGATGTCCGCGGCATTGAGGAGGCTGACGAAGTCGGGTTCATTGAGATAGCCGAGCACCTGCGCCGGCACCCCCCGGGTATGGCGGGCGACCCAGTCCTGCATGTCGCCCTTGCCCGCGAAGATGAAGTTCGCGTCCCAGCGGTGCCGCAGTACGGACGGGATCGCCTTCACGAGGATGTCCGGCCCTTTCTGGTAGACGAGACGGCCGCCGAAGAAGACGAGAGGCGCATAGGGGTGGATGCCGTACCGGCGCTTCACCGCGCCCTGGTCGACCTGCATCGCAAAGGTTTCCGGGTCGATCCCGTTTGGGACGGCGTCGATCTTCCAGTCCGGGACAGCGTACAGGTCGATCACCTCCGCCCTCAGGGTCTTCGAGACGGCGACCACCCTCTTCGCGATATAGGCGCCGTACCACTCCTTCCCGGAGATCTCGCCGAACTCCCACCACCCGCCTTTCTGGTTGCCGTTCCGCCCGTACTCGGTGGAGTGGAAGGAGAGCACCGTCCGCCTCTCCCGCAGGCGGTGCATCGCCTCGACGAAGTGCCAGTCGTGGAAGTGGAGGACGTCGAAGGGCGGCGAGTCCTCCTCGCTGAACTGGTTGCAGGCCTTCAGGGCGAGGTCTTTGCAGAACTCGACGATGTTGCCGCCGTGCGGGTCGCAGTAGTGGTAGACGACGCCGTTTTTCTCGGGCGGCCCGGAACCGCGGGTGAAAAAGTGGACCTCGTGGTCGCGGGCGAGGGCCTCGGCGAGGCAGGTCGCCGCCGGGGCGAGGCCGCCGACCCTGATGCCATGGAGCGACTCCCAGCAGAAGAACGCGATTTTCAGTCTCCGCAGAGCAAACACCTCCGTGCACGCACCGCCTCCCGCACGTCGTCAGGGGTCGCGCAGGCCGAGACGGCCCGCGCCAGTCTCCGGTCGCCGACCGCACCCCCGATCCACCGTGAGTAGTCGCCGCGGTCGAGGTGCCACCAGACCGACTCGCGGGGCGCTCTTTCCAGGGCTTCCTCGAACTCCCGGAGGCTGTGCGCGGAGACGCCCGCGTACTGCCCGCCGGGGAAGCAGAAGTGGAAGGCGCGGTCGGGCGGAAGAGACGCAACCGCCCGTCTCCCCCTGCCGAGACACCTGCTCTCCAGGTGGGAGAGCACCCGCATGTAGGCGTCATGGGAACCGTCGTTCCCCTCGGGACAGAAGTAGCGGTGCACCTCGCCGCAGGACCCGTCCTTTCGTGCGAGGTAGTAGAAGTGGTCGCTCGTCCCGAGATAGCGCCAGAGGTCCGGGCGGGCCGACCTCGCGGGGGAGTGTTCGAGGGCGAAGAAGGCGCTCTGCTGAACGGGGTTCCCGAGCCATGCAGACGCGTCTTTCTCAAGGTCGGCCCAGGAGACCACGTCTTCGAGGGCTAACTCCCCGGCGGAGGGGGAGGCGGCCGCCTCCGAGGGGAGGAGGGTGGCGACGCCGGCGTCGGCGAAGGCCCCAGGTAGTGCGTCGAGGAAGTCCAGGATGCCGCTCTCCTCACGGTGGTGCTCGCCGAAGGTCTCGTAGTCGATGAAGACATGGGCGCACCTCCCCGGCGATCGGGCGACCCAGGAGGCATAGGTCTCCGCCGTCAGCGGGTGCTTGTCCCACCCGGCCCAGGAGAAGCGGAAGGCAATGTCGTCGGAGAGAGGGCAGTTGCGGAGGAGGAGGGGGAGGCCGTCGCAGGTGTAGGTCTCGTTCGGGTCCCGCCCGCCGAGCAGGCGGTCGGCCCCCTCGGTATAGACCGCGGAGAAACCGAGGTCCCGCACGACGGCGGCGATCCGGTCGTCCAGCGCGAACTCGGTGTTCTCGGCGACCGTCGGCACTCTCCCGAAGAGGTCGTGCATCAGGTCGGCGTGCATTCTCATCTGCAGGTTGAGTTCCTCCGTGTCGGCGAAGAAACCGGCAAGGCTGTGGTAGTAGGTCTGGGCGAGGAACTCGGCGTTTTTGTGGGCCGCCACCTCCGCAAAGAGGGCGAGGGCGTCCGGGCGCCACCTTTCGAGTTGCTCGACGAGCACACCGGAGAGGGAGAAGGCGCACTTCATCCCGCCGTCGAGGGCGTCGAGGACGATCTCCGTCGCCGGGATATAGCACCGGGCGGCGACGCGGTCCAGGATCTCCCGGTTCGACGGATCGAAGTAACACCCCTTCAGGTCACGCCGGCCTCTCGCCATCGCCGGTACAAAATCCCTGTTGAGCCTGAAGGGCTGATGCACTTCAAAGCCCATGCATAGTGATGCCATACATGTCCCCCCCACCTCGACGCGGCCTGACGCCTGTCACCCCTCCTATCCCCGGACGGAATATTAAATGGTATCTTCGGGGAGAGGCGGGGGGAGAGGGGTCTCTCTGAGGGAGGAACCGACACCCTGCCTTCCCCACTCTCTAGACCGGGGGTTTCTCGAAAATCAAAGATTTTCTCGACTCATTTCGGTCGCAGTTCTCTCCTGACTAGCCCCAGGAAGACAGAATGGAAAATCAGAAGGGGAGATTGCCATATCCCTGCCTATCTTAATGAAGGGGGGACCGGGGGGCGCCCCCCGGAGGAGGACGCCAATCAAACGCCTTCCCCACACTCTGGACCGGGGGTAAGCCCCCAGACCTCGAAAATCAAAGATTTTCTCGAATCCCTTCGGTCGTTCCATCTCAGGATAGGTCAGGGAAGGACAGAATAGATTATCCAGAAGGGAAGAGTGCCGGTCCCGTCCCAATCCGGACCTGAGACACACAACCAAAAAAAGCACGGAAAAAAAGGAGGAGCCCCCCGGCGCCTCACTCCGTTTTTCCGGAGTCCCCGTTCGTCCCCTGGATGTCGCAGGAGATGCAGGGCTCGGAGGCCTGCTCCTCGTCCATCACGCGATAGGCGTCGGCAAGGACGGAAGCGTTTGAAGCCAGGCCGGCGATGAGGATCGCCTCCAGGATCTCGTCGCGGGTGGCGCCCTTCGCCTTCGCCGACGCCATATGGTACTCCACGCAGTGGCGGCACTTGAGGGCGGCGCCGACGGCAAGGCTGATCAGCTCGATACACTTCGGGTCGAGATGACTGGTCTCGAAGACCGAGGACTTGTACAGCAGGTGGGAGATGAGCACCTCGGGCCGCTCGCCCATCCGCTTCAGGATCAGCGGCGCCCGCCCGTACTCCTCCTCGATCTCGGCAAGCCAGCGTGATGCGACCTCTGCCTTCCCGCCCTCCAGGACCGCGGCGAGTTTCTCTTCAAACTCCATCTTTACACCATGGTGTTCGTTTCGGAGAAGGGTTTTATCCGGATCCAGATGTAGTTTCTCATTTTCGACGGGAGGACGTCGGCGACATCGCCGACGGTGACGCCTTCCTCGATCTCCAGGGCACGGAGAGCCTTCGCGTAGGACTCATAGGGGAGTTTCACACGCAGACCCGCCATCTGGACGGTGACGGGCGTCGGGTGGGTGACGGCATGGACCTCGGGGACTTTCTCCAGGATCACGTCCATCAGGCGTGCCGGGGAGACGGAGAGGGGATCCTTCGCGATCGCCGCCCGCCTCTCGTCCAGGACGCGGGCCACCTCCTCGACCATCTCGTCCAGGACGGAGAGTTCTTCGGGCCTCTTCGTCCTGTGCATCAGGCGGCCCATCTCGCCGACATAGCCCTCCACGGGCGGGTCGATGACCGCCTTCAGGCGGTCTGTCGGCGGGGCGCCGGTGAGGACGATCGGCACGTGGATGCCCCGGCGGAGGTGGGGGAACTTCTCCTCGATACAGACCTCGAAGTTGCCGAGGACATAGATCGCAAGGTCGTGCTCGTTGATCGTGTCCCTCTCCTCCACATTGAGGTTCGCGATCCTCTTGCCGAAACCGCGGGCGAGGCCGACCATGTTCGTCTTCGCCCCGGCCCGCCGGAGGTACTCGGCGACGTCGCAGGACGAGTGGGGGAGGTGGTGGATCTCCAGGGACGGGGAGACGACGGCGATCTCCGTGCCGACGAGGGGCGCGACCGTCACCTCGCCGCCGAGAGGCCTGCCGACCGTCCGGATCAGGTCCACGTCCTCCTTCGGCACCAGGCACTGGAGGACGACCTCCTGGGCGATCATGTGCTTCTGCACGATGTAGCCGCCGAGGTCCTCGATGAGGTCGACGACCTCGTCGTGCCTGAAGACCCCCCCTTTGTAGGTGATGGGCACAAAGATCACAGACTCACCCCGATCAGTTTCATCTTCTCCGCGACCAGAGTCTCGACAATCTCCGGGTCGAGGGTGTTCTCGCTCGCCACATAGTAAAAGACCCCTTCTCTATGGTGCTCCCGGCGCACCTTGAACCCTTCCGGGGCGATGATCTGGAGGGCGTACACGAGGTCCTTATAGAGACCGTCCTCCGGGTGAGCGACGACGATCTCCTCGATCGCCCGCGGGTCCTCCCCTTCGGGCACCGTCACCACGACGGAGAAACGGTCGGGCTGCTCAACAAAGTCCTTGCCGAAACGGCTCCAGAGAGCCTGGAGCATCGGCGCAAGATAGGTCTCGTCCCCGATCGAGAGGACGGCCCGCCCTTCCTCGTCCACGTTCACGTCGGCGAAGTCACGCACCCGCACAGGGCCGCCGAGGGGGTGGGTCGCCCCGACCGCAACAAAGACCGGCACGTGCGGGTCGATGAAGATGTGGAGTTTCGAGACGACCCTGACAAGGTCGAGATCGAGGAGGACGTCGTTTGCGATCCTCTCGTACGCCTCCCTCCCCTTCTCCTCGGCGCATTCGACGACGAAGTATTCAAGCGCGGCCATTCTCCTACTCTCCCTTCACGAAACCCGAAGCCAGCAGGGCGCACCCCACCGCACCGATATACTGGGAATGGTGCGGGACGACGACCTCGGTCTGGAGGAGTTGGCCCATCGCGTACACCAGCCCCTGGATCAGGGAGGTGCCGCCGACCATGATCACCGGCTCCTTGATGTCCACCTCCTGGAGCTGCTGCTCGAAGACCTGCTCGGCCACCGAGTGGCAGGCCGCCGCGGCGACGTCCTCGCGGGCGCTCCCCTCGGCAAGGGCGTTCACCAGGCTCTGCGTCCCGAAGACGATACAGTACGAGTTCATCGGCACCTTATCGCCCATCCCCTTCATCGCGAGGGGGCCGAGTTCGGTGATGTCGATGCCGAGACGCTTCGCGGTCATCTCCAGGAACCGACCGCTCGCCCCGGCGCAGATCCCGCCCATCGTGAACATGCCGGGTATCCCGTCCTGGACCGTGATCGCCTTGTTGTCCATGCCGCCGATGTCGATGACCGTCGCGGGGCCGTGCTGCCTGTCGGCAAGGTAGACCGCACCCTTCGAGTTGACGGTCAGTTCCTCCTGGACGAGCTGCGCATTGAAGTGTTTGCCGACGAGGTACCGACCGTACCCGGTCGTCCCGATCGCCTGGATGTCGTTCAAGGCGAGGCCGGCCTCGGCCAGGGCGAGGTCGACAACCCCTTCGGCGCTCTTCAGCACCTCCGTCGTCGGGAGCCACCCGGTGCCGACGATCTCGTTGTCCTTCATGACCACCGCCTTCGTCGTCGACGAACCCGAGTCGATGCCCATGGTGATCCCTTCCTGCTCCTCCCGGGCAAGGAGGGCGCGACGCCGGGCGATGGTGGTCAGGGCCTCCATCCTGGTGAGGAGGGTGCCCGCGGTCGTCCTCTCGGTGAAGGAGTACGAGACGACCGGGAGGCTGGAGTTCTCGTGGATGTACCGGCGGAGTTCGTTTCTCACGATCGCCGCCTCGGCACACCTGAAGCAGGTGGCGATGAAGACGGCGTCGGCGTCGATCTTCCCGTCGACGAGGGCCTTCGCCCGCCCGATCGCAAGTTTCAGGTCAGGACTCCTGACGTCGAGGCCGAAGCTCTCGAAGCCCTCCCGCACGTCGTCGAGCATGATGTCGGGGAAGAAGACCTCGGCGTCGACCATCGCCGCGGCATCGTTGATCTCCTTCTGGACGCCCGAGTACTCGGGCCCGCAGGAGAGTTGCGCGATCCGCACCTTCTCAGTCATGGCGATCCCTCCTTCGGAAGACCGCCAAGGAACTCCCTGATCGCGGCGACGAAGGCGACGCCCTCGTTGTCCGAAGTGGGATAATCGAGTTCGAGGACAGGGAAACCCTTGTTCCGCAGGTGGAAGAGGATCAGTTCGTTCGTCCGGGCGCACCCCATGCACCCGAAGGCGAACTCCGGGTCCCTGACGATGACCGCGGCCTCTGCCGCCTCGATCAGGGGGCCGTACACGGCCATCCTCCCCCTGACCCCTGACGGCACCTCGACAGCCGCCCATTTCAGCCCCTTCTTCGGTTCCTCGGGGGTGATCTGGAGGGGCGGGCTCTCGAAGCCCGGAGTCTGGATACGTTCGCGTATGCCGATCGCCGATCCGAGAGGTTCGTGCCCGAACCTGGCGACCATATCTGAGAGGATGAGGCTCGTCGCCGGATAAATAAATACCTTCGCCATTTTTTACGGCTCCTCTGCGTCCATCATTTCTTTCAGTCTCCGTGCGTCCAGGGGTTTCGGTTTTTCAGGCAGGGGCGGGACCGTCGCCGCGGCCGCCTCCAGGCCCTTCGAGATGTACCGGACCTTCTTCATCTCGAACTCGTGGCCGAGGTAGCCGGGCCTCGCCCCGCCGAGGTTCGCCCGGCAGCGGCGTTCGTCGCCGGGGGGAAAGCCCCGGTCCTTCACGAAGATGTGGGACGGGTCGAACTCCCTGACCTTCGCCACCAGGGCCTCGACCTCGTCGGGCGTGCCTGTCACCTGGAGGCCGAAACAGGTCTCCTTGATCATGACGCCGCCCGAGATCTCGTAGGCCCTGACAGCAAGGTCCTTCGGAGTGAGGAGGGGCGACTCGACGAAGACGTACTTCGTCACGGTGCCGACATATTTCGGGACATACTCAGCCACGGCGCTTCACCTCCCGCACATAGACGGTCTCCCCTTCCTTGAAGCGGGCGACCTTCTCCAGGTCGAGCACCGTGCCGATGAGGTTCGTGCTCTCGAAGGGTTCCGACGTCGGGCCGAACTCGGAGTTGTCGGTCGCCCGGACGCCGACCATGCCGGCGCCGCGGCGCGACTCGTTCGTCATCGCGAGGGAGGCCGCGGGCACGTGGTCTTTCGGGACATTCTCAGGGAGGATGTTGACGCTCTTCTTGATCTTCGGCTGGAAGAGGGTGACGTCCTCGAAGGTGAAGAGGACAGGCATCGACCCGACCGCATGGGTCTTGAGGCCGGTCGCTCGCCTGAAGATGTCGCAGGTGGCCGGGGCGTGGGCGTCGTCGAGAGTGATGCCGACGACCTTCTCCGCCGGGAGGACGGAGAGGACGACCGACCCCTTCGCAAGGGCTTCGAGGGTCGTGCCCGGCGCCTGGCCGACGACGATGAGGTCGTCGCCCTCGCCCTTCAGTTCGACCCCGATGCCCCTCTCCTCCGCGATCGCCTGCGCCCCGGAGAGGGGGAGGCCCACCAGGTCGAACCTGGGCGGGTCGACAGAGACCCTGAAGCGCTGCCCGCTCTCCGCAAGTTTCACGACCTCGATGCCGTGGGCGACATGCCCGACGAGAGTGTGTGCCGGGTGGCTCGGGATCTCCTCGCGGTAGATATAGATCCCGCCGCGGGACCCTCCTGCCGCCCTGACCGTGACCGCGCCCTCTCGCCGCGGCTTTTTGAGGTCCATCGAGACGTCCATCGGGACCATGGACTCGTCCCTGATGAAAGTGGAGGCCGCCCTGCCGACCGAGAAGAACCCGTCCTCCAGGGAGAGGAGGAGGTGCTCGACGCTCCTCGCAGTCTTCGTCCCGACAATGTCGCCGCCGTAGCCCTCGGCCGTCACCTCGACGCGGGTGACGACCTCGCACCCCTCTTCGAGGGGCGTCGCCGGGTCGGCGGTCGTGAACGACGTGGACCTGTCGGCCCAGGAGACGACCCTCTCGACCGCGGTGACCGCGTCGCCCGCCGTCCAGCGGTCGATGACGCCCCGGCCGCTGACGATCGTTCCGACGACCCCGCCGTCCGCGCCGGCGCCGAAGTCGGCGCGGTGGTCGGCGCGGGCGAAGAGCAGGACGGAGCGTGCCGGGTCATAGCCCGCACACCCGAGAACGACGTCGCCGCGGCCATACCGGTGCGGCCTCCTGTCGGGCGAGACGCCCGAGGGGAAGGGCCCGAACGCGGCGGCGTACCGGTCGCTCCAGCGGAGGGTGAGAGTGTCGGGGATGGTTTCGTTGCCAAAATACGTCGAAAAGAGAGGTGTGGTCTCGATCACGACCTCGCCCGCCGTGGTCACAAGGCGGATATGTCCGGTCTGCGCCGCCTCCATCGCCTGCGGGCGGATCACCGCCACGACATACGACCCGTCCAGGTCGGGGAGGAGGTCGCCGAGAGTCGCCCCGGCACCGGCCTCCACAGGTTTCCCGTCAAGGAGGACGTGCATGACTCCACCTAGTCCTGGGCCTTCCCCATGATCTCGCGTTCTTCGTCGGTCAACCTGGCGAGGACCTCTTTCGGTTCGCCAAGGGCGATGATCTTCCCGCCCCGCATCAGGGCGATCCGGTCGCAGATGTCGCGCACGAATGCCATGTCATGGGAGACGACGATAAAGGTCTCGTCCATCTGCTCGCGGGCGTGCATGATCGAGTGCTTCACGTCGATCTTCGTGATCGGGTCCATCGTACCCGTCGGTTCGTCCAGGATCACGAGCCGCGGCTCCCTGATGAGCACCTGCGCAAGGGCGACCCGGTGCTTCTCGCCTTCGGAGAGTTCGCTCGGTTTGCGGTTGAGGATCTCGCGGCTCTTCTCCTCGGAGAAACCCGCCATCTTCAGGGTGATGACCGCTTTCCTGATCGCCAGTTCCTTCGGGAACTCGAGGCCGATCGCGTCGGTGAGGTTGTCGAGGACGGAACGGTGCGGGTAGAGGTCGTACTCCTGGTGGAGGAGGCCGATATAGCCCTTCGCACGGCCACGGTACTCGATGCCGGGCTTGGTCATGTCCACCCACTCGTCGCCGATCCTGATGTTCATCTCGCCGCTCGTCGGTTCGATGATCCCGGAGATCATGCGGGAGAGAGTCGTCTTGCCGGCGCCGCTCTTCCCGATGATCCCGAAGATCTCCTTCTCCTTCACCTCGAAAGAGACGCCGTCGACCGCCTTGACCATGCCCCTGTCCACGGAGAGGTACCTCTTGATCACGTCGCGCGCCTGGAGGACATCTGCACCGAGTTCTGCCCTCTCGTAGACCTCGGTATCGGTGTAGCCCTCCATGAAGTGGTGGATCACCTCTTCCGGCGAACCGATCAGGTCGATCTCGCCGTCCTTCAGCATGATCGCACGGTCAGCGACGTCCTCGATCACCTGGGAGAAGTGGGAGGTGACCATCATGCCCATGTCGTTCGTCTCCGCGGCGGCCTTGAGCATCTCGTGGACCAGGGTCGCAGTACCCGGGTCGAGGGTGCCGGTCGGTTCGTCGGCGAAGAGGAGACAGGGCTCCTTTGCCAGTTGCCGGGCCAGGACAACGCGCTGCTTCTCGCCGCCAGAGAGGTCGCGGGCGATGTGCATCATCCTGTGGGAGAGGCGGACCTCGTCCAGGAGGTCGGCCGCCCGGGTGACCGCCTTCGTCGAGGGGTACCCGATGTCCTCGAGGGCGTGGAGGACGTTCTCGATGACACGGTCGTTCCCGTACAGGGCGAAGGTCCGCTGGAACATGATCGCGGACCTGGCCATGACCCGGCGCTTCATCGGCTCTTCGGCCGGGTTCCAGAGGTCGACGTCGACGGCCTGGAGAGTATGGCCGCACTTCGGGCAGGTCTTCCCCGCGGCACCAGGCACGTCCACCCAGTCGCAGCCGTCGCAGGCGGCGACATGGTAGACCACCTTTCCACTCGTCGGTGGTTGGTCGACCCCCCGGACCAGGTGGAGGAGGACCGTCTTGCCGGCGCCGCTCCTGCCGATGATGCCGACGATCTCACCCTCCCCAACCTCGAAATTGATATTGTTGAGGGCCCTCTTGCCGTTGAAATCCATGCAGAGGTTCTCGATTGTGATCAATGCGGTCATACCTTACTCCTTTGATTCCTCAGGGGTACTGTAGAGGTCAGATCATATTATCCTTTATATCGAGACAATTCCGTCCCCGCAGAGGTCCCTGACAATGGGCACGACATCGCTCACGTTACCGATGATGAAGTCGGCCGCATCGCAGAGTTTTTTCGGTTTCTGCCGCGACTGTTGCTCGGAAAGGATGGCGACATCGGCCTTCTCGAAGGCCTGGAGGTCGTTGATGCCGTCGCCCACCATGACGACGGTGTCGTAGCAAGCTTTCAGGTCGGCGACGATCTGGGCCTTGATCGAGGGCGTGGCGATGCCGTGGACCTGGTCACGCGGGATGCCCAGGTGGTCGGCGATCTTTTCGAGTTTGGCAGCCCTGTCACCGGAGGCGATGTAGGTGGCGACGCCCATCGCGTGGAGGTCGGCCATCGTCTCCTTCGCCCCCTCGAAGGGTCGGCCCCCCGCGGTCACGGTGAACTCGATGCCGGGTCTGGAGAGGTTGAGGATGGCGCCCGAGTCCATCACGACGAGGGACTCCTCCTTCAGGATCCTCCAGACGTCCCTGATGCATGTCTGGAGGTCCTCGACCTGAGCGGTGTCGTCCTGGTACAGGATGCGGGCGAGGTGTTCCTGCGGGACGACCTGGCGGAGGCAGGAGACACCGAAGCCGACGTTCCTGTCGCAGAGATAGGCGGAGAGGAGTTGGTCGGGCGACGCCGCGATGACGTCCCGCGAGTGGGCGTTGAGGGCGATGAGCACCCGCGACCGGTCGAGGCAGGTGAGCACCGTCGTCTCGACGTCGGGGAGGAGTTCGCCGGTGACGACGTCCCGCGCTGTCCGGTAACTCCGCAAAAGTGTGCCCGCACTGTCGAATACTACTGCAACGGTCATGGATACTCACCGGTAATGCTTATGTGATGGAGTATTCATCTACTCCATTAAAGTATGTTGCTGAATCAGACCGCAGAAAAAATCCGGTCCATGGAGATCAGGGGTGCGGGCCGGATCGCGAGGGCGGCGGCCGAGGCCCTGAAGGACCGTGCCGGGCGCGTGGAGACGGACGACATCGACCTCTTCAGGCGGGAGATGGGGAGGGCGGCGGAGACGCTCGTCTCGACGAGACCGACGGCGGTCTCCCTGCCAAACGCGGTGAGGTTTGTGATGAGGGGGATGGACGGGGCGACGACGGTGCGCGAAGCGCGGGACGGGTTGACAGACGCGGCGGACTCTTTCGTCCTCGCATCCGAACACGCGGTCGAGAGGATCGGGGAGATCGGCGCCCGCCACATCGCGGACGGCGACGTGGTCCTCACCCACTGTAACTCGGAGGCGGCGCTCGCCTGCATCCTCGCCGCCCACCGGGAGGGGAAGGAGATCGAGGTCTTCGCCACCGAGGTGCGGCCGCGGAACCAGGGTCTCCTCACGATCCGGACGCTGAACGATGCCGGGATAAAGACGAACTTCATCGTGGACTCGGCGGTCAGGTCTTTCATCAACGACGTCGACCTGGTCGTCACCGGGGCCGACGCGGTCACGGTGAACGGGGCGGTGGTGAACAAGATCGGCACGGCCCAGATCGCCCTCGCGGCCCACGAGGCGCGGACGAATCTTGTGGTGGCCGCGGAGACGTACAAGTTCGCACCCCGCACAATTCTCGGGGAGAGGATCGCGATCGAGGAGAGGGACATAGCGGAGGTGCTCGACCCGGCGGTCGCGGCGTCTCTCCCCAACGTCCGGGTGCGGAATCCGGCCTTCGACGTGACGCCGGCGAAGTACGTAGACCTGATCGTGACGGAAATGGGGGCGATCCCGCCGCAGATGGCCTATTGCATCATCAGGGACTATCTGGGCTGGGATCTTACCGAGTTCCAGAAGGCATTTTGAGAGGGACGAGATAAAACAGGAGTGAACAGTATAGATCTGCTGATTGATCACCCGATTCCATGAGGGGAAGCGCGAAACCGCCGCCTTCCCCTTAGAGGTACCGGGGGACTACATCGAAGGTCTTCGACCTTCTCGTTGCCCCCGGACCCCCGACATTAGGATAGAACGGGGGAAGAACGAACAGGAGGTCCTGACGGGGATATTCCATCCCACCCCAATCCTGAGCGGGGTGTGAGAGGAGCGAACTCGAGACGGTCGAAGACCTTCGAAGTCCGGGGGTGTAGTCCCCCGGCGCAGGTACTCCAGAAAAGGAATTATCATGAATACGCAAGAAGTGGTTTTCAAAGAACCGCTTGAAACTTCGTTTTATGAGCGATTCTACAGAAACCAGGAGTGAAAAGATGACAGACGTTACGGCAACCTATTATTTCCGCCCGCGGGCCGACACGACGCCCGAAGCGGCGGCGCAGGCGATCGTCGAAGAGGAGACGACCGGCACCTGGACCGACATCACGACGACGACCGAGTATGTCCGCCGTCTGGACGGCGAGGTGCTCTCGGTGGAGGCGCACGGCAGCGGGTATGTGACGCGGGTGCGCTACCCGGCCGAGATCTTCGAGGCCGGGAACATCCCGCAGTACCTCTCCGTCGTGGCCGGGAACCTCTTCGGCCTCGGACGCCTGGAGGCGGTCCGCCTCCTGGACGTCGACTTCCCGGACGAACTCGTGCCCTTCAGGGGCCCGAAGTTCGGGATGGAAGGGGTGCGGCGGTTGATCGGGACGACGGACCGCCCCCATGTCGGCACGATCATCAAGCCGAAGGTGGGCCTGACCCCGAAGGACACGGCCGAGGTCGCCTACCACGCGGCTATCGGCGGGGTTGACCTGATCAAGGACGACGAGACCCTGACAGACCAGACATTCTGCCCGATGGACGAGCGTCTCCAGGCGGTGATGGCACGCCTGGACGATGCGAAGAGCGAGACCGGACGGCAGGTCCTGTACGCGGTGAACATCTCCGCCCGTGCCGACGAGATCGTGGAGAGGGCCGAGCACGCGATCGACCTCGGGGCGAACATGGTGATGATCGACGTGATCACCTGCGGTTTCACCGCGCTCCAGGCCCTGGGCGAGGCGTCGTCGGTGAAGGTGCCGGTCCACGTTCATCGGACGATGCACGGTGCGATCACGCGGAACCCCGAGCACGGGATCGCGATGCGGCCGATCGCACGGATCGTCCGGATGCTCGGCGGCGACCAGCTCCACACGGGCACGGTCTCCGGGAAGATGAGCCACGACGTCTCCGAACTGAAGGGGGACAACGCCGCCCTGACAGACCCGTACTTCGGCCTGAAGCCGACCTTCCCGGTGACGAGCGGCGGCCTCCACCCCGGCAAGGTGGCGGCTGAGTTGAAGAACCTGGGCACGAACATCGTCCTCCAGGCCGGCGGCGGCATCCACGGCCACCCTGACGGCACCGAAGCCGGGGCGAGGGCGATGCGCCAGGCGGTCGACGCCTTCATGGCCGGCGTCTCGGCGGAGGAGTACGCGAAGGACCACTACGAACTGGCGAAGGCGCTGGAGACGTGGGGGAACAGGTAAGGATCAGATTTTTTCTTTTTTTGTGAGGGCAGACCCCTTTTACAGGATCTCATAGGAATAAAGAGCACAATAATAACCCGAAAGATAAAAACCGGTGCCCTTCGCTCGAGATCGTCAGAGGAGGAACGGCGGCGGCCCTGCTCGTCTGGACTTTCCTGACCCGGAAAAATGATCGAGCGGCATCAGGGGAGTGAAGGGCGAAGGAGGCAAGAGACCATGCAGGCGCAGGCCGACGCGAAAATAGATGATTCAATCAGAACAGGGATATAAAAGAACGAAGACATTCAAGCGTTTGAAGATCGGTTTTACCGGCCCTCAGACAACTCAGGTGGTACTATCCCCATTCCTACGATCGGAAGGAATGCCCCGCACGACAGGGACACGGCCGCCCCCTACCATTGTAAGAGGAGAAGTATGCCAGACATCACATCACTCATACTCACCGACCCCCGCCATCTCTTCGAGCACCTGAAAGAGACGTCACTGAAGGAAGACCTCCGGGTCTACTTCACCCTGGTCCTCGCCACGTCGGTCCTCTTCCTGCTGCCGATGTACTTTCTCGGGTCGGAACCGGGGACGGAGTACTCCGTCATGGGCCTGCCCTACGTCGTCGGCATCGCCCTTGCCACCGTCGTCCAGCTGGCGTGGAGTCTGATAAACGGGGCGGTCATCCTCCTGGTCGTCAGCCTCGTCGAGCATTTTTTCCTCCTCTTCGTCGACGAGAACCGGGGGTTCGAGAGGACGATGAAGTCGGTGGTCTATGCCCTCGTGCCCGTCATCCTCTTCGGGTGGGCGGTCGCTGCCGTCCCGCACGCGGGCCTGCTCCTCCTCGCCTGCTTCAGCCTGATCACCTACGTCGGCACACGCGTCTTCCATGAAAAGTCGCGGGACAGGGCCGCATTCGTCGCCCTCGCAACAGGCGCGGCCCTCCTCGCACTCTGCGCCAGGTGGGTTCTATAAACGAGGGACGACATTGTGACGATTTCCCTCCTGCCAAAGCACATATCCCCCTCAAGAGAGCACCATCTACTATGACCCTCCACCCCGCCCCTCCCTTCGACCTCTTCAACGTCTATTTCGAGCGCATCTACGACCCGACAATGCACCTCCTCTTCGCGTTCGACGGCGAGGTCGACGAAGAGAGGCTGAAGGAGGCAACGCTCCGCCTCGTCGCCGCGAACCCCTATCTCGGGTGCCGGTTCACGGACCGGGACGGCATGCCCTGCTGGGAAGAGACCGCGAAGAGTGATCAGGCCTTCGTCGTCCTCCCGCGAGGAACAGAGATGCCGCCCGCACCCCTCGACGTCCGCACGGGGCCGCAGGTGCGGGTGAGTCTGCTGCGGGAGGACGGCGGCGACCGCGTCGTCGTCACCTGCCACCACGGTTTTTCCGACGCCCGCGGCCTGGTGGACCTGGCGCGAGACCTCTTCGCGACCTACAGGGGGACCGCACCGGCACCCGTCGGGTGGTACGACCGGGGGACAGACCAGGTCCTCGCACGCTTCTCCGCAGCGGAGATCGAACGGGCGCGTGAGGAGGAGGAAACCTTCGTCGACAGGTGGCGCTTCCCCGTCGAGAGAGAGGGACGGGGAACGCCCCGCGTCGCATACAGGACTCTCCCTCCCGACTACCTCCGGCGGGCGAAGGAGTTCGGCAGGAAACACGGCGCGACCGTGAACGACATCATGATCGCCGCCTTCTTCCTCGCGGTCCTGAAGAGCAGGGACGACCCCGCCGACCGCGGCGCACCCCGCTCCATTCTCACTTCGGCAGACCTCCGCCGCCACCTCGACCGCCCTGTCCCGCCCATGAACCTCTCCGTCGCCTACGACATCACCCTCACCGCAGGCGAGGGGGCGGGCCTGGAAGACGTCATCGACCAGGTCACCGCGGCGACGAGACGGCGCAAGGCGAACGGCCTTGGCCTCGGCTGCATCCTCTTCTACGACGAGATCTACGCGGGCGGCGTCCCAGCGGTCGACGGGTTCTTCGACGGCATGATACAGAGGTACGGGGAGGCAGGCCTCAAGAACCCGGTCTTCTCCAATATCGGGGTGCTCGACGAGGGGATCGTCCTCCCCCTCGAAGGGAGGGACGGGAGACCCCTCGACCTCCGCCGTGCCTGCATCCTTCCCTGCGTCTGCTGGCCGTACGGGTTTCTCATGTCCCTCTCCACCTTCCGCGAGTCCATGACGATCGTCTCGGCCTACGAGGAAGGGCCGTACTCGCGGGAGACCGTCGAAGAGTTCCTCGATTTTGTGGTGGAATATCTCCCCTGACCGGAAACCGGAAGGGAGATCTAACCCCGCGGCCGCCCCATATCTCCCCCTCCGGATCGTCCGCCTCCCGCGGAAACGGTATATAGCGCCGCGGGCATTCTAGAGATACACAGGAGAAATATGGACCCGTCATCAAAGGCACCGGCATTTCTTGTCGCGGCGCTCGCCGTGATACTGGTATCCATCGGCGCTGCATCGATCTATGCCGACCTGAACTCCGGCCGGGAGGGGGGAGAGGCCGGGGCGGCGATCAGAGAGGTGATCCCCGACATCGGCGACGCCGACCTGGAGAGGTTCCTCGCGTGCGATATCTGCGCCGCCTACGGGAGGGTTGGTGAGGGGCAGGACCTTCTCGCCGTCCTCCAGGCGGCCGGGCCGGAACTTGAGCCGTACCTCTACCCCAAAGGCCCGGTCTACTCTTACGGCATCACCTACCCGGGCTGCATCCAGATTTTTCTGGACGGAAAAACCCCGACCAACCACGCGACCACGGACACGATCTACCAGGTCATCGAACGCCACGGGAGAGGGGTGGGGGTGAAGAGCACGCCGGTGATCTTCGCCCGCACTCCCTTCGCAAACAGGACGGCGACTGAAGAGATGATGTCACCGCCCTGGATGAAAGGGAAGGAGGCATGACGTTCCGGGACAGGACCACGCACACAAAAAGTTCCTTGCGGCCAGAGAGAGATCGCCGCCGACAGGAATACCTGACCGGCAATGACAGATAGACGATCTGCACAGAAATGATATTATTCAAAGAAGGCACCATTTCCCATCACGGGTCTCTGAAAGAGGCTCTGCAGGACTTCACCCATTGCCAGGTGGGGGGATGGAACACCCAATTGCCGTCCTCCCCAATCCTGCATACCCATCACGCGGGTGTCCCGAGCACCCGCACCATCGTCTCCGCTCTTTTGTTCCCTTCGAGCAGACTAACCAGCGAAGTGATATAGCGTGGACAGGGAAAACATAGAGGTATGGAGATCCGGTTCACCAAACTGCACGGCAATGGCAACGACTTCGTCCTGATCGACGAGATGGAGGGCACGGTCATCCCCGACGAGATGAAGGGGGGTTTTGCCGCCCTGTACTGCGACCGCCGCTTCGGCATCGGCGCGGACGGCGTGCTCTTCATCTCTCCATCGGAAAGGGCGGACGTGAAGATGCGGCTCTTCCAGCCGGACGAGAGCGAGGCCGAGATGTGCGGGAACGGCATCAGGTGTCTGGCGAAGTACGCCCTCGACGCGGGCCTCGCCGCCGGTACCTGCACGGTCGAGACCCTCGCGGGCGTCATGCCGGTCGAGATGGACTATGACGACGACGGCGAGTTCTGGGCGACGATCCGGATGGTCGACCCGGCCTTCGAGCGCTCCGCGATCCCGGCGACCGGCGAGGGGGAGTATGAGGAGGAGATCGACGGCTTCACCGTCTACGCGGCGAACACCGGCGTCCCCCACGCCGTGATCTTCGTCGACGACGTCGCCGCCGTCGACGTCCTGGCCGCCGCACCCCGCATCCGCCACCACCCCTCCTTCCCGAAGGGGGCGAACGTGAACTTCGTGCAGGTGACGGGCGAGGACGGGATCAGGGTCCGCACCTTCGAGCGGGGCGTCGAGGGCGAGACCGAGTCCTGCGGCACAGGCGCCACGGCGTCGGCGGTCGTCGCCCACCGTCTCGGCCGCGTCGGTTCGGAAGTGCATGTCGAGACGAACGGCGGCCCCCTCGTCATCGAGTGCGGGGAGACGACGACGATGCAGGGCCCCGCGGTGACGGTGTTTACCGGCGTCATCGAGGGGTGAGATAGCCCTCCTCTTTTTTGAAACGCGACACGTCTTCCCGGATCTTTCGACGCCTGCAGGCGGGTCGGTGCAGCGCCCGACCAGATCGATCTTATATTCCTCGGCGAGCATACGGACCGTCGTCAGACAAACGCCGAGACGGTGATCCGCATGGCCGGGACGAAGAGCGACCGCACAGCCGGTCCGGAGAGCATCATCAGGATCGAGCACCTCTCCAAGGTCTTCAGGGACGGGAGCCGCACGGTGAAGGCGGTGGACGACGTCTCCTTCGAGGTGCATAAGGGAGAGATCTTCGGCCTTCTCGGCCCGAACGGGGCCGGAAAAAGCACGATCATCCGCATCCTCACCACCCTCCTCCGGCCCAGCTCGGGGAAGGTGTTCATCGGCCCCTACGACGTCGCCCGCCAGCAAGAGGAGATCCGCCGGATGATCGGGGTCTGCCCCCAGACCAGCACGCTCGACCTTGAACTCACCGCCTACGACAACCTGGACTTCCACGGCAATCTGCAGGAGGTCGATCCCTGCATTCTCGACGACAGGATCAGGGAACTCCTCGACATGGCCGACCTCGCCGACCGCGCCCACGTGCCGGTGCAGACGTTCTCCGGTGGGATGAGGCGAAAACTGGAGATCGTGCGGGCTTTCATCCACAGACCCCTCATCCTCTTCCTGGACGAACCGACGATCGGCCTCGACCCTGAGTCCAGGCGGGAGGTCTGGCGGCAGGTGACGGCCCTGAACAGGGAGGAGACGACGATCATCCTGACCACGCACTACATGGACGAGGCGGAGAAACTCTGCGACCGCATCGCCTTCGTGGACAGGGGGCGTCTCCTCAGCCTCGACACCACTGAGAACCTCAAACATTCCCTTCCCTCAGGGGACGTCATCGAGATCGGGGTCGATACGGTGGACGAGGAGACACTCGCGGATCTGCGGGGGGACAGTCGCCTCACCTCGGTGGAGGCGAGGGAGCACACGCTCATCATCTCGGCCGAGAACGGGAGCCGCGTCCTGCCCTCCATCGTCGAGGTGTTCGAGAAGCACGACCTCCCCATGACCTCGATCGCCATCCGCTCCCCCTCGATCGAGGACGTCTTCATCTACCTCACCGGAACGCGGCTGGACGGGGGGAGGGGTCGTCCATGATGCGGGGAGCCGTCGCGATCTTCAGGCGGGACTTCAAGAAGTTCCTGGGGAACCCGGCCATCATCGTGATGACCCTCTTCATGCCCATCATGTACCTGATCATCTTCGGGAACGCCATGGGCGGGACGATCACCCACATCCCCATCGGGGTGGCGCAGGAGGTGCCCTTCGAGAACGAGACGCCCCTCTATCTCTCGGCCGTCGACGGCCTCGGCCACTTCCACAGCGGGGACAACCCGCCGATCTTCGACGTCACGGTCTTTTCCGGGGAAGAGACGGCAAAAGCGGCTTTTGACGATGGGAAGGTTATGGCCGTGGCGATCTTCCCCTCAGGGGTCGCGACCGACCGCCCAGTCCGCCTCTATCTCGACAGTTCCGAGTATATGATCCCCGACCTGATCCAGTCGGGGGTGAGCAGCGTTATAGCGCAGTCAGGGGCGAACAACCCGTTGCTGGTCTCGAAGATCTACGGCGACATCAAGTATATCCAGTTCTTCGGGGTCGGGGTCATCGTCATGGCCATCTTCATGACCACGATGATGGGCGGGGGGATCGGCCTGATCCGCGACAGGGAGAACGGGATCATCGAGGGCTATCTGGTCACGCCGGTGAAGCGTTCGAGCATCATTCTCGGGATCATCGCGAGCGGGACGGTCAAGGCGTTCATGGCCGGCTTCATCATCTTCCTGGTCGACATCGTCGTGGCTGGCGTCGTGGTCGACGGCATGGAGACCTTTCTCATGGTCCTGGTCGTCCTCTTCATCATCAGCATCGGGATCACGAGCCTGGTGGTCTCGTTCAGTTCGCGGTTCTCATCCCAGCAGGAGTACGCCTCGGTCGTGGCCTTCCTGAACCTCATCCTGTTCATGACCAGCGGGGCGTTCTACCCGGTGCTCGGCATGCCGTCCTGGCTCCGCTGGATTGCCGTGATCAATCCTGAGTACTATGCGATCCACGCCCTGCGGAGCCTGATCCTGCGGGGGCGGGTGAACCTCATCGGCATGGACCTGCTGGCGCTCATCGTCTTCTCCGGGATCGCCATCGCCCTCGGGATCACGACCTACCGCCGGACGCTGGAGTGAGGGGAATGCCTGCGTCTGCGGGTGCCGGGTCAGGACGCAGAGGATGCCGTCGAACGGTTGGCAGGGGTCGCACCGGGGGATGAATGGTATCCGGCCCGCACCTGATCTGGGGCGGGCTCCTCACATCCCGATACGCCCGGTCCGGGGGGATGGGGAGAGATCCCCATACCTACAGAGCGTTAGAATCTGACGCGGGGCGCCTCGGCCTCCCGCATGTTGTACTCCATCGTCCAGAGATATGCATCGCCGTGGGCGACGCGGAAGACGGCAAGCCTGGGATCATCCGCACCCGAGATGCCGATCTGGAGAAGCCACGGGCGCTCTCTGACGAGCCGCCCTTTCAGGGCCGCATCTTCGAGGAACTCGGCCTCTCCTGCGACCCGCATCATCGTTCCCGCACCCTCGGCGGGAGCATAGAAGCAGAGTTCGATCTTCGGGTTCGTCATAAGTTGCTGCCAGATCTTTTTCGGCGTGCCGGTGTGATAGTAAAACCCGCTCTCATCGGCAAACCACATGGCAAACGCCCGGACCCTGGGCTGGTCGCCGTCCATGGTCGCAATATACGTCACCGGATTTTCGTTTGCAAATTTCACGCAGTCGGAAAAGTCCATTCTTCTCCCTCGTACAGCCATACGGAGGGGCCGGCAAAAAATGTTTGCAGATATTATCTCTGCCGGTTGAGATCATCTCAGATTAACTCCAGGACAGGGTCAAAAGAAAGCAGGCAGAGCGTGCGCACGAAAAAGGAGGGGAGAGTGTATCAACGGATATTTTCGATCTATTTTCAGAAATAGTATGGTGTCAATCAATAGTCCTCTCTGAGAGCGATCTGATCGGCATGTCCGAGAACATAGGGATAGGATTTTTCCATACACGTACGATCAGTCCAACTCGAATCGTTGCTTTCTAAGCGATACCCCCACGTACCCGCCGGAGCACTGTACGGATACCACCCATATTCACCGGTATCATATTCGTCCCATTTGAAGATCACATCCGTTTTATACACATCATCGTGAGCGTCATAGTCCAGAATTACCTCTGCAACGTTTGAATCCTGCTCATAAGAGATCACATCCCCTATCGCGTACGCAGGTTCCTGCAAAGGTGCGGAAGTAGCGGTGGGTGTCGTTGTAGACGGTGTGGTGGGTGTCGTTGTAGACGGCGTACTACCCTGCAGAACTCCTGGAGACGAAGATGGCTCTGGTTCGGAGTACACCACTTCGGCGTTATCCGCAAAAGCAACCCTCAAAACGTCCCACCCATCAGATAGGTCATCGGGATTCACAGAAAGATGAATCTTAATGGTTTCTCCAGGCCCTAACGCATCGACAAAATCCCGGTCCAGCATTAAATCCTCATTCTGAGAGTCATTCCGCGCCACAATCTTTAAAATCTCAGTACTCTCCAGGATAGAAGAGACATCAGATTCTGGCAGAATTATCACAGCAACGACAATGTTATGTGCCGTGGTAGGTCCGGTGTTCTTGACGGTCATGTACGTGTCAAGGGAAGAAATGCTTTGATTTTCAGCACCAACATCGAGTATTTCCAGGTGCGTGTCACGTATGTCGGGAGATGAATCGGTGCACCCTCCCGTTACAACAACCGCGATGACAGAAAAAAATACCAGAACCAGAGGATTTATTTTCATATCCATTTTAAAAGGCCTCGTTATCTAAAAAGACACAAAAACGTGCGATATTCTGATGGATAAGGATTTTGATATGGGATTCGTGAAATGTTGGCATTGAAGAGTACCGCAGAAAATTGTGCGTGATAAAAGACCTATTTTTAAGATACAATCTTTTTCAAACACGGCTTCAAGATTTCAACGATTAAAAGATCGGCCATGAAATTTTGATTGGGGATAACCCTGCATAAATATCGGATTTGCCAGTAAAAGAACCAATAAAAAATTGTTTTTCCACCGTCCCGGGATCATAGCGATTTGCAGACACAGTAACGGCAGAGCGAAGAAGGATCGCGAATGAACCGTTTCTTTCCACTGCAATAGTACGACTCCCCCTTCTGTATGACATGGAGGTCCCCAAAAAATGGCGTTCCCGGTGGATGAAGAGGTCTCTTTACGATAAAAGTCAGATACAGAGAAATGCTCAACACGTAGCGTTTCAGATCTGTTTTTCCGGGAGCGTATGTATCAAGATACTGGTTCAGCGTGCGCTCGAACGATTCCACGATCGCGGAATCGATCTTAAAATCCGGGGAAACGCCGTCACGATGGCAGATTTCGGTGTACGTGGCGTAATTGTAGTCCCCGAGACGGGTGAGCATGCCGGGAGGGTCTTCTGTCCGGGCCTGCCGTTCCTGCTCAATTCGGGATGTGTAATCAGATAAACCCTCCAGATCGCGGCGGAGGCGGGACAATAGATCGGAGGCGTTCAGAGTACACACCCCCGGGCATAAGAGACGACTTCTCCCCTTTGCACAAGAAAACGTGCAGAAGGATGATCTTCGACACCAGATGACGGATTCATGCGGTTTCCTCACCATGCTTCAACTGCAACCCCGGTCCCGGGACAGTGCCGTTATCTTTTATTGTCCTGGCGGTGACACTCCGGTGCTCCACAGAATCACACTCCTGCTCTCTGATGAGCCGGGCAGAAGTTACAGATCGAAAACGGAACTTCTTTTTCATGGTCACGGATAAGGCAGTAGAATGCACCGTCGTGTTCCTCGACCTTGAACCCTCCCGGAAATGGTGTCCCCACCGGGTGGCCCGGACGGTCGAGCACAAAGATCGTGAAGGCCGACACCAGGTAATAGAAGAGCCGATGCCGCGGCGAGTAACGGAATGGCGTCCTTTCCGTATCTTCATCCCCCCGGAAACTCCCGTCCGGGATCATCTCACAGAATCGGAGAAACGTTTCT
Source organism: Methanofollis ethanolicus (assembly GCF_001571385.1). NCBI lineage: Archaea > Methanobacteriati > Methanobacteriota > Methanomicrobia > Methanomicrobiales > Methanomicrobiaceae > Methanofollis > Methanofollis ethanolicus. Next base: position 542,177 of record NZ_BCNW01000001.1, on the reverse strand, counting down.
CTATCTGTGATAGGTTCAGTCATGGACCGGAATCTACCTGAACGATACATCACGAGAAGCCTATGGTGGGCGCCGAATAACTGCTCGGTCATATACGGGTGAAGCTGGTCGCGGTAGGGGCGGGGCAGCCGGATCATCTCCGCGTACATCCTGCCCCCGATGGTCTGGAGATCAGGGAGGGAGTACCTGCTGATTTCGTCGGCAAGAATCAGTCCCAGTTCTCCTGTGGTAACAGCAGCAGCCATTCGGCGGGCAGTCTGATCGATCGCATCTGCTTCGTCCTCCACGGCACGGTCCGGGGATATCGCCGTACTCTCGATCGGCATGGTCAACCTCAAAGATTCTGGATTTCCAGGAGGAAACGCTCAACAGGAACAGGTATTGTCGCACCACATTCGAGGTACAGAGATTCTGGAGAGGCGGGGGACAGCACCCTGAAAATGATCGACAGCATCCATATTCAGTATACAAATAATACCACTTTAACCAGACAGAGACGAAATGTATACCATGCCAAGATCCCGGTTAACAGGTGAACAGCCCCTGGTTCCGACGACTGAATTTAAGATCTGTCCCATTCATATCGCAGTCAATATCCTCGGAAAGAAATGGACGCTTCTCATCCTCCGGGACATCGCACTCCTGAACATCAACAGGTTCAACCGGATCCGGCGATCCCTCCCGGGTCTAACGCCGCGGGTCCTCACACTGCGGCTGAGGGAACTTGAAGAAGCGGGCCTTATTCATGCATCGATAATCCGTGAAAGCCCCAGGGTTGTCGAGTGGATGCTTACTGAGAAAGGAAAGGATACAATCCCGATCCTCATGAGTATCCTCGCTTTCGGTGCAAAATGGTACGCTGATGAAATCTTCGAGGACCATCGGCCGCGCACTCTTGAAGATCTCTATCCCGGGAGGGTGCACGAGGGTACGGACTGAACCCCTTCTCCACGATCACGTAATCGATCGCGGGGTCGGCGCCCGGTTCATCGATCAGGTTGCGGATCGTCCGTTACAGCGGGGCGGTCATGCCCGAACGCCTGACGCCGGTGTCGAAGTCTCTGCCGCTCCACCAGGGGCCGAGGGCGTCCGGGATAATTCACAAGAGTGATCCGAAGAGAACCTCTCCCTCCAGACCTGAACGGGGACGGCGTTTCCCGACCGGCGAGTTCTCTCTTGATTTTCACTTTTTCGACTGTTTTCGACAGGTTTTCACCACTCGTCGAAAAGATCCGGCGGGAGCGTGACGACGGCAGATTGGAATTTACACGGAGATCTAAGGATCAATATACGCGTATATATACATATTTTCACCAGAAAGAGGGAGCACAGAAGGGGGGCGACGGTGAGGGTGAAGGATGTGTGTGGCTGTGATCCCCGGGGTGGTGAAAACGATTTTTCAAATCTCTGGAAAGGATGTGAAATCATGATTTGAGATACGAATGAACCGGAAAACATTTTCGACGCGGTCGAAAGGTGTCGAAAGTGGGTGAAACCGGTGAAAGGGCGTGCACCGGATCAAGAGGGGAAAATTTTGTGAGACACCGGGAACAGGCAGACCTCATCGGCATGGACCTGTCGGCGATCTCCATCATCTTGGGGGTTCGCCACCGCCCTCGGGATCACGACCTACCGCCGGACGCCGGAGTGAGGGGGTGGGTGGACCGACAGCGCAACGATTATGTCAGGTCTCCCATATCTCCTCCGGGGGGCGAGGGGGACGGGACTGCAGCGGGCACTGACAGAGTTCGACCTGACCAACATCATCGTCGGGTCGATCGTGGGCGCCGACATCTACATCGCGTCGGCGCTCACCGCTCACCGCGGGACTTGTCGGGCTGTTCGCGATCGTCGTGTGGGTCGTCGCCGGCATCTGCGCAACGACCATCGCGATCGTCTTCGCCTACTGCAGTTATTATGTCCCGCGGGCAGGCGACCCCTTCGCCTATGTCTCAGAGGCGTTCGACGACTTTTACGAAGAAAACAGGCAGAAGGCCCCCACTTTAGTGGGGGGATGAATGCCGTCCTCCCGCAACCATATTACGCATCACGACGTATGACCCATTATGCGTAAGGCGTACCGGTATCGACTCTATCCGACAAAATCTCAGGTGACTCTTCTTGAGCAGACGCTTGAGATCTGTCAGTGGGTCTATAACGATACGCTCGCATTGCGAAAGAACGCGTGGGAACAGGATCAGCATTCCATCTCTCTCTACGAAACTAACACGATCCTGACCCAATGGAAAAAGGAACGTTCTGAACTTTCTACGGTCTGTTCTCAGGTTCTTCAGAATGTTCAGATGCGCGTTGATCTTGCCTTCAAAGCATTTTTCCAACGGGCGAAAGCAGGCGAGAAAGAACCTGGATTCCCACGGTTCAAGGGGAAGGGGCGATATGACAGTTTCACATACAAACAGTCCGGGTTCAAGTTGACTGAGGATCGTCTCCATCTCTCAAAGATCGGAGACGTGAAGGTCGTCCTCCACCGACCTATCGAAGGGACGATCAAGACCCTCGCGATCCGGCGGTCTTCGACCGGGAAATGGTATGCCTGCTTCTCGGTCGAGTATGATCCTTCCCCTCTCCCACAGAAGGAGACGGCAGTCGGGATCGACGTTGGTCTCAAATCCTTCGCTACCCTCTCAAACGGAGAGAAGATCGAGAACCCGCGGTTCTTCCGTACCGACGAGAAAACTCTTGCGAAGGCGCAGAGAAGACTCTCGAAAGCGGAGAAAGGAACACCTGAACGGAAGAAGGCCAGGATGATCATCGCACACGTCCACGAACGGATCGCCAACAGACGGCTCAATTTTGCTCACCAGACCTCCCGGAAGGTGGTGGACCGGTTCGGTACGATTGTGTTCGAGGATCTGAATATCATAAAAATGGAAAAAACCATTATCTGGCAAAAAGCATTGCAGATGTTGCCTGGAATATGTTCATCTCGATCACAGAGGGCAAAGCGGAAGAGGCTGGCTCACGCGTGATCCGGGTGAACCCCAGAAACACATCTCAGATGTGCTCCAGATGTGGCATGATCGTCGCCAGGACACTCTCTGATCGAGTCCACTCCTGCCCGCATTGTGGGCTGGTGATGGACCGTGACCAGAACGCGGCGATCAATAGTATGAGATTGGGACTGCAATCTCAGGGGTAACACCCCGGGATGCCCCCGACGAGAGGAGGGGGAGCAGTCACAACTATATTCCTTGTTATAAAGCGGAAGAAATACCATTATTAAAACAGGAGGAGATTACATGGATTTTAAGTTATTACCTCTGTGTTCAGAGGATTTGCCCGACTATAAGAAAGATCTGCAGGAAGCCTTTCAGCTGGGGGCTGTAAAAGAGTTTAGCGACTTAGATGTTGAGATATTGCCGGAAGATGACATAGATAAAACTCTTGCCTCAAAAGGGGCGGTGACATATAAGGCGGTCGTTGACGGCGAAATGGTTGGCGGAGCAATCGTTGTGATTGATGAAGCCACGCAGCATAACCATCTCGATTTTCTGTATGTAAAAAACGGTGTGCAAAGCAGCGGCATCGGACAGAGGATATGGAACGCGATAGAGAAACTGTACCCCGAAACGAAAGTATGGGAAACCATAACACCGTATTTTGAAAAGCGAAATATCCATTTTTACATCAATCGATGCGGGTTCTCCGCGGTAGAGTTTTTCAATCCCCATCACAAAGACCCGACTACGCCGGACGATATGGTGGGAGGAGATTATTTCTTCCGCTTTGAAAAGGTGATGAAGTGAACTACCCCGCGCCTGTTGGGCGTGGCTTCCTGCTTCATCCTCCCTCTACTGAGGTGAGTCCACAGGCTCAACGGTGCGTTCCGCACCTGATACCCCGACAAGGTTCTGCTCTTGCAGGGCAAACTTCTTGATATTGATCGCCGCGTTGATGTCGCGGTCATGATGAGTACCACAGTCAGGGCAGACCCATTCCCTATCCGAAAGAGCGAGATCCTGTTTGAGATACCCGCATTTGCTACATATTTTTGAGGAGGGATCGAATCTCCCGATCTTCAGGAGAGTCTTCCCGTACGTCCGGCACGTGTACTCCAGCATCGTGAAGAACGCGTACCACGAAACATCCCCGATCCCCTGCGCCAGATGATGATTCTTCATCATCCCGTCGATGTTCAACGATTCCACTGCAATGGCTTGGTTCTCGCTCACGATTCGATTGGAGATTTTGTGCAGGAAATCGTTGCGCTGGTTGGCAATCTTTTCATGGCACCGGGCAAGTCTCTGGATCGCTTTCTCCCGGTTCTTCGACCCTTTGACCTTCCGGGACACCCGTCGTTGCAACACCTTCAACCGCTGGAGAGAGGTCTTCAGGTATCGGGGGTTCTCGACCTTCTCTCCCGTGGAGAGAGTCGCAAAGTCCTTCAACCCGACATCGATCCCAAGAGTAGTGTCCAGAGAGAAGGGTGCGGGTTCAGGTTCGGGTTTCCCGTCATCGACAAGGATGTTAACGAACCATTTTCCGGTCGATGTCACGGAAACAGTAGCGTACTTCATCTTTCCGGTGAAGATCCGGTGGAAGATGGTTCTAATCTTGCTGATCTTTGGGAGTTTGATCCATCTCTGGTCGAAGTCCACGGAGTAACTCTGAGGCACCTGAAAGGACTGTACGGGATTCTTCTTTGACTTGAACCGGGGGAAGCCTTTCTTCTCCCGGAAAAACCGGGTGAAGGCGTTGTCGAGATTCTTGTTTGCACTCTGGAGAGACTGAGAGTTCACGTCCTTGAGCCACGGGTGTTCTTCCTTGAGAGCGGGAAGACGGTTGTTCAGGTCGAAACAAGAGAGTTTTCGACCTTCCTGCTCATATGCCCGGATCTTCTGCTCCAAGGAATTGTTGTAGAGGTCATCCCAAAACTGATCCTCCCCTCTGTCCTGTTGATGGAATGATCGGTATGTGGTTCTGAAAAATCCTGTTCTGGCGTCTGTTCCGGGGGGTTTCACCCCCCGACCCCCATCATTGCGATAAGGGTGGAGGGCAATCTCCTTCATCAGGATCTCTGGTCTCTCTTCCCCGGCCCTATCCTGTTTCGGGGGTCTGGGGGCGTCAGTCCCCCGGCAGAGAGGTAGGGGAAGGCGGTGGTTTCGCACGATTTTTCATGGAATTCGGGAAGACATCAACCCGATCATGAAATTTTCTCCCGATCCCTGCATGCAGAGATGGGGGGAATGAATGAGAGTTTTGGGATGACCTCTCTATCAATTCGGGAATGGGGGCAGAAGTTATCCCGCGAGGAACGCACAGAGCGCAACCACCGTTTATGTTCGAGGGGCAGCTTTATTGAAAGCGTTGTGCCAGAGCGTATCACCATGCCGAACGAGGACGCAAAAGCCTTTTTGCGCCTTGCCTTGACGAGCGAGGAAGCGCGGGAGTTTTTGAGAAAACGCGCACATGCACACACCATGACCTGTCCGCGGGTGTGCGGGTGGGGGAGTGGGTGCGAAACCCGCGATGCTGAGAGCGGTCGTGAGATACCGATGTGGGGGATGGGGAATGATTATCAAACTGATTTAAATCGTTTTTTGAGTGACGGGGGCCGTTGTAACGCGCTGGAAACGGATGGAATGGAGGGGGCGGTGCTGGAATTGTTCCTCACGCGGTACCCGGCGGCCGTCCCCCGCCTTCCTCCTCGATGATCCGGCAGATCTCCTTCCGGAGTTCGGGCACGCGGCTGATGACCGTCCTCCAGACAAGCATCGTGTCGACACCAAAATAGGTATGGATCAGTCTGTCCCGCATCCCGGCCATTTCTCGCCAGGGAACGACAGGGTGCCTCTCCCTGACGGAGAGAGGGATCTTTTTCGCTGCCTCCCCGATGACCTCGAACTTCCTGATGACGGCACTCTGGGTCCTGTCGTCACGGAGGAACTCTTCGTAGGTCATGCCCGCTGTGAACTCCTCGATCTTCTGCAGGGCACCGGCGACGTCCGAGAGGTAGAGGAGAGAGGACCTCATGCAAAGAGGAGATCCCGCGTCACCTGGCTGCGGATCTCCGGGCGGAGCGCCGTCTCCGGCACAACATCCACGTTACGGCCAAGTTTTTCTTCGAGGTACTGCGACAGTCCGACAAAATCAAAGAGGTCGGCGTCGGAGTCGAACGAGACGAGTACATCGATGTCGCTGCCCTCCTCCTGTTCCTCGCGGGCGTACGACCCGAAGAGGGCGATGCTCTCGACATGATACCGATCTCTGAGTTCATCTTTCAGGGATCGGAGGACGCCGAGGACTTCAGTGCGGGTTTTCACGGGGGTCATGTCTCTGCGGTACGTCCTCCTGTGCCGCCGGGGTGCTTTAAGGTATTGATCGTCAGGTCCAGGAGTCGGATCTCGCCATTCTTGACTCCATTCCCCATTCCCGCCTCTTCGATCTCGATGATATGGGCCGCAATTCTGGGGGCGCTAATTTAGAGGTGTTTTCAGTTTTGAGAGGAAAAGACACTGATTCTCCGGGGTCTGGGGAGTGTGATCAGGAGAGGGAGGGGAAAAGGGTGGACTGTGCCCGGAGGGGAGACGAAAAGAGTGGGAAATTGAGTAAAAATCAGCGCAAATTGAGAAAAATATGTAGGATACCAGCAGACATTACACAATCAGGTTATGCCTGATAGTAGACGTAAAAAAGGATTAGGGGGTAAGAGCAGTAAATTTATCCACTGCTTCGTAGGTTTTTCCATCAGGGGTGTGGATCGTGGCGTATGTCCACCCATACGCTTCATCAGAAGGAACATTCATGCTGCTGAACGGAACTTTTATTCCGCCTTTCATGAACATATTCCCATCTTTCCACGTTGTTATGGTGCCAGATCCCTTGTAGACAAGTTTGTCTTTTTGTTCTTTGAAGTTATTATCGAATTTTGTTGTCCAGATCTGAATGTCAACGGGAATACTGGCATCTGAATATTTCACCGTCTCGTCATATTGATCAAGCAGGTCTGGATGAACAGTAACCCCATCGTCTTCGGCATCGGCATCCCAATTTTCCTTGATTGTGTCCACACTTGCATGCGTCACCTGGGAAAAGTCATTCACTACCGCCGTAGGTTTTTGGACTGTCTTTTCGGGGGTCGGGTATGGAGTGCTTGTTTGCTGATTGCTTAGTTGCTGGGTGGGAGATGTAAGTTCATTCGGCGATGCTTGATGATCTGTGTGTGCAGTTGTACAACCTGATACACAAACACAGCAGATTGCAATACAAACCAGAAGTAAAGAGTATAGCCTCATATTTTCTCCAAAGATAATAAAATTTTTCGGCATATATGTATTTCGTTTTTTTCAGAATTTTATTTTTTAAAGCACTAAAGAGTGATGACCACGATTAACCCAATTTATTATGTGGTTTTTCGGCGATAACTATTTGAGAGGATGGTTTTTTAAAAAATATGTTTTGAATACAGGTTAAAAAACGTGTTTTGGGAGAGAAGAGGGAGACATTATCATTCAATCCTGATTTTTATATTTGATCAGACCTCCAATCAGGAAGAGGATAAGGGTCGGAACACCGAAGAGGGAGACTGATATGAGGACCAGAATGCCTGAGATGATCATCAGAGCAGCCCCAAGGGTATTGTTCTTCAGCACACCCCCAACGATGCCGGTGAACGAGAAGAGTAATGCCGAGGCCCCAAGCCCCATGATAAAATCGTACCCAGCAGAGGGATCAAATGCCAAAGCAAATGCTCCGATGAAGAACGCAAAGAACGCAGCGGCGATTCCAAGAAGACCACCGATAAGCCCAAGCCAGAATGGGCGACTGTCCGATTGTGACATATTTCCCAATAGGAACAGTTAATGTTATCACATATCAAATTCATCTTCTTGTTAGTCATATAACAGACATTTAAAGCCAAAATAAAGTCAAGCGCAAGAGGGAGGTCCGGCGGCCTGTGCGTCCGCGCGGGCCGCCGGTGGGAGTAGATGGTAGGAGAGAGCATAATCGGGGTTGGGGGCGTGAGCAGAGTACCGACCATGGTGAGCACATGACGCGGGTTGGAAACCGGCCCTCTCGCGAGAGAACACAGCGACTCGGAGCAATTCTAAAATCCAGATCCCAAAAAAAGACTATACCCGCCTGATCCCCTCGTTCACAATAACATAATCGAACGAGATATCGGTCGGGCGGGAGCGGTGCTTCTCCAGCACGACCCGCCTCTTGCTCTCCCTCTTCTCGATCCGCAGGATCGCCTTGGAGAGGTGGCCAAGGGCCGTGCCGCCGAGGCCAAAGAAGGCGTCGGTGTCGATGTCCATGTACACCTGGTTCGTGATCAAAACCGGCACCTCGTACTTCTTCGCATACCCGAGGAGGCGGACCATGTGCTGCGAGAGGACGCGGAGTGCGTCCTTCGTCGTCCCGAGTTCGGAGCGGTAGAGGGCCGTCGCCGAGTCCATCACGATCAGGCCGACGTTCTTCGACCTGAGGAGGGCCTCGCACTCGTTAACCATGATCCCCTCCTGCACGAAGTCGACGGGTTCGTAGAGGTACAGCCGGTCGGCAAGGGCCGTCGCCTCCTCCCCGGCGATCTGCTCGAAACGCTCGGCCGAGAAACCCTCCGTGTCGATGTAGATGACAGACTCCCCGCTCTTCAGGCAGGAGACCGCCGTCATGACAGATATCGTGCTCTTCCCGCAGCCGGGCTCGCCGTAGATCTGGGTGATCGTCCGCCTCTCCAACCCGCCGCCGAGGAGGGTGTCGAGGGGCTCGGAACCCGTGCTCAGGCGGGACAACTTCATTCCTTCCCCTCCAGGTCCTTCCATGCGGCGTCCTCGACAATCCGTGCCACCGTCCGCACCGGCACGCCGGACTCCGCGGCCCAGGCCCGCACCTCGTCCGACTCCGCCTTCACCGAGGAGACGACGTCGCCGATATACCCGACCTTCACCGTCACCTCGCGCCTCTCGCCCCCGACCCCGGCCGTCACCCGCACGAGCCTCCTCTCCAGCACGCTCCGGTGGACCGCGGGGATGCACCGCACCCCGAGAGTGCCGAGTTCCCTCGCCAGGATCAGAGTGAGGGGGGCCGCGTCCGCGGGGCGGCAGACGACCCGCACCAGGTGGCCCGCCCGCCCCTTCTTCATCACCGCCGGCACGACGCAGACGTCCCTCGCCCCCGCCGCAAAGAGGAGGTCCATGCAGTGGCCGAGCACCTCGCCGGTGACATCGTCCACATTCGTCTCAAGGATGTCCACCTCGTCGGCGCCTGCGACTCCCTCGCGCTCCAGGAGCACCGCCCGCAGCACGTTCGGCGCCCCCGCAGGGTCGCGGCTGCCGGCACCGTAGCCGATGCCGGCGACCCGTGCCGCCCCGATCTCCTCGGGCCGGAGGGTCGTGAACGTGGCCAGGAGGGCGGCGCCCGTCGGCGTGCAGAGTTCGCCCTCGCCACCGCCCATCCTCGTCGTCAGGGGCGAGGCACGGAGGACGGCAAGGGTCGCCGGGGCCGGCACCGGCATCGTACCGTGGGCCGCCACGACCGTCCCGCTCCCCAGGGCGACCGGGAGCACGGCGACGCCGTCGACACCGAGAGTCTCCAGGGCCGTGCACGCCCCGATCACGTCGGCGATCGCGTCGTCGGCTCCGACCTCGTGGAAGTGCGGCGCATGCCCGTGGACGCTCTCCTCTGCCGCCGCGATCCGGCAAAAGACCCGTTTCGCCCGCTCGACCGCCGCGGCCGGGGCATCGGCCGTCTCCACCCGTGCAATAACATCGGCAAGGTCCCGGTGGGCCGGGCCTGCATGAGTGACGACCCGCACCGCCCCGACGCCGCACCTCTTCACGCGGGAGAAGACCGGGTCGGCCACCACCGAGGCCATCGCCGCCCTCACCTGCGCCTCGTCTGCGCCGAGGTCTAAGAGGGCCCCGATAGTCATGTCGCCGGCTGCGCCGTGAAAAGGATCGAGAAGAAGAATCCGCATACTGAAGCAGTACTTATAAATCCGGGCGTATATGATTGTAACGAATGCCGGAAATGTACCTAAAAGTGGACAGGGCATATCCTGAGGACCAGGGCGGGGGGAAGGCGCGCCTGGATCCCGACACCATGCTCCAGATGAGGCTCTCGCCCGGCGACCTCGTCGAGATCATCGGCAAACGCCGGACCGTCGCCAAGGTCTGGCGGGCAATGGTCTCCGACTGGCAGCAGGGGAAGATCAGGGTCGACAAGTTCACCAGGGAGAACGCCGGGATCGCGGTCGGCGACCGAATCCTTGTGCGAAAGGCAGAGCAGGAGACCGAGGCGCAGAGGGTCGTCCTCGCGCCTCCCGAGGACATGCCGCGGCAGGTCCCCATCAACTTCCAGAGCGTGGTCAACCACCTCATCGACTTCCCGGTGGTCAAGAACGACACCGTCCCGATCCAGGCCGGGCTGCCCTTCATGCAGCCGCAGATCGTCGCCTTCAAGGCGGTGACGGTCGAACCCGAGGAAGCGATCATCATCACCAAGAACACGAAGGTCGAGTTCTCGGAGAAACCGGTCGCGGGCTTCGACGGCGTGAGGAGGATCTCGTACGAGGACATCGGCGGCCTCAAAGACGAACTCCAGCGGGTGCGGGAGACGATCGAACTGCCGATGCGCCACCCCGAACTCTTCAGGAAACTCGGGATCGACCCGCCGAAGGGCGTGCTCCTGTACGGCCCGCCGGGGACGGGGAAGACTCTCATCGCCAAGGCCGTCGCCTCGGAGTCGGGGGCGCACTTCATCTCCATCGCGGGGCCCGAGGTGATCTCGAAGTACTACGGCGAGTCTGAACAGCGCCTGCGCGAGGTCTTCGAGGACGCACGGCAGAACGCCCCGTCGATCATCTTCATCGACGAACTCGACTCCATCGCCCCGAAGAGGGAGGACGTCACCGGAGAGGTGGAGAGACGGGTCGTCGCCCAGCTCCTCACCATGATGGACGGCCTCGAAGAGAGGGGACAGGTCGTCGTCATCGGCGCCACGAACAGACTCGACGCCATCGACCCGGCCCTGCGGCGGCCGGGCCGCTTCGACAGGGAGATCGAGATCGGCGGGCCGAACGAGCATGACCGGACGGAGATCTTCAGGATCCATACGCGGGGCATGCCTCTCGCCGACGACGTCTCCATCACCGACCTCGCCAGGCAGACCCACGGTTTCGTGGGGGCCGACCTTGCGGCGCTCGCACGGGAAGGCGCGATCAGGGCGCTCAGGCGGTACATGCCGGAGATCGACCTGGAAGAAGAGGAGATCCCGCCCGAGATCCTGGAAAAGATGGAGGTGACGGCCTCGGACTTCAGGGAGGCGCTGCGCGACGTCTCCCCGAGCGCCATGCGCGAGGTGCTCCTCGAAGTCCCGCACATCACCTGGAACGACGTCGGCGGCCTCGAGTCGGAGAAAGAAGAGGTCCGCGAGGCGGTCGAGTACCCGCTCACGAGCAGGGAGCGGTTCGACGACCTCGGCATCCAGCCGCCGCGGGGCGTCCTGCTGTACGGGCCGCCGGGGACGGGGAAGACCCTCATCGCGAGGGCCGTCGCCTCAGAGTCAGGAGCGAACTTCATCCCGGTGCGGGGCCCGCAACTCCTCTCGAAGTGGGTCGGCGAGTCAGAACGCGCCGTGCGGGAGATCTTCAAGAAGGCCAGGCAGGTGGCGCCGTCGATCATCTTCTTCGACGAACTCGACGCCCTTGCCCCGGCACGGGGCGGCGGCGCCGAGACGCATGTCGTCGAGAGCGTCCTGAACCAGATCCTCACCGAGATGGACGGTCTGACAGGCCGGGGCGACGTCGTCGTGATGGGAGCGACGAACAGGCCGGACATCGTGGACCCGGCCCTCCTGCGGCCCGGCCGCTTCGACCGCCTCGTCTATATCGGGGCGCCCGACCGGAAGAGTCGGGCCAAGATCATGGACATCCACACCCGCACCATGCCGATCGAAGGCTCGGCCATGAACGAAGCGGTGGCGGCGACCGAAGGACTCGACGGCGCCGGGATCGAGGACATCCTCGCGTCTTTCACGTCAGGGGCCCCGATCGGCATCGACACCTTCAGGGACGCGGCCGCGAAGGCACAGAAGGGCCAGGGCGACCCGCTCGGACCGGGCGCACGGCGGCGGATGATCGTCGACCTCCTCGGGCTCAGGCGGATCACCCTGGAGGACCCTGGCAGGACCGCCCTCATCGACGCGATTGCCGGGACGACGGACGGGTACGTGGGCTCTGACCTGGAGTCGCTCTGCCGCGAGGCCGGGATGTTTGCGATGCGGGAGAAGACCGGCATCGTCACGAAAAAACACCTGGAGACGGCGGCGAAGAAGGTGCACCCGACGATGAACGAGCGCCTCGTCGATTACTACCAGAGGATCCGCGGCTTCTTCAAAGGCGGCCTGCCCGAGAAGGTCCAGCCGCCCGAGTACCAGTAGGGAAACCTACACCACCTTTTTTCCGGCGACGGCCCCCAATGGGCCCGCATATATAGGAGAATGCACATACATATTCATCGAAGCAATTATATGGATATCAGGTGCCATGAATGCCGAATATCACCACATTTCTTGATGTAAACGCCCGGTACTGTTCCGGCCCCGCCTTTATCTTTGCGAAGGACGGCCGGACGTACACCTTCAGGGAGATGCGGGAGGCCGCCTGCCGCCTTGCCGGCGGCCTCTCCTCTCTCGGCATAAAAAAAGGCGACCGTGTCTGTATCTACCTCGACACTTCGCCCGAATATCTCCTCTCGTACCTTGCAATCTGGCGGATCGGCGCCGTCGCCGTCCCGACAAACGCCGTCTATCATGCAGACGAGGTGAGGTACGCCCTCGCCGACTCCGGGGCCGCGGCCGTGATCACCGACACCGCCGGCGCTCCTACCGTGCGGGCGGTCAGGGCCGACTGCCCTGACCTCGGCCACGTCTGCATCGTCGGCGCCGCGGGAGAGGACGAGACGGCATGGGACGACCTCCTCCGCGCCGACCCCCTCGAAAGGGCGACAGACTGCTCCTTCGACGACCTCTGCCAGCTCCAGTACACCTCGGGGACGACCGGCCGCCCGAAAGGGGCGATGCTCACCCAGGGCAACTGGATGTCAGCCCTTGCAACAGAGCGCGAGGTCCTCGACCTCCGTGAAGGGGACGTCTACCTCGGCATCTACCCGATGGGCCATGTCGGCCTCTCCTGGGGGCTCTCCGTCCTGAAGGCCGGAGGCACGTGTGTCTGCATGGACCGCTACGACCCGGAGGCGTACGTGCGCCTCGCGGCCGAACACCGGGTGACGGTGCTCTCGGCAATGCCGCCGGTGATCCACACCCTCATCCGCTCGAAGCCCGGGACAGAGGAGGCGCTGAAGCAGGTCAGGTGCATCATCTCCGGCGGAGGGCCCCTCCTGCCGGTGATATGGGCCGAGTTCGACAGGCGTTTCGGCATCCCGGTCGTGAACGCCTACGGCCTCTCCGAGACGATCGTCGTCGGGTCGGCGACCGCGGTCGTCCCGGCCCATTACTCCCTCCACAAGGGGTACCTGAGCGTCGGGGCGCCTGTCGGCTATGCCGAGGCGAGGATCGTCGCCGAGGACGACCCCGGCCGCGACCTCCCTGCCGGCGAGGTCGGCGAGATCGCCCTGCGGGGGCCGGCGGTCGCGAAGGGCTACTGGGGGATGCCCGAAGCGACGGAACGGGCCTTCCTCCCCGAAGGCTGGTTCCTGACCGGAGACCTCGGCTACCTTGACGAAGACGGCGTCCTCTTCGTCACCGACCGGAAGAAGGACATGATCATCATGTCGGGCTGGAAGGTCTACCCGACAGAGGTGGAGAACGTCATCGTCGAGCACCCGAAGGTCGCCGACGTCGCCATCTTCGCGAGGCCCGACGAGAGGCGGGGCGAGGTCCCGGTGGCGGCCGTCGTCTTCAACCCCGGCGAGGAGATGACGCTCGACGACCTGACCGCCTACTGCCGGGAGAGACTTGCCGGCTACAAGGTGCCCCGCGAGATGGTCGTCCTCGACCACCTCCCCCGGGTGAGCGGCTGGAAACTCCTCAGGCGGACTCTCAGGGAAATGTATCCCGTATCATCGGGGAACTGACCCCGGGGACCCCTTATTGTCGTCCCGTTTATATCAAGGATGTCAATTTGAACCTTTGGGAAGGTATATGTACGCACGCGTCCATGTGATCTGCCGGAGAGTACATTGGACAGGGAGAAACAGCGTTCAACCGGTCTTGTCGGTCTCGACCTGGTTCTGGAGGGGGGGATACCGAAGGGGACGGTGATCATCGTCGCAGGCACGCCCACAAACGGACTCGACCATTTTGCCCGCCAGTTCTGGAAGGGAGACCCTGACAACCCCGAAGACGGGACATACCTGATGCTCGACGGGAAGGTCGAGGAGGGGATGACCGACGCGCGGGAGATACCGCCCGACCAGTACCCCGCACATATGCACGGCCAGCGGATTGTCATCGACTCTCTCTCAAGCATCATCCTCAGGCACGGCATCGACGATGCCGTCGACCTCGTGACCCGCGGCCTGCGGGAGAAGGTGGCGGAGGGGGCGAACGTGGCGCTCATCATGTACCTCGGCATCCACCGGAAGGCAGACGAGATCAAATTGATCAGGCTGGTTGACGGCTACGTCGAACTCAAACAGGGAATCGAGGGCTCCGAGGTGGAAAGGATGCTCGGCGTCTTCAAGATGGTCGGGGTAGAACTCCCCAGACAACTCGTCCCATACAATATCACCGCCGAGGGACTCGAACTCTCGACGACAAAGAGAGTCGTCTGAGCGACCGTCCCGGCTCCACTACTTTTTTTCAGAGAAATTTTGGTGCAGGCGACCGGGAGGTGTTCGAGGGGCGGCAATCTACCGGCGCGAGACACCGATCAACCGCCTTCCCCCGATCGAAACCGGGGGACCACGCCCCCTGACCCCCACGTGCGATTGGTCCCGGGAAGAAAGAGCCGGATTCCTGGAGGAGTATGCTACCCCCGCCCCCACCTTAATGACAGGCGGTATGGGGGGCGGCAGTCCCCCGAACCAGGTACTTCTGAACAGAATCTCCTATCGCTTCAGGAAGTACTTTCCCGCGAGGGTTACCATGAGCATATCCCAAAACTCTCATTCATTCCCCCTATCTCTGCATGCAGGGATCGGGAGAGAATATCATGTTCGGGTCGGTATCTTCCTGAATTCCCTGAAGAATCGTGCGAAACCACCGCCTTCCCCCAGACCTCTGCCGGGGGACTTTTGCCCCCTGACCCCCGAAACAGGATAGGGTCGGGGAAGAGAGACCAGAGATCCTGATGAAGGAGGTTGCCATCCACCCCCTATCGCAATGATGGGGGGACCGGGGGGTGAAACCCCCTGGACAAGACACCAGAACAGAATTCAGAACAGAATTTTTCAGAACCGAATGTGAGTCCTTTCATCGGCGTGCATGAAGGTTCGGATCCGTTCTGGAATGACCTCCATGAAAATGATCCCGGAAAATGTCTCTCCGGGTTTGCACGGGACTCTGACTCTCATCAAGCATCCCCTTTCAGAGATGGAAGGTCCGCATTCTGCCTTCCCGGCCCTATCGCAATCCCGGGGATCCGGGGGCAGCGCCCCCGGCGCGAGCGTGCGGGAAGGCACGTCGGTCAGCAAATTCCCAGGAACAATTTTCATGGGGTATGCTTGAGCAAGAGGTTCATGCCCAATTCTACAGAGCCTCACGAACCGGGGGGAAAAAAGTGAATCAGTATTCGGCCCTGAGGACCGCGGCGGCCTTCACCATCGCGGAGAGTTTCTCGTAGGCCACATCTCTCTCAAGCATCCGGAGGCCGCAGTCCGGGTCGACGAGCATGTTCTCGGCGCCGAAGACCTCGATCCCCCGTTCGATCCTCTTCTCGATCGCTTCCATGCTCTCGACGCCGGGATCGGCGGAGGCGACGCAGCCGTAGCCGACCGGCCTCCCTTTCAGGTCCTTCGTCGAGAGGATTTCGAGGTTCTCCCTGTTCTCGGAGAACTCGAAGTCGAGGACAGAGACCTGGATCTTCAGGATGTCGTCGATCGCACTCTCGAGGTTCCCGCAGACATGGAGGCAGGAAGGGATGCGGAGCACCGAGGTGATCAGGTCCACCGCCTGCCTGCCGACGCCAAGGTCGGCGGCGCCGGTGGAAAAGATCGGTTCGTCGATCTGGATCATCGTCACGCCGGCGGCCTGGAGGGCCCGCGCCTCCGTGGCAAGGGCCTGCGCAAGGTCCAGAACCACCTCGTCCCGCCCCCTGTACGCCGGCGTCTCGATCCGCAGGCCATGGGCCAGTGTCGAGGGGCCGGTGATGATCCCCTTCACCTTCGGGTGCTTCGAGAGGGCATACTTCGTGTCCGCGACGGTGAGGGGTTTGTCAGGGGGCTCGATCCTGCCGATGACGCTCTGTCCCCTGATGCCGGGCAGACGGGAGACGAACGCCGTGATCATGTCGCCCCGCACCTGGCCGTCCGAGATGATATCGACGCCGGCGCGGACCTGGTCGGCAACCGCTGTCTCGACAGCCCCGTGCAGGGGGTCGAGGAGAGAGCGGAGCCCCCCGGCCTTGACGACCGGGTAACTCCCGACGACCGTGGTCGGCAGGACCTTCGAGATAAAGTTCATGGGACGACTCTGTGCCTGTCACGCGGGAAGAGAACGGCCTCCCTGATGTTCTGGAGACCGAGCATCGTCATGATCAGCCGCTCCATGCCCATGCCCCAGCCCGCGTGGGGTGGCATGCCGTACCTGAAGGGCTGGAGATAGAACTCGAAGCTCTCCGGGCTTAATCCTTTCGCCTTGATCTGCTCGACCAGGAGGTCGTACTGGTGGACGCGCTGGGCGCCCGAAGAGAGTTCCATACGCGGGTGCATCATGTCGAAGGCCTTGCAGATGGACGGGTCGTCCTCGTACGGCATCGCGTAGTACGGCCTGATCGCACTCGGCCAGTCCACGATGAAGTAGTGCTCGCCCATCTCCTCGCCGATCGCCCTCTCAGACGGTGTGGAGAGGTCGTCGCCGTAGGCGATCGGTTCGTCGATCTTCTTTGCCGCGATATCGATCGCATCGGCGTACGGGATGCGGGGGAAGGGCGCCTTCGGGACCTCGAACTCGACGCCGAGATCGGCGAGAGCGTCGGAGCAGGTCTCCGCAACGGTGGCGTACTGGTGGGAGACGAGGTCTTCGAGGACCTTCATGACGTCGTTGTGGTCGGCGAACGAGACCTCGACATCGATGGACGTCGCCTCGTTGAGGTGCCTGACCGTGTTGTGCTCCTCGGCCCGGAAGATCGGCCCGACTTCGAAGACCTTCTCGAAACCGGCGGCCATCATCATCTGCTTGTAGAGCTGCGGGCTCTGGTTGAGGAAGGCCTCCTTCTCGAAGTAGGCGATCGGGAAGAGTTCTGTGCCGCCCTCGGTCGCCGCGGCGACGACCTTCGGGGAGGTGATATTGTAATAGCCACGCTTCGAGAAGAACTCGTAGGTGGCGGCGGTGACCGCGCTCCTGATCTTGAAGATCGCGGCGACCCTGGGCTTCCGCACGTCGAGGAACCGGGCGTCGAGCCTGGTGTCGAGGTCGGCCGGCACCTTCTCGACGACGTCGAGGGGCAGGGGGCTCTCGCAGGGGGAGACGATCTCAAAGGTCTCGGGGGTGAGCTCGCGGCCGCCCGGCGCCTTATCGATCGGTTTCACGGCCCCGCTGATGCGGACGACGGACTCGCGGGAGACGGCCTTTGCCGCCTGGAGAACAGCTTCGGATGCCTTCTTCTTGACGACAGTGACCTGGATGATCCCGGTCCGGTCGCGGATCAGGAAGAAGGTGAGCCCGCCAAGGTCCCGGATCTCGTGGACCCAGCCGGCAACCTCGGCACGCCCTGTTTCGGGAGTTACCTCGTTGATGGGAGTACGCATGTACAATCCTGTACCTATGGGGGGGGAAGGGATATGGGCTTTATGATAGGAGAAACGCGAACGACCGGCACCGGCCGGGAGATCGATCCCCTCCCGCCTCCGGAGATATTGCCGCACATTTTCCGACATCACCCAGCCCCGGTCGAGTTCGGTGATGATGCCATTGACCCGGGTGCATTGCTCCACGATCTTCGCGGCGACAGGGTCGTCGATCATGCAGGCAAGACCGACGATCACCTGGAGAGGGTTTCTTATATGGTCGCCGAGAATGGCAAACTGCTCGATGTTCTGTTCGAGTTGTTCATAGGCCCGGCGCTTCATCTCCTCCATCGCCTTCAGGCCGGTGATGTCCTGGCAAATGAACATCAGGCAGATGGGCCTGCCGTCGTCGTCGGGCACCAGAGATCCGGAGATCCGGATGTCGAAGACCGTCCCGTCCCTTCTCCGCGCCCTCGTCTCCGTCCGGACCGCATGGTTCCGTCGGAGGTCCTCCACCATCACCGGCTCTTCGTCAATCCTCTCAAGGAAACCCTCGATCCTGGTGCCCTTCAGGCCGGCGGCATCGGGGCATCCGAACATCTGTCCGAAGGCGTCGTTCGCATAGATCACCTTCCCGTCCAGACCTTCAATGAGGATGCCGTCTGAGGAGGACCTGATCGCACTCTCCTTGACCCGGAGTTCCCGCTCGGCCTCCCTCCGTGCGGTGATGTCACGGGCAACGGCGACGAGGTAGAGCAATCTGCTGAAATGGACGGCGTGGAGTGTCACCTCCACCGGCACGGCCCCGCCTATCGCCTTCCTGAGGGAGAGCACGAGGGTATGCGGGTCATCCCGATCGTCCCGCGACCCGTCGATAAAGGGAAGGAAACGAGGGCGCTCGGAGGGGACGATCAGGTTGACGAACGGTCTGCCGACGACGCCGGCCTGAAGGTACCCGAGGGAGTCCCAGGCCGCACGGTTCGCGTCGACGACAAGACCGGACCGCACGTCGATGAGATAGACCGCGTCACGGCTTTCGTCGAGAAGGGCCCGGAAACGCTCAAGGTCGGCCATCTGCTTCTGGAGTTCGGGATAGTAACTCTTGTGAAGGGACTTCTCGCCAAACCCGATGATCCGGTTTCTCAGGTCGTCCCAGTCGTCAGGTTCAGAATGCTGCTTCATAGACCTCCGCGATCTCGTCTTCCGTCGGCCGCCGCGGGTTGGTCACCATGCAGGGGTCAGCCATCGCTCTCCTGACCAGAAGAGGGATCTCGGCGGGCGCGGCCCCCGTCTCGCGGAGGGTGCCGTGGATGTCGAGCGAACACCTGAACTCGTGGAGGTGTTCGGGAAGGGAGTGTGTGTCGCCGTCTCCGCAAGGTCCCATGATCCTCTCGATGTCGCCGTACCGCTCTGCTGCTGCGGGATAGTTGTAGGTGACGACATGCTCAAGGAGGAGAGCGTTGGCAAGGCCGTGGGAGAGGCCGTGAAGGCCGCCGACGGCATGCGCCATGGCGTGGACCGCCCCGAGGCTTGCATTGGAGAAAGCGAGTCCGGCATGAAGGGATGCGAGCATCGTCATGGAGCGTGCGTCGAGGTCGGCGGGGCGACTGGCCGCGAGAGGGAGGGACCGGACGGCGAGGTCGATCGCGGTGCGGGCATGGAGGTCTGTCATGGCAGAACTCGCGTTCGAGACATAGGCCTCGATCGCGTGGCTCAGGGCGTCCATACCCGAGGCGACCGTCACCTCCCGCGGCAGGGTGACGAGAGGGAGGGGGTCGAGAAGAGAGATGTCGGGGACAAGGGCCTTGCTGATGATGGCCGCTTTCCGCCGCGCACGCTCGTCTGTGATGATCGCAAACTGGGAGACGTCGGCGGCACTCCCCGCCGTTGTCGGGACGCAGATGAGGGGCGGCCCCGGCAGAGGCACGCGGTCCACGCCCTCGAATGTCAGGATATGGTCCTGGTTGGAGGAGACGACTCCGATCCCTTTGGCACAGTCTATTGCGCTTCCCCCGCCCACGGCCAGGATCCCCCGGCACCCGGCGTCGGCATAGACCCCGGCACCGGCCATCACCTCGCCCGACCGCGGGTTCGGGGAGACGGCGGAGTAGAGGGTCCAGGCGACCCCCGCATCGTCGAGACCCGTACATATCTCCTCGAACCACGGCATGGTGCGGATACCCGGATCGGTGACGAGCAGGACATTCCGTGTCCCGAAGTTCAGGACGTACTGGCCGGCAAGGCGCATCGCCCCTTCTCCAAAAACAAACTCGGGAGCAAAGAACTTTCTCAACACACGGCAGTCGTCCACTGTATCGCACACCTACAGGACAGAGAGATGATGGATGATACTGGTCCAGGAAGTACAAAAACATGCTCATTTCGGTAAGGGGGAGATGGGGCTTCAGATTTCTCCCTGCCTCTCCGGCGGGTATCGGTCGGGAAACGGCTTAATAAAAGCGGAGACGATAGATGGATATGCAGAGGAGAGATCTTCTCGCCTGTTGTGTCCTCGTCCTGTCGCTTCTCGCCTGCGGGTGCACAGGACCGGGCGGCGACGAGGCGCAACCGACCCCGGCACCGACCCCCACGCCGGCGCTTCCCCTTCAGGGGGGGTCCGGTACCCCCCAGCCGGTGCCGACGCCGCCGGGGGAGTGGGACGGGAAAAAGCCCTATGATGTGAAGTTCGTCGACCCGGCCACGTACCACATCACCCCCACCGTGACGGCGACCACCACCATGGTGAAACAGCCGAACGACCTGCAGGTCGACAAGACGGCCCTGAAGGAGTACGCGAAGATCTCGTCCAGAGACGCAGGGAAGGTGATGACCACCGAGATCTATCACATCCCCTTCCCGTACTGGGAGCTCGACTACACGGCCGACGCAAAAATCAAGGAGCTTGCACGGTTCGGCGTCGAGGTCAGGGACGCTGAGGACCCGAACCGCCTTGTCGCCGAGGTCAACATGAATAGAGCAAATTTCTTGCAGCCCAAAAACAGCACACTGGAGAATACGGCGAACTCAGGCACAATTCTCCTGCGAGAGGGGTTCAAGGACTATTATTTCGTGATCCAGAAGGATCAGATCAGTTCCTTCTCTCTCGTGATCAAGGTGCCGGAAAAATATCTGGTGTAGATCAGGCTCTGTAGAAATCCTATTCTGGAGTGTCTCGTCCGGGGGGCTGCCACCCCCCTCTTCAAGATGCACGTTTGCCCTTTTGAGGTCCAATCCTCGCGCGGGGAACGAGCGTTAGCGAGTTCGAGAAAATCTTTGATTTTCGAGGTCCGGGGGCAAAAGTCCCCCGGTGCGAAGATGGAGGAAGGCGGTTGGGTCACGTTCATACACGGAAAAGGTGAGGGTTTACCATGAAAATGATCTCGAAGAACGACTCTGCAGGTTCGCACGGGACTCTGACTCTCATTGAGCATCCCTTTTCAGAGATGGAATCTCCGTATCTGCCTTCCCGGCCCTATCGCAATGTCGGGGGTCCGGGGGCAACGAGAAGACCGAAGGTCTTCAAGGTAGTCCCCCGGTGCAAGCGTAGAGGAAGGCACGTTGACCAGCAGACCCCAAAGAACAATTTTCATCGCGTATGCCTGAGTCCTCAGGGACTCATGCCCGATTCTACAGAGCCGTAGGTCAGGACCCTTCTCTTTTTTCCTGGCTGAGAATGATTTCCCGGTTATAGTCGTTGATGGCCAGTTCATATGCCTGCCATTCCCGGTCAGCCTCTCCAATCTGTTTTTCCGCCTCGCCATAGTGCCTGAGGTCGTAGGCCGTCGCCGACGCGGACCAGAGTGTGTAGGCACGGTTCAGGTGGTCGAGGGCCTGCAGATATGCTTCCCTGACGCCTTCGTGGGCTTCGGGGACGGCAATCCCCTCGATCGCCTGCAGGTGCCGGGCGGTTGTGGCGACGCCCCGGTCGGCCAGGTCCTTGAATGTCGCCATATAGGTATCGGATTCCTTGAGAGACGGGGCTCTGCCGACAGAACCGATGAGGGCGGAGACTTCCCTGTCCAGGCCGGCAAGATCGGCTTCAGACGACGCAATGGCATCCCCGAGCACCCTGACCTCGTGGTGCTGTTCAGCCGCGTGGAACAGATTCCACCCGACGAAGGCGACGACCAGCACCGCCACCGCGATCCCGCAGGTGGTCAGCGCCTTCCGCATCTTCGGCGTCAGCGCCGGTTTCTTCAGTGCGGGCACCTTCGACCCGAGTGCCTTCAGGTCCGAGACCTGCAGACCGGAGAGCTTTGCCTTCAGTTCACCGACCTTCAGGGCGATCTCCTCAGGGCCCGGCATCTTCAGGTTCACCACCAGCCCTCACCTCCGGGAAGAGGATCGGCCGGGCGGACCGTGTGGCGCGCGGGCCTGACGATATAATGGAGGGGGATCACGGTCGGGGTCTCCGATTTCACGCTCTTGATCGAACCGTCGGTCGTATCGCCGACAGGGAACGGCTTCCCCCAGCGGTCAACATTCCCCGGCCGGGTCCTCGGGAGCTGGATATAGTTGGTCGTCTCGACGTAGTAGTAGCGCTTGCCGCCGAAATCATAGTATTTCGGTGTATAGCCGGCATAGTACGGGCCGAACCCCGTCATCTGCACACCGACGGCCATGTGGTCGGAGTACCCCAGGAGGACCACGTCATAGTCCATGAGGCTGAGGAGGGCGGCGGCGAGGATAGACGAGTCCTCGCAGTCCCCTTTCCCGTCGACAAGGGTCTCGACAGGATATTTCGGATACTCGACGCCGTCGGCAACATGCAGGGCATGCGCCGGGACCGCGCCTCCGGTGTAACTCGCAGGTGTGTCGTCGGAGGAGTACGGGAGTTGCTGGACGAAGAAGAGGACGTCCATCACCCGCCAGTAGTCCCCGTCGGGGGTGTTGAAACGGGGGGAAGCGATCTGACCGACAAGGTCCTCGAGGTACGGGCGTTCGTCGTCCGAGAGGGCGTACCTCCCCCAGGACGCGTGGTCGGGAAGACGCGGCGTCTCCCTCTCCCGATCAAAGAGGGAAGACGGTATTTCCAGTGTGGCTGTCTGGACGCCGCCGTCGATGGCGGTCCACCTGAACTCCCTGACAATCTCCTTCCCGGCAGGGAGAAGGGTCGGGTCGGGGTCTGTCACCGCAGGTGCGGGCGTGGGGAGAGCGCCCGGCGTATCGCCGCCGCCAGGCCCCCCGTAGAGTGCCGGTTTGACGACAAGGGCGATGACGAGTACGATGACGACCCCGGTGAGAATCGATAGTATGTCCTGGCGATCCATATGCAAATTCCAGATACATCGGGAGGATGCTGAATATACACATATAATTGAACAAAATATTTAAATCATGTCAAATAGGTGAAACTTAAAAATCAAATGATTGATATAACATCATAATATTATGCTGCAACAGCCGGTCCGGGGACGTGTCCTCATCCTTCCCCTCGCCCTCATGGCCCTCACGCCCTTCATCGCCGCCGCGGCCTCCCGCACCCCCCTGCAGGAGAGCCTGCTCTGGGCCGCCGCCGGAGTCATCGCTCTCCTGGTCGTCCCGGCCATCGGCCCGCGCCTCGCGGCCGGAGGAAAAACATATATCCCGGCCGTCTGCTCGGCGGTGATGCCGGGACTCGGCCAGGTCGTCAACGGCAATCCGGGAAAAGGATTTCTTGTCTGTGTCCTCTGCGCCTTCGGGCTGAAAGAGGTGTCGGCGATCGGCGGCCTCATCGCCGCGGGCGCATGGCTCTGCGGCATCGCCGACGCACTTGTCACCGCACACCGCATGAGTACGGGCAGCGTCCCCCTGCTGCCTGTCCCGCGGGCGATCTTCATCGAGTATGTCGTCCTCGGGCTTGCGGCGGTCTATGCCCTCCCCTGACCGGCACGGATGGCGGCAAACGTCTCGCCCTCTACGGTGAGGGAGTAGATGATCCCGTTCCTGCGAGATTCTCCTGCAATAAGGCCGGCTTTTTTGAGCACGCTGAGGGGGTACGAGAGGCGCGAGTCGGCGACCGCGACCACCTCCCTGATCACGCAGACGCAGAGGGGCTGGACGGCAAGGAGGAGGAGGATCTTCAGGCGCACGGTATCGGAGAGGGCGTGGAACTGCTGCGACCGCACGGCGAGCGTCTCCCCGTCGGGGAGCAGGCGCGTGAGGCCCCCGGGACCTTCGCCCCGTACTTCGGGGACACCTCGAACGGGGCGACCCTGCTCGCGGCAATCGTCGGGGGCATCCTGTACCTGCCGACCCTCCTGGAGGTGCCGGTCAATCGGCACGACCTTCGGCTACAGCTCGGGCGGGATGGCCGGCGGGCCCGCGCTCGCCCTGCTCCTTGCCGGGCCGAGCGTGAGCCTGCCCTCCCTCCCGGTCATCTCGCGGGTGATGGGGGCGAGGAAGACAGCGGTGTACGCCGTGCTCGTCATCCTCTTCTCGGCCCTCGCCGGGTTCGTGTACGGAAACATCGTGGGGTGAAAAAAATCATGCACGAAGACAGACCATGCTGTGCGGCAGAGGCGTTGCGGCGCATCAGGCAGGTGGACGTCGGCGGTGTCGTCGTCGGGCTCTCGATGCTTGATAAAGTCATCGCGGATGTGGAGGCACTCGGGCTCGCCTCCGAGGTCCGCCTCTCCGATGAACTGGTGAAGAGAACAAAGGTCTACAATTATATCCCGAAGAGCGCGGAAAAGATGTACGGAGAGGCGCTCCTCGCGGTCTACCAGACTGAGGTGAAAAACCATGACAGAGATTGAGATATTCGGCACAGGTTGTGCAAAGTGCATGAGAACGGCAAAGAACGTCGAAGCAGCGGTGAAAGAACTCGGGGCAGAGGTCGAGGTCGTCAAGGTCGAGGAGATCGACGCGATCACCGACCAGGGCGTCATGCTCACCCCGGCGCTCGCGGTGAACGGCGAGGTCGTGGTCGAGGGCCGCGTCCCGACCGTCGACGAGGTCAAGGAACTCCTCTCTGAGGTGGCCTGATGGGTGAATGTGGCTGTGGCTGCACCTGCGGCGGCGACTGCGGAGAGGGCGACGGGAAGAAGAGAATCATCTTCGCCTGCGCCGGCGCCTCCAATGTCGGGCAGATCACGAACATCGCCGCGATCCAGCTCCTTGTCGAGGGCTTCGGCAGTCCAGCCTGCACGGCGCAACTTGCCACGGGCGCCGGCACGGTGAAGGGGAAGTGCGCGGAGGCCGACGAGGTCGTCGTCCTGGACGGGTGCCCTGTCGCCTGCGCCTCGAAGATCGCGGAGGCCCAGGGGATCACACCCACCCAGGTGATCGTCGCCACGGAACAGGGGATCACAAAGACCCACGACTTCGAGATCTCCGAAGAGGAGATCGAGAAGGTCGTCTGCGCCGCCTGGGAAGGGAAGGGAAAGGCAAAGAGGTGCCGCGACCTCCCCGAGGGCGGCTGCGGGTGCGGGTGCGGCGGGGAGTGAGCCCGTGGCCGGATGGGTGCTGGTGACCTGTTCGGGTGTCTCGAACACCGGGAGGCTGACGACGCAGGCGGCGTCGGCCTTCAGGCAGCGCCACCCCTCGGCCCTCGACGACGCCGTCCCGGCCGGACGCCTGGATGCAGGCGCCGTCCCGGCAGGCTGCCGGGTGATCGCCCTCGACGGCTGCACCGACGCCTGCGGGAGAAAGAAACTCGAAGGCCTCGGGATCGTGCCGGACGCCCATATCGTGGCAACCGACCTCGGCATCGTCAAGAACGGCATGGCAGAGGTGCGGTACGACGAGATCGCGCGGGTCGTCTCTGCCCTGCGGGAGGCGGTCTGAGATGGCCGTCGCCGGATTTTCTCTTTTCTCGGCTTCGTTGAAATCCTCATACTAGGATCGATGGATCCCCTGATCCCAGGAAGATATACGCGGATCCACTGCTTCCCTCAGGATCTAGCCGGGGGACTACGCCCCCGGACCCCCACTCGGGATTGGACCTTGAAGGGGTAAATCCTGCATTTTGAAGAGGAGACTACCCTCCATCCCCTATCCTAATGGTAGGGGGTCTGGGGGGCGGCAGCCCCCTAGAACCAGCACACAAGAACAGGATGTCTCCAGTTATCTCTCCAAGAAGTACTCTCACGCGGGGGTTTCTAGGGAGCCCTTTTCTCCATATTTTGATCTCCCGGGCGCCGGCGGGGAGGGGGCCTGCGACCATGCGAGACCATTATAACCGACCGGGCCAAGAGGAGAGCATGAAAGAGACGGTGCTCTTCATCTGCACGCACAATGCCGCCCGATCCCAGATGGCCGAGGGCTACATGCGGGCGCACTACGGCGACCGCTACGAGGCCCACTCCGCCGGCATGCAGCCCGACGCCCTCGACCCGCGGGCCGTGGCGGTGATGGCCGAGATCGGGGTCGACATCTCGGCCCAGCGGGCGAAGCCCCTCACCGAATATTTCGGGCAGCAGATGGACGTCGTCGTGACCGTCTGCGAGGGCGGCGTCTGCCCGATGTTCCCCTGGGCGACGACGACCATCCACGAGGCCTTCGACGACCCCCGCGCCCTCGACGGCCCGGAGGACGCGGTGCTCGACGGGTTCCGCAGGGTGAGGGACGAGATCTGCCGGTGGATCGATCTGCGGTTCGGGACGGAGAGCGCGTAGGGGGGCGTCAGGACTCCAGGGTCAGAATGTTAGACTCTGGAGAGATCCTCGGGCTGATATATCCCGATTATCCTATGACGGGAAGTGCGGACCCGCTGCCTTCCCCCCAGAGTCCCCTGATCAATTAATGGCTCTTTCGTCCCGCGTCGGGGGACTACGCCCCCGAACCCCCGCTCAGGATTGGGGTGGGATGGATTCTCCCCGTCAAGACCTCCAGTTCGTTCTTCCCCGGTCCTATCCTAATGTCGGGGGTCCGGGGGCGGCGACCGAAGGGAGCATGAGAAAGCCGCCAGGCTTTCGAGCAGTCCCCCGGCGTAGAATGGGGGGAAGGCGGTTGGTTCACGCCGCATACCATGGAATCGAGGAGAGACATCCGACTACACCTCGATCCTCGAAACCACGTCCGCCCCGGCGCAGGGCTCGGTCTCGAACTCCAGGGTGCTGTAGCCGACCTCGAAGCGTGCGAGCCTCTCCCTGATCTCCTCTTTTACCGCCTCCAGACCGGCGAGGTCGGGGACGCAGGTGACGACGTGCGCGTCCAGGATATTGATGTGCGAGCAGAGGGTCCAGAGATGGACGTTGTGGACGCCGTCCACGCCCTCCACCGCCTCCATCGCCCGCACCACCTCGTCGAGATCGATGCCGGGCGGGGCGTACTGGAGGAGGATGCCCGCCGTCTCCCGCAGGAGGAGAGCGGCGTTCCCGAGTATCAGGAGGGCGATCGCCCCGGAGAGGAGGGGGTCGACAAGGGTCTGGCCGGTGAGGGCGATCCAGACGGCGGCGACGATGACCGCCACCGAGGTGAGGGTGTCGGAGAGGACATGGAGGTAGGCGCTCCGCACCGTCAGGTTGACTCTTCCCGAGAGGGTCCAGGCGACATAGAGATTGACGGCAAGGCCGAGGCCGCCGATCACCCCCATCGTCGCCCCCTCGATCGGCACCGGGGAGAGGAACCTGAGCACCGCCTCCCTCAGGATCCCGGCGGAGAGGAGGACGAGGACGAGGCCGTTGATGAAGGCGACGAAGATCTCGACCCTGTGGTAGCCGAAAGTCTTCTCCTTCGTCGGCAGGCGCTCCGCGATCATGAGGGCGCCGAGGGCGAGGAGGAGGGCGACGACGTCGCTGAACATGTGGCCGGCGTCGCCGAGGAGGGCGAGTGAACCGGTGACGATCCCGCCTGCCACCTCGACCAGGAGATACCCGGCGGTCAGGAGGACCGCCACCTTCAGGGCAGACCGGTCGTCTCCGGGACGGTGTGCCATGGGCCCCCCTCCCCCGCAGAGGAGATGAACCTGTTCCCGGCAGGGTTATGCTCCCCCACCGCGAAGGATCGGGCATGGAGATCACCATTCTCGTCGACAACACCGTCCTCCCCGGCAGGGGCCTCCTGGGGGAGCACGGTTTCTCGGCGTACGTCAGGGACGGCACGGAGTCGGTCCTCTTCGACACCGGGCAGTCGGGCATCGCCCTCCGGAACGCCGCCGCCCTCGGCATCGACCCCCTTGAGGCCGGACACATCGTCCTCTCCCACTGCCACCTCGACCACACCTGGGGACTCGTCGCCTGCCTGCGGGCAATCAACGCCGCCGGCAGGGGGGGACGGCCGCGGCCGCACCCGACCTTCCTCGCCCACCCCGCGATCTTCCGGCATGTCGAGGCCGACGGCGAACCCGAGATCGGCATGATCCTCTCCAAGGAAAACCTCGCCCGCCACGGCGAGGTACGCCTCTCCCACGCCCCCGTCAGGATCACCGACGACCTCGTCTTCCTCGGCGAGGTCCCCCGCATCTTCCCCTTCGAGGGGAGGACGGCAGTCGGGACGTCGGGCGGGAAGCCCGACCTCGTCCCCGACGACACCGCTCTCGCCTGCCGCACCGACGAGGGGATCGTCGTCGTCACCGGCTGCGCCCATGCCGGCATCTGCTCGGTGGTCGAGCATGCAAAAGATGTTCTGGATGAGGAGAGGGTCGCCGACGTCATCGGCGGCTTCCACCTCGGCAACGCCCCGACAGAGCAGGTCGAGGCGACCTGCCGGTATGTCCGCGACCTCGGCGCCGCACGCCTCCACCCCTGCCACTGCACCGGATTTGCGGCGGCGGCCGCCCTCGCAAGGGCGGCGCGGGTCGACCCGACCGGCGCCGGGCTCAGGCTCTCCTTCGGGTCGCGCTCCTGACGATGGACATCAGTTCCCAGGCAAGGGCCTCGGCCCGCCTCTCGTCCTTCATCAGGGTGTCCAGGCGGAGGGCGCCCGGCACCTCGGCGTTGTCCCGCACGTCCTGGACGAAGACGTCGACAAAGTCCTTATAGAGGGCGTACGTCCCCGCCGAGGACGCCTCCATCCCCCACGCCTCCATCAGGGCGGCCGCGGGGCCGGAGACAGGTCTGTCGCCGATGAAGGGGGAGACCGCAATGACGAATTTTTCCTGCAACGCCTCCCGCACACCCTCGCATTCCAGTATCGGGGAGATGCTCGTCACCGGGTTCGAGGGCCCGAGGATGACGGCGTCGGCATCCCTGATCGCGGCAAGAACCTCGGGCGTCGCCTTCCTGTGCTCCTCGCCTTTCCGCATGACGCCCCTGATCTCCACCTCGCCGCGGTACCCGACCCAGTACTCCTGGAAGTGCATGGGTCCGGCGTCAGTCTCGACATAGGTCGTCACCTCGGCGTCGGTCATGGGAAGGACGCGGGCGCGGACGCCGAGGGCCCGTGCCAGGGAGAGGGTCGCCTCGGTGAGAGTCGCCCCGTTCCAGAGGAGACGTGCCCGCGCGATGTGGACGGCCCTGTCCTTGTCGCCGACCGCGATGAACTCCTCGCCGGTGAACTGTTCGAGAAATTTATGCGTCGAGAAGGTGTCGCCCCTGATCCCCCACCAGGTGTCGGTGTTCAGGAGACCGGCAAAGAGATACAGCACGGTGTCGATGTCAGGGGACATGTGGTTGCCCGAGATCCACATATCCTCCGCGGTGTTGACGATGACGGCGATCTGGTCGTCGTTGACCAGGTTGCGCATCCCCCGCAGGAGTTTCGGCGTCCCGGTCCCGCCGGAAAGGAATGTAATCATAGAGAATAGTTTAACTGTCCATACATGAAGATTTTTAACTGACAGCCCGATGAAAATCATCAAGGACCCGGTGCACGGCGACGTCGAGGTGGGAGAGACGGCCCTCGCGCTCCTCGACTCACCCGCCCTCCAGCGCCTCCGCCATATCAGGCAACTCGGCTTCGCCCACCTGGTCTATCCTGGCGCCAACCACACCAGGTTCGAGCACTCCCTCGGGACGATGCACCTTGCGGCCGTGGTCTGCCGTCACCTCGGCCTCGACGCGGCCGAGAGCGACCTGGTCACCGCCTCGGCCCTCCTCCACGACGTCGGCCACGGCCCCTTCTCCCATGTCACCGAGGCCTTCATGGTCGAGATGATGGGGAAGGGCCACCAGGACGCGGGCGACCTCCTCGGGGAGGGCGAGACGGCCGGAATCCTTGAAGACCGCGGCCTCGACCCGGCCGAGGTCGCCGCCATGATCAACGGCACCCATCGCTACGCAGGCGTGATCCACGGCGACCTGGACGTGGACAGGATGGACTACCTCCTCCGCGACGCCCACTACACCGGCGTGCCGTACGGCCTCGTCGACGCCGGGCGGTTGATCAGGGCGACGGTCAGGACGGAGAACGGCGTCGCTCTCGACGCCTCGGGGATCAATGCCGCGGAGTCCCTGCTCATCGCACGGACCCTGATGCGGCCGGTGGTCTACTACCACCATGTCTCCCGGATCGCCACCTCCATGTTCCACCTCGCCCTCCTCGCCCACCTGGAGGAGAGCGGGGACGAGGTCGGGGTGCTGATGCGGATGGACGACGCCGCCCTCTTCACCCGTCTCCTCGCCTCTCCCGATGAGACGGCACGCGACCTCGCCCGAAGACTCTATGAGAGGAGACTGTACAAGAGGGCCGTCTATGTCGGCCGCGGCCAGGTGAACGCCGCCGCCGTGCAGGCCAGAACATCCCTCGCGGAGAGCAGGCAGATCGCCCGGGAGGTCGCGGAGGCGGCAGGCGTCAGGGAGGAGACGGTGCTCGTCGACATCCCGCCCTTCCCGACTGACATGTCGATGGAGGTGCGGGTGCGGGAGAGAAACGCCCTTGTCGGCCTCGAACAGGTCTCCCCCCTCCTGACGACCCTGAACGAGACGCGGCGGGAACAGTGGCGCCTCGGCGTCTACACCCTCCCCGACCAGAGGGAGACGGTGGAAGCGGCGGCCGTCGAGGTGCTCCACATCAAAAAACCGACGCAGCAGGACAGGCTGCCGGTGTGAGGACGACGATGGAGAAGGAATATGTTATCGGCGTGACCGGCGCGAGCGGGATCGTCTACGCGAGGCGCCTCCTGGAGGTGCTCTCGGGGAAGGCGCGGGTGCACCTGATCGTCTCCGGGACGGCGCGGGAGATCGCGGTCCACGAAGGCGTGAGCCTCGACGGGTTCCCGGTGATCGAGGAGGACAACAGGAACCTGGCCGCGGAGATCGCGAGCGGGTCTTTCCGGTACGACGGGATGGCGGTCGTCCCCTGCTCGATGAAGACCCTGGCCTCGGTCTCGGCCGGGTTCTCCGACACCCTTATCGCACGGGCCGCAGACGTCTGTCTGAAGGAAAGGCGGCGGTGCATCCTTGTCCTGCGGGAGATGCCCCTCTCGCGCATCCACCTGAAAAACATGCTCGCCGCGGACGAGGCCGGGGCGACGGTGATGGTCGCAAGCCCGCCCTTCTACGGGCGGCCGCAGACGATCGACGACCTGGTGGACATGGTGGTCGCCCGGATCCTCGACCACCTCGGGGTGGAGCACGATATCGGAAAAAGATGGAGCGGATATGATGACGATGCGACAGTTCATTGACGAGATGCGGGAGAGGGGCCTGGTCGACGAGATCGAAAGACCGGTCTCCGACCGCTTCGAAGCGGCACAGATGGCGAGCACGACCGACAGGGTCCTCCTCTTCCACGACATCGGCGGGAAGAAGGCGGTGATGAACCTCACCGCGAACAGGAGCACCCTGGCGGCGGCCCTCGGGAGCACGGAGGCCGACCTGGTGAAGAGACTGGCCGGGGCGTCGTACAGCGGCACGCTGACGCCGATGGGCAAACTCGACATGCGCCCGGCCGACCTCACCGCGTTCCCGGTCATGACCTTCTTCCCGAAGGACGGCGGCCCGTACATCACCGCGGGGATCGTCTTCTCCCGCCTGGATGGCGTGGAGAACGCCTCCATCCACCGCATGATGGTGATAGGCAAGGACCGCCTGGCCGCACGCCTCGTCGAGGGCCGGCACACCGACGTCCTCCACCGCGAGGCGCTGAAGAGGGGCGAGAAACTGCCGATCGCCATCGCCCTCGGCGTCCACCCGGCGGTCACCTTCGCCTCCTGCACCCGCGTCCCCGAGGGGAAGGAACTCGCCTTCGCGGCCGAACTGATGGGCGGGGACCTCCCTGTCTATGAATGCTCGAACGGGGTCCTGGTCCCCGAGGCCGAGATCGTCCTCGAAGGGTATATCGGGGCGGAGAAGTCCGAGGAAGGGCCTTTCGTCGACATCACCGGCACCTACGACTTCGAGAGGGTCCAGCCCGTCATGGAACTCACCGGCATGTGGACGAAGGAAGACCCCATCTACCACTCCATCCTCCCGGGCGGGAGCGAACACCGTCTCCTGATGGGCGTGCCGTACGAGCCGAAGATCTACCGGGCCGTGGCCGGGGTGACGACGGTCAGGAACGTCGTGCTCACGACAGGCGGCTGCGGCTACCTCCATGCGGTCGTGCAGGTCAGGAAGAACACGCAGGGCGACGGGAAGAACGCGATCATGGCGGCCTTCGCGGCTCACACCTCCCTGAAACACGTCGTCGTCGTGGACGAGGACATCGACCCCTTCTCCATGGAGGACGTGGAGTACGCGATCGCAACACGGGTGCGGGGCGACCGCGACCTGATGGTGATTACCGGGGTGCGGGGCTCGTCCCTCGACCCCTGCCGGGACGGCGACGGCACGAACGTGAAAATCGGCCTCGACGCCACGATGGTGATGGGTGAGGAGGAGAAGTTTGTGCGTGCAGGATGGAATGACTGATGTATCTGGAACCTGAAGAAGAAAAAATGCAGAACGGCGAGTACGGCGAGACGATGCAGCAGATGCTGGAGATCCTCGTCGGACTCGGCAAGGTCTTCGGCGCCGAGAAACTCATCCCGATCGCGAGCGCCCAGGTCTCGGGGGCGTCGTACAAGACGATCGGGAAGTGGGGCCTCGAATGGTTGCAGGGCCTGGACGCCCATGTGGCGGTGCCGACTGTCCTGAACCCGATCGGCATGGCCCGCGACCGCTGGAAGGAGATGGGGGTCCCCGAGGTGTTCGCACAGCAGCAGGAGGCGGTGGTCGCGGCCTACGGGCGTCTCGGCATCAAACTCGAGTGCACCTGCACGCCGTATTACATCTCCCAGACGCAGTACGGCGAGCACCTGGCCTGGGCCGAGTCGTCGGCCGTCGTCTATGCGAACTCGGTCATCGGCGCGAGGACGAACCGCGAGGGAGGGCCGGGCGCCCTTGCCGCGGCGATCGTCGGCAAGACGCCGTACTACGGCCTGCACCTCTTCAAGAACCGCCTGCCGAACATCGGGATCACGGTGGACGACCCGGCGGCGCTGAAGGACGCGGCCGAATACGGGGCCCTGGGCTATGTGGCCGGGAAGATTGTCGGGAACAGGATCCCTCTCTTCTCCGGGATCAGGCCGCCCCGCGACCACCTCAAGGCGCTGGGCGCGGCGATGGCGGCGACCGGCGCGGTGGCCCTCTTCCACGTGGACAGGATCACCCCCGAGGCCCGCCTGCCGACCTTCAAGCGCGATGTCCCGGAGACTGTCGAGATCAGGATGGACGAGGTGCGGGAGGTCTTCTCCTCGATCGAGGTGGACGCGATCGCGGTCGGGTGCCCCCATCTCTCTCCGGCCGAACTCGACACCCTCGCCGGTCTCCTCGCCGGGAAAAAGGTGAAAAAGCCCTTCTTCGTCTTCGCCGCACAGGGCGTCATCGCGGAGAACCGCGACGCCGTGGCGGCGATCGAGAAGAGCGGGGCGCGGGTCTATGCAGACACCTGCGTCGTCGTCTCCCCGGCCCTGGACAGGTACGACGCGATCATGGTGAACTCGGGCAAGGCCCTCGCGTATGTGCCGACGATGTGCGGGGCGGTGGCACGGATCGGGACGATGGAGGAGTGCGTGGCCGTCGCCACGATGTGAGGTCTATGACAACCGCACCTTTCGAGAGTCTGCCGGGGAAGGACACGAGAGAGCGTTTCGCATCTCTCGGCATCACGGAAGGAGGGGAGGCCGACCTCCTCGCCCTCCGCACGATCGCCCGCGACCACGACGTCGAGGTCTGGGTCTACTTCGACGAGGAGGTGGCCCGCACGTCCACTATCGAGGCCGACCTCGCGGCCTTCGAGATGGTCCCCGAGGCCGACCGCCCGTTCATGGAACTCCGCAGATTTTTCGCCTTCATGGAAAGCATCGAACCGGGCTTTGCCGCGGCGGTGGAGACGGACCCGGTCACAGCAGTGGTCGTCGCCGTCGGCGTCAGGGAGGCCTTCTGCGCCTGCGTCCTCGTGCCGCGGCCGTACGTGAAGGTGATCCTGGGGTAGAGAGGGTGGGGGATCCACGGATCACCACCTTCACCCAGAGAGAGACCAGAGGACTAAACCCCCACCTAACTCGAAAGCCAGATATTTTCTCGACTCTTTTCAGTCATACCTGAGCCTAAGGAGAAGAGAGAACCGAAGGTGTTGCCAGAGGAGACTGCGTCCATCCCCAATCCAGAACGGGGGTCCGGGGGCGTAGTCCCCCGGTACAGGCACGGAAGAATAAGAATTCTTCAGTGAGCACCCCAAGAAGTACTTTCAGGTAAGGAATTCTACTGAGTCAAATATTGAGAGAAATTATTTGTTAAAAGATATTGCTCCCCTATTTACAGATGAATTTAATGGAACATACAATTATAGGGGCATAGACATCGAATCGAAACCTATAACCTATATGAGAGATAATCCCCAACAAAAAGGATCCGGTTTGACAAAAGAGGGCCAAAAAATGGATTATTCTGAGATTGAAGACAATGATAACGATTTCACCAGTGAAGAAGTGAAATATCATACAAGACAGAAGCACAAATTTATTGAGTGTTACCTAAATATCTGGACAGAAAATGTTGATAGTGAAGAAAATAGGCAAAATAAAAGAGTACCTTCACTTGACATTATAGATCTCTATGCAGCAAGCGGACTGGTAACCTGTGACGATGCAAAGGAATATCATGCCGGAGACTATCAGTGGCCGGGGTCAGCGCTATTAGCTGCACAGTGCTTGGAGAACTATTCATTTCCTGGGAAGTTACTCTTAAATTCATATCACAAGAACCCTGAAAAGTGCCGCAGACAATATGATGCACTAAATACAAATATCGAAAAATTCAGAAAAATAAGGAATAAAATAGAAATAACATCTCAAACAATAGAACCAGCAGCAGAGTGGGCTCTGCGCCAAATAAACCCTAAATATCCCAATATCTGGATCTTAGATCCTTATGCTGTTAGTGAATTACCTTGGTCGGTTGTTGAGAAGATAGGAACAAATTGGGGACAATATAAATCCAAAGGCAAAAATATAGTCCGAAAGCCAGAATTAATTATTACGTTTATGACCCCAGACCTTCAAAGAAATATTACCAAAAATCCCCATATTATTTCAGATGCCATAGGTATTTCTGAATCAGAATGGCTTCCACCATATTTAGAGAAGATAAATAGAGGTGAGAAAATCAATGCAAGACAATATATTCTCGATCTTTATGCTCAAAAATTATCTGCCATGTATGAAAAACCACCAATTATCGCTGAAATAAAAAGTACGGGTCAAACAAACATTGTATACTGTATGCTATTTTTAACAGACAATAATGCTGGACATTACATGATGAAACTTCATGGATTAAAAGAATTGGAACAGTGGAAAATATACCAATGGAATCATGATGCCAAGATAATAACAACGAAGAAAAACAATGATAAAATCGGTCAAAAAGATCTAAGTGAATGGTTTTAATATTGCAATAAATCATTTTTGATATAATACGATTTTTTGTAATGCTCTAGTTTTTTAATGGCATTTTCACGAAATTCCTTCCAGTCAATTTCCTGCTGTCGGGAATTATAATTTAATTTTCCCACTTTGTAGTGATCAACAAATTCGTGAGTTAGATCAATCAATTGCAAACTCTGTTCAGGATCCCAGACAGGTTCTAAGGAGATGTATGTATAGATTCCTCGATCATGAGCATTTTTTAAAGCTTGAATTCTTTCGCTGGTGGGGGCCGCATTTGGTTCAATAACTTTTCTTTGCTCTTCGTTAGTAAAAACAAGTGTTGCTCCATACTTAGTCATATGAGGATGAGATTCTAAAAGGTCAAAATCCCTTTCCGAACGACGTCCTCCCTTTGTCAGAATGGTCACTTTTAGATTGTGACTGAGTAGGATCTGAATTGCCTTTCGGGTAAGTTGATACTTTTCATCAAGATGTAAATATGGATCTGTCGTAAAACAAAGTAAAATATATCGCTCTTCCTTCTTTTTTTCTAATTCTTCTGCGTCATTAAATAACTTATTGATAACCCCTTCTCTTACAGCGGGTTTAAGAAATACTTCCCTGCTTTTCCTTGTTGCAAGAGGTGCGTAGCAATAAATACAGCCATGATCGCAACCGCGATATAGATTAGCTGCCAATTCAGAATACTCACGTGCTCTTCCTTTGCTTTCATAAATTATAGTAGACATCTATCTTACCCTATATGACACCTAGTTTGTTCGCATCTGTTATTGACCTTGTGTACTTACTCTATGTTTAATTGAAGCCATGCGTGTTGTGAAAGTGTATTTGATAGAAAAATCAAATTGTCGAGATTGAAGACATTCCAAAATATTCGTTCATTCCATTTATTGTCGAATACAAATCATTCCAGAAACTTGACGACAAACATTCTCGCCCACGACCAGATCGCCACCTTCATCCCGGAAAACGTCAAGAGAAAAAGTATGGATCTCCCCCATGAAGGTTTCGCAGACGTTCCCAGCGGAAAGATAGTGTATCATGTCGCCGGCGCGGAGGAGAGCGGCACCCCTCTCCTCGTCCTCCACGGCGGCCCTGGTTGCACGTCCGACTACCTCGAACCTCTCGCCGCCCTCGGGGGGAGGCCGATTGTCTTCTACGACCAGCTCGGCTGCGGCGACTCCGACCGCCCGGCCGACCCCTCCCTCCGGACGCTGGAACGTGCCGTGGACGAACTCGCCGCGGTGCGGAAGGCCCTCGGCCTCGACCGCGTCCACATCCTCGGCCAGTCCTGGGGGACGATGCTCGCCGTCGAATACATGCTCACGCACCGGCCCGACGGGGTGGAAAGCCTCGTCCTCTCCGCACCCTGCCTCTCGGCATCGCACTGGGCCGCGGACGGGCGGAGATATCTCCTGGCCCTCCCCGACGACCACAGGGAGGCGGTCCTCCGCGCCGAAGAGGCGGGCAGCTACGACGGTCCCGCCTACCAGGAGGCGATGACGGCCTACTACCGCCTTCATGTCTGCCGCACAGACCCCTGGCCCGACTGCCTGATGAAAACATTCGAGCGCCTGAACGCCGACATCTACCTCCAGATGTGGGGGCCGAGCGAGTTCACCATCACCGGAAGCCTCGGCGACTTCGAGCGCGCCGAACGCCTCCATGAGATCCGGGTCCCCACCCTCTTCACCTGCGGGGAGTTCGACGAGGCGACCCCGGAGACGACGGCATACTACCACAGCATGATGCCGGGGTCGGAGGTCGCCGTCTTCGACGGGGCGTCCCACGAGCACCACCTTGAGGCGACGGTCGCCTACCTCGCGACGGTGCGGGAGTTCCTCGCCAGAGTCGAAGGCTGAACGAGAGGACAGAATGGACGCACACGATAGTAGCATCGGTCCTGACCGGATCCGTTTTTACACCGCACCGGCGGTGGTCCGCCTCCTGGTGGCACTCTCGGGCGGCGGACAACGCGCCCACCACCTTGCCGCCGTCACGGGGTGCCGGTGGGACGAGACCGAGGAGGCCCTCCGCGGCCTCCAGCACCGCGGGATGATCAGCCGCGAAGCAGGGGGGTATCGGCTCACACAGAGCGGGCACGTCCTTGCAGGCAGGCTCCTTTCCTGCGCGTCCGGGCTGTACAGGGCCCTCTACAGCAGACCGGGATTTTCTCTCCCGCCGTTGCCCCTCGTGGTCGAGGGCGTGCTCGACGATATCGGCCATCTGTCTGTGCCCTCCTATCAGGACGCTTTCCGGCACCCGGAATGTGCGGAGGGCGAGATGAGAGAGTGGATGCTCTCCCGCGGATATCTCTCCGATGCAGACGGCGCCCTCCGCCTGACGCCGAGAGGCGAGGCATATCTCACCTTCCTCGACCGCTGCAGCAGGACGATCGCGACCATCGAACAGTTCAACAGTTTTTTCGAGAGCCACTCCCTCGACGACATCCCGGAGTTCGCCGTACAGCGTATCGGGGATCTGATGGGCGGCGTACATTTCATGTACCTCCCGGCAAACTTGGAGGAGGGGTTAGAGAATTTCCTGGAGATCCTCAAGGAGGCCGGATCCATCCACGGCGTCTCGACATGGTCCCTGCCCTTCGTCGCCGAGGCCATCTGGAAAAGGGTGACCGCGGGGGCGGAGGTGGAACTCGTCATCACGCCCGACCTTGCCGGACCGCTCTGGCAGGAGGAGTTCGTCGGCAGGGAAAGAGACGTCGCCGACGTCCCCAATTTCAGGCTCTTCGTCTCGACGGTCCCCATCACGGTCGGGCTCACGGTCACCGACAGGGCGCTCTCCCTCGGCCTGTGCCGTGAGGACGGCACCTACGATACCGTGCACGACCTGGTCAGCAGGGCGCCCGAAGCGCTGGCATGGGGCGAGCGGCTCTTCGAGTATTATAAAGACCACGCAGTGCCGATAGAGGATTTTTTCCGGGAACGGGAGAAGACAACATAATCTGCCTGAATTCAACAGGGACGCACAGGAATATCCCCTCCGACAAACTCCTCGGCAGAAGATACCATCAAAACCGTCCTCATCACATCGGCCCGTCGCGCTCTCTGAAGAGGACTGTGAAAAGATCATCACGGGGTGAGAGGCAGATCATCACGGGATGAGGACTCTCGACCCCACCATTTTCTCCGAAACCTTAAATGAAATGGCGCCGACTGTTCAGCGGTCACGATGAAAGTCCACTTCAGCGACGAGCAGTTCTCC
Source organism: Methanofollis ethanolicus (assembly GCF_001571385.1). NCBI lineage: Archaea > Methanobacteriati > Methanobacteriota > Methanomicrobia > Methanomicrobiales > Methanomicrobiaceae > Methanofollis > Methanofollis ethanolicus. Next base: position 503,351 of record NZ_BCNW01000001.1, on the reverse strand, counting down.
TTCCAGTACCTCCGTATCCTCGGGACGTGCGCCGTCGGAGGCGCGGACATCGGGGAATGCCTGATGACCGCGGCACGGATCCGGGAAGCCGACTTCGAGAGCTGGCATGCAGAATGGCGGCGGACGGCCGAACAGGTGGAGGGCTATGCCCGCGAGGCCGGGGCCAGCCGCGTCAGTGCCGGAGAGGCATATATGCGGGCATTCTCCTATTACCGGGCGTCGGAGTTCTTCCTCCACGGCGACCCGGCCGACCCGCGGATCGTCGAGACCTGGGGGAAATCGCGCACCTGCTTCAGAGAGGCCCTCGCCCTCCTCGACATCGAGCACGAGGTCGTCGCCATCCCGTACGATGGGACAGCCATGCCCGGCTACTTCTTCCCGGCAGGCGGGGAGGGGCGACCGACCGCGGTCCTCACCACCGGCTTCGACGGCACCGCGGAGGAACTCTACCTGGACTACGGGATCTCGGCCCTGAAAAGAGGATACAATGTCCTCGCCTTCGAGGGGCCGGGACAGGGCGCGGTGATACGCGAGCAGGGCCTTGCCTTCAGGCCCGACTGGGAGACGGTGATGACCCCGGCCGTCGACTGGCTCCTCGCACGGCCGGAGGTCGACCAGGGGCGTGTCGCCCTGATCGGCGCCTCGATGGGAGGGTACCTCGCGCCGCGGGCGGCAGCCTGCGATCACCGGATCGCCGCGCTCGTCGCCAACGGCGGGGTCTTCGACGCCGACTACACGAAATTGACCGTGATGGCCGGCGATGTGATCGAGACCCTCCACACCGACCCCGGCGCCTTCGACGCCGCCGTGCGGGAGGTGATGAAGACCGACCCCGCGATCCGCTGGGCCTTCCAGCACGGCATGTACGTCTACGGCGCAGCCTCGCCGCACGAGTGGCTCCTCATGTCGCAGGCCTACACCCTGGAGGGCATGGCCGGCGAGATCGCCTGCCCCACACTCGTCATCGAGGCCGGGAACGAGCGGTCTTTCCCGGGCAGGGCACGCCTCCTGTACAACGCCCTCGCCTGCGAGAAGGAGTGGATGCCCTTCCCGGCCGCGGAGGGTATCGAGGAGCACTGCGGCACAGGTGGGACGATGCGGCGGAACCAGCGGATCTTCGACTGGCTCGACAGGGTGCTCGGTGCGGGGGAAGAGGGAGGATGAAAATTCCGCGACACGAAGATGATCGTACCATAACCGGGATATAGTACGCCGGAGATATTTCACGCCGTGGAGACCGCGAGGATGGCAGCGTCACTCTCTCAAACGGTGCGCCGGCATACGAAACTCATCATTCTCCTTATCGTGCTGGTACTCCTCCCCCTGATCTGCATCGCCGTCTTTCCCTATCTCCTGTCCCTGACCGTTCCGCCTGACCGCCTCCAGGTCTTCGAGATTACCGAACAGAAGGCCGGGGAAGGCATCATCATTCATCTCGACGAGCAGACCATCAGGGACTATCCGGCCCTCGAAAAAGTGCTTGTGGAGGGCGAAGCGAACCGGACAGGGCAGGGATATAACGAAGGAGACATCCGCCTCGCGGGCGAGGTGGAATATCCCGAAAAGATAACGCAGGCGACCATCGACCTCTATCTCATCGACCCGACGACAGGCACGAGAAAATATTTCGCGTATGCAGGGCGGCACTACAGGGTCGGGACCGTCCATCAGGATTGACCCATGCCACGCAGAGATGATCCAGACAGAAAAAATCTCATTCTCCTATTTTACGTCGCCGCTTTTGCTCTCCTCGCCGCCGCCCTGTATTTTTTCAGGGGTGAAGGCGGGTCCGCCCACGGCGTGGTTGAAATTTTCGTGATACTCCTGTTTCCCCTCGGCGCCCTCGCCTACGGATACCTGACCGGCGACAGGGCGCGATCGGCCCTCGCCGCCACACTCTCGTACGTTCCCCTCGTCCTGGCGGCCGCGCTCGCCACCGGCATCCAGACCATCTTCGAAGACCCGAAATTCGCCGGATATCACCTGGCCCTCCTGCTCGTTCTCGGGTTGACCGGCTATTGCGCGTCCAGCAAACAGACACTCATCAGGACCTTCGCACTCATACTCTCCGCCCTGTGGATTCTGGTATTTTTCACCGGCACCGCCTGACAATAAAAGACGGGTAAAATCGACGCAACGCAGAGACGATCGTCACAGAAACGATATATATGGAACCGGAAATATTTCGCATCATTGAGATTTATACGCAAAGGAGGAAAACCGTGATCAAAAAGGCCCTCATCTGCACGTCTCTCCTTTTTTTCTACCCATGGATCCTCCATATCGCAGGTATCATTGCCCCTCGGACTCTCTCCGCACTTCTGGCAGTTCTTCCCGTTCTTCTGGGAAGCGTCTCCCTCGCCGGAGCAACTCTGACTCTCACGCACTCCGCCGGGAAACGACACCTCCTCGGCATACCTCTCATTCTCGCTATCGGCGCGATCGTCGCCACAAGTTTTCTCTCCCTGCCCCTGGGGATCAGACCCCTTATCGGCAGTTCTGGCCTCCTCCCGGCCGTCTGGACGGTTTCATTTCTCTTGTTGGCCCCGTGCTCATCCCTCTTTTTCCTGTCCCTTCCCGGGAACACGGGGGCACCGGGAACCGCGTCATCTCTCTCAGCAATAGTCAGCCTCTTTGCTCTCCTGATTCTTCTCCTGATCTGGCCGGGCCTGCTTTCCGGGCAATCAGTTCTCCACCTTCTCGCTCTTCTCTGGTTGTACGGAACCATCGGACTCCCGATCATCGGCACCCTCTATGTCATCGTAGCGCTGTATAGCAGGGAGGAAGGAGCGTCGGGTGGAGACGTGTAACGTCTGAAAAGGTCCGGGTCGGCAGGAGATCCATCCGTGCAATCGGCACACCCCTCGCGACGGGGACGCCCCGTCGAGGGCGAACGAAACCCACACGACAGATAGACGATCTGCACAGAAATGAGATATAGCATGATAGAGATAGTGCGCGCGGTGGAGCGGGATACATGGATCACATCGTGACAGGACGCCTGATCGCCGCAGGAGCACTCATCCTCTTTTTTGTACTCGTAGCCGGGTGCGTGGAGAATGGCGACGGACCTGTGGCCCCCTCCGCCCTCACGGAAGACCAGAAGGCAAAGGCCGTCAGGACCGCCCTTGCGAACGCCACCGTGCAGGACTACCTCCATGGAGACTACGAGATCACGGACGTGGACTATACCACCATAACACACGCCTTCAGGGGCGTGGAGCGGTCGGAAACAGTGCCGACCGTCGCAATAGAAACAAAAGACGCACAACTCTGGGTATTCGTGGACCTGGAGACGGAGACCGTGGTCGCAATCACAAAGAACTACAAACGGACGCCGGTCATCATGCCTTCGGTAACGCAGCCGACATCGACGCCGCCGGGAGGCGAAACACCCACGGTGCCCCTTCCCACACCCACCGATACGCACCGATAGAACGCAGGGACCCGGTCGCACCCATCCTTTTCTTCAGAGGAGATCGTCAAGCCCCGAAGATCCAACAGCAGGAGATTCATGCCATCGACGACCCTCTCAGTCGGCGCAGGCGACAGGGAAAGTTCAGGGCGATCCGACCGGAGACACGACCGGGCGCGGGGCGTGAAAAAGAATGCTATCGCGTCGAAAGGCGGCGGAGAGCCCCATAAAAAGATAGGCACATTTTTCGCGCCACGCGGATCTGCTTGGGCAAGTAAGAACCACGTGACAGTTAAACGATCCGCTCAGAAACGATGTATAATACACCAGAGATATTTATCGCCGTGAAGATCGAAAAGGTCTCCCGACGGTGCCCCGCCATGTTGTCGAGACGCTGACGGGGCCCCGCACTGCCCGGAGGTATGACACTATACTCCCTTCTGATACTTGAAGATGTGGATCTCGCCTCCGGGATAAAGCGGAGGTAAATGGAATGAATGAACAAAGGAAAATGTTGGCTATTTCCATACCTGCGGCACTATTGCTGCTGAGCGTGGTAATCCTGAGTTCGAAGGAGAGATCCCGGAGGTCAAGTAATCAGCCAACCTTTCTCCTTTTTTGAGGTGACCTGATGAAAAAAACCTATCTCTATGTCATTGCCGCCGGTATTGCGGCCGTGCTTGTCGTCGTGCTCCTGCTCGCCGTTTTTCTCCCCGCCGCAACGCTGGAAGGTCAGGAGAACACGACCGTCTTCCCGACGGCGCAACCGACCCCGCTGAATGACACGGCCTATCTCGACATCCACCCAGCGGGGGGTCGGAGCGTCCTGCTCTACCCCGAGGACGAACGCTATCCTGCCATCGATGCGGAATGCCAGGAGTTGATCAGGTGCATCAATGCGCAGCTCAAGACTGGGTTCTCTCAGGAAGAACTGGCAGCGATGAAACGAAACAGCACCTATGTCGCCCTCCGCTTCTCTCAGCCCACGACATTCGAGACGAGGTATATCGTCGATGGTTCTCCGCGGAACATCACCATCATCGAAGCACTCTTCTTCTTAGATCTGGATGAATACCACCAGAACACGATCTTCACGCCGGGTTCATCAGGCGCCATCGGTGTCTGGACGACATCACGCGATCGCGGGACGCTCAGAGACCTCGTCGCCCCTGTTCTTGCAGAGGGGAAGAATGAGTCATGATGATAATACCTGAATCGAACGCGATCGAGCAGGTGCGAGGTGCGGAATCGGGCGTTTTCCCAGGAAAAATGGCAGAAAATATTTGAAACGAGATATCTGCTTTTTTCTAATCGATGCGTCCTTTCGGGGGGATGAAAGTCCCGCGACGCGTAAACGATTCGCACAGAAATGACATATATTGTTACAGAGATATCGCACTGCGGGGATCAAAAGGATCGCCGGGGAGGAACGAAACCGTGGAAGCAGACAGGCAGGACGCAACAGAGCGATCGCGTGCAGTCGGAAGAGGCCTTGTGCCCGGACTTCTCATTCTCTTCTTCCTTCTTGCCGCGGCGCCGGCGGACGCGGCGACCCCGGACACCGAGGCCGACACGCTCCTCCTCTCTGCCGGGAACTATTCTCCCGCCCGGGTGACGGAGTGGCGCGACCAGATGCCCGCACCGTCGTACGCTATCCCGGACAATGCCAGATGCTTCAGATATGTCGGCGTCTTCCTACCTGAAGAGTCGGAGAACACGAGCGTCGACGGCTATTACGCCCGCATCCTCCCGGACGGGAGGACGATCTCCTATGCCGAGGTGAGAGATGCCAACGCGTCTCCAGCCGATCCGATCGCCTTCCGTGCACGGGCCGGGGCATGCCCGTACAGCGGCAGCGAGGAGATAGAGGAGTGCTTCAGGCCCATGATCACCTTCTTCGACGGCTACACGGAACTGGCGCGGCACACCACCGTCAGGGACTACCCGGGGATCGGGGAGGTAGCCGCCACGACGGTTCTGTACCAGTACCCGAACGACGGCGACCCTGACAACGAATATTTCTGCACCTGCTCATGCATCGTCGAGACTCCGGAGGACGCATCTTCGGGAGGGGAGGGATGGAGGAACAGGGGAGTGAACGCGCATTATCTTTTCAACACCACCTATGGTGATATCCGGAAATTTCCGATCCTGGGGACCCATTTTAACCCGCAGACCTCCAGGAACTACCCGAGTGCCCTGGATATCTCCGGCGTCCTCTTCGGTCGATCGGTCATCGCCCACGTCAGACACGTCCCAGAAGACGAGATATTCTGGAACGTGAAGGTGGGGTACTTCGACGACCTGGCCACAGATCCGTTGCACTTTTTCACGACCCTTGAGATCATAGGCATCCAGCCGCTGGAGAATGAGACCCAGTGGCATCTGCTTACAAGAACCAGGATAGACATGGACGGCGGTTGGGCAAGGATCGGGTGGCTGGTGTACGAGACGACGCCGGCGTCGCCCGAACGCTGGGGCCACGCCCTCCTCGTCCGCACGGTGCCTGAAGAGAGCATGCACCCGACTAATGAGACGACCGATCTCAATACCACGACAAAGACTGAGGTGATCCGGATCGCCCTTGCGAACGCCACCGTGCAGGACTATCTCCCTGAAAACGACGAGATCACGGCGTGGACTATACCACCATAACACGCGCCTCCAGAGGCGTGGAAACGTCGGACACCGTGCTGACCGTCGCAATAGAAACAAAAGACGCACAACTCCGGGTGTACGTGGACCTGGAGACGGAGACGGTGAGCGCAATCGCAAAGAATTACCTGCGGACGCCGGTCATCATGCCTTCGGCAACGCAGCCGACATCGACGCCGCCGGGAGGCGAAACACCCACGGTACCACCCACGGTGCCTCTCCCCACCCCCGCCGGGACGCACCGGTAGAACGCAGGGGCACATCAGGAGATCGTCGAGCCCCGAAGAGACGACGACAGGACTCGCCATAACAAACCCGGACAACCCTATATATGTTCCGGGCACACGGGAACTATGACCGGATGCTCCAGGTATGCAGTCCTCATCCTCTTCCTTCTCGTATTGATCCCTCCTTCGTCGGCCGTTCTCTTTTTCTCAGGCTCAGACGTCGTGATCACCGAACCCTCCGATGACGACGTCGTCGCCTCTGGGGGCCGCGTCACCGTGGAGGCGCCTGTCGAAAGCCTGGTCGCCGCCGGCGGAGAGGTCGTCGTCCGCGCCCCGGTCAGGGGAGACGTGATCCTCGCAGGGGGCACGGTCACCATCGACGCCGACGTGGGCGGAAAGGTGGTCGCCGCAGGCGGCATGATCGACATCAACTCCCCGGTCGGGAGGAACGTCGTCTGCACCGGCGACACGGTAACGATCGGGAAGAACGCCTCGGTCGGCAGGGACGCCCATATATCGGGGCGAACCGTCTCGAACGCCGGAGCGGTCGCCGGCGTGTTGAGCGTCAGTGCGGAAAGTCTTGAAAACAGCGGCACCGCAGGTTCGGTCGAGTTCCAGCGGCAAGAGCCTGACGACTCCCTGATCCCTGGACCGGTCTCGATCATCACGGCCATCGGTTTTCTGCTCCTCGGCCTGGCGCTCATCAGGTTCATGCCGCTCCAGTTCGGCGCGGTCGTCGGCACCCTCAGAGAACGGCCGATCATCAACACGCTGGTCGGCATCGGCCTGACCCTCGGCGGTGCGCTCGCCTGCCTTGTCCTCGCGATCACCATCATCGGCATCCCCTTCGCCGCTATCATCGGCATGCTCCTGATACTCTCCTTCCTGATCTCAGGGCTCTTCGTCTCCGCCTGGATCGGCGGCCTGATCGCCGACCGGTTCTCTCCCTCAATGAACCCTTACTGGCGGTTTGTGAGCGGATTCGTCCTCTTCCAGATCGTTCTCTTCATCCCCGTCCTCGGCTTCCTCGTGCAGGTGCTCGCCCTCTTCCTGGGGACGGGGGCGGCATTCGAAACGCTCTGGAGATCATCTGAAACAGAGATTGCCGGATAACCCGAAAGAAATCTTTTTTTATCCCGCCATTGTGTGCAGGAAGAGTTATTGCAACGGGTTCGAACAGGAGAGATCCACGACAGGGAAACAGAAGACATCACCATCGAAACACCCTGAAAAAAACAGATCACACCCGCCCCTGCCGGGCAGAAAAGAGCAGAACGACACCCCTCCCAAAAAAGATTGGTGGGGAGGGTATTCCCCGGGAACGGTTGTGCGCTCCTCTGCTCACGCCAGATAATCGTCAGGCCTCGGGATCTGTTCCTTCAGACCCTTCCTCTTCCGGATCGCCTTGACGACCTCGGGGAGGAGACCCTGGGGAACAACCTCGAAACCGGCGAACTCGGTGGACCACATCGCACGGCCCTCGGTCGCGGAGCGGATGTCGCCGGCAAAGCCGAAGAGTTCCGCCACCGGCGCCTTGCCGGAGACAGTGATCGTGTCGCCCATGCTCTGCATGTCGAAGACCTGACCGCGCCGTCCCTGGATCTGACCGGTTGCGGCACCCATCTGGTCCATCGGGACAGTGATCTGGATCTTCTGCAGCGGCTCGAGGAGGGAGTCGCCGGCCATCAGGATGCCGGCCTTGACCGCGGAACGGACCGCGGGGATGACCTGCGCCGGACCACGGTGGATCGCGTCCTCGTGGAGCTTGACATCGACGAGGCGGATCTTCAGGTTCTGCACCTGTTCCTCGGCAAGCGGACCGCCCGCAAGGGCCTCGCGCCAGCCTTCGAGGACAAGTTCCATCGTCTCGTTGAGGTACTGAATACCCTTGGTCATGTCGAAGAACATGTTCGTCGCTTCGATGGCCCTGAGGTTCTTCGCCTCATCCTTCTCGAAACCGGCCTTGATCAGGATGTCACGCCTCTCGATTTCAGGGAGGTTCATCGTGATCTCGCCGTCCTTGATCAGCTGCACGACCTCGTCGCTCAGGGGCTCGAGCTCGATGTAGAACCTGTTGTGGCGGTTCGGGGACTTACCCTCGACCGGACCCGCCTTCTGGGTGGGAGTCTCGCGGTACACCACGATCGGCGGGGACGTGACGATCTCGACGCCCTTGTCGCGCTTGATACGACCGGTGATGATCTCCAGGTGGAGTTCGCCCATGCCGGAGATCAGGTGCTCGCCGGTCTCCTCGTTGATCGTGACGCGGACAGTCGGGTCTTCCTTCGCGACCTGCCGGAGGACGGTGACGAGCTTCGGAAGGTCCTTCATGTTCTTCGCCTCAACCGCAACGGTCATGACAGGCTCGGAGTAGTGCTGGAGAGACTCGAACGGCGTCATGTCCATCATCGACGTGACGGTGGAACCGACGATCGCGTCCTTGAGACCGGTGACGGCGGCGATGTTGCCGGCGCAGAGGCTCTCGACCTCGATCCTCTCGGGGCCCATGAAGATACCGACCTGCTGGAGGCGGTTGGACTTCCCGGCGGTGCCGGAGATGTAGACCTCTTCGCCGCGGCGGAGAGTGCCGGAGAAGAGACGGCCGGTGGCGACCTCGCCCGCGTGCGGGTCGAAGGAGATGTCGGTGACCATCATGGCGATAGGACCGTGCGGGTCACAGCCGATCATGGACTTGCCGACCTCAGACTCGTAGTCGCCGTGCCAGATGATGTGGACACGGCGGTCCTGTGCCTGGATAGGGTTTGGCAGGTGCTTGACGACCATGTCAAGGAGAACGTCAGCGAGCGGGCTCTTCTTGGCGAGAGTCTTCATGTCCTCGGCGCGGCAGCGGTCAAAGACCTCGCCGAAGTTCACGCCCGACGTCTTCATGTACGGGACAGAGACGGCCCAGTTGTACAGCGCGGAGCCGAAGGCGACGGTGCCCTGTGCGGCGTCGAGCTTCCAGCCATCGTTGTACATCTTTTCGTTCATGCCCTTGATGAGTTTGTTCACCTTGTCGATGACACGCCCGAGGCGGATCTGCATCTCGGTCTGGTCGACCTTGATCTCGTTGATCAGGCGGTCCACCTTGTTGATGAACAGGACAGGCTTGACACCCTCCTTGAGGGCCTGGCGGAGCACCGTCTCGGTCTGGGGCATGGTGCCCTCGACAGCGTCCACGACGACGACCGCACCGTCCACCGCACGCATCGCACGGGTGACGTCGCCGCCGAAGTCGACGTGGCCCGGAGTATCGATCATGTTGATGAGGTACTCCTGCCCCTTGTACTCGTGGACCATCGAAACGTTCGAGGCGTCAATCGTGATGCCGCGGGCCTGCTCTTCCGCGTCGGAGTCCATGAAGAGCTGGTGACCGGCGAGCTCCTCGGAGATCATCCCGGCGCCTGCAAGCAGGTTGTCAGAAAGGGTGGTCTTCCCGTGGTCGATGTGTGCTACGATACCAATGTTGCGGATCCGGTCCGGCTTGTCCATCAGCTCGGTGACCCGCTCTACCATCTTTTTTCTTCGTGTCATGGGAGTGCCTCAGAACCAAAAAAAAGGGTTTTACCGTGCAGCCTTTGCAACACGTTCGCGTTCTTCTTTCTTCGAGACGGAGTAGGCCTTTGCATCGCCCTTCGCCGCAGCGATAATCTCGTCTGCGAGCACGTCGGCAGCCGAGCGCTTGCTCTTGTGGGAGCCGTTGTAGGTGGCGATGGCGAGGAAGCCGAGGGCGGAGTCGACCCGGCGCTGCGGGGCGGTGTCGACCGCCTTCGGGACATTGATGCCGCCGTACTTCAGGCGGACGGTCTCCTCGCGGGGGCCGGCATTGGCGATCGCGTCGACAAGCACCTGGACCGGGTTCTTCTTGGTCTTCTTATTGACCCTGTCGAAGGCTTCCTCGACGATCCCGATCGTGACCTGCTTCTTGCCGGTGTTCTGTTCCTTCTGCATCAGCTTGTTGATGAGCCGCTCGACGATGAGCATCTCACTCTTGGCAAACTGCTGCTGGGAGAGCTTGCCGCAGGAGTGCGGGACGATCATCGAGGTGAGGTTCACGTAGCGGAGAAGGCCGGGGTCGGCGATCTGGACTTCGGAAAGGTCCCACTTGTTGAAAAGGAGCCTCGGTACGCCGGCTTCCTTCTCTTCTACCTGTTCTACCTGTTCCTGGACAGGAGTTTCTACTTCTTCCACCATCATGATCACCTGCGCGGCTTCTCCTTACGGCCGAGGACCATTTCCTGGAGGCATACGTCGTTCACCTTGGTGACACAGAAACGAACACCAGGAATATCACCCTTCGACCTGCCGAGACGGCCACCGATACCTTCGATGGTGACCTCGTCGTGCTCGTCGATGAAGTTGATCGCGCCGTCGCCGACGGCGAAGGCCGAGACCTGGCGACCGTTCTTGATCAACTGCACGCGGACACACTTACGGATGGCCGAGTTCGGCTGTTTGGCTTCGACACCGACCTTTTCGAGCACGATGCCACGGGCCTGCGGGGCGCCCTCGAGGGGATCAGACTTGATATCGAGCATCAGTTCGCGGCGAGCGTAGTTCTTGTCGCTCCACCGGGTGCTGTTGGCGTCACGCTTCAGCTTTCTGGCTGCAAATTTACCCATTCCCATTGAATACCCTCTTTAGAGTAGATTTTCTCGATGTGGAAACTCCTCACTGTGGTATATACCAAAGCGCGGAATGAATTTATATATTCTCCATCATCTCGAAATCTTGTAGTATTCATGGGACGTCCACTATAATAATCTTATATCCTCACCCGCCGAATGATAGGTGATGGTCACCTGTATCTACAAAGAAACCTACTTCGACGCGAGTCACCGCCTCCTCCACTACCAGGGGAAGTGCCACCGCCTCCACGGTCACAGGTGGAGGGTCGAGGTCTGGATCAGGGGGACGCCCGACGAGACGACCGGTATTCTCATCGACTACAATGATATTAAAGAGGTCGTGGACCGGTTCGACCACCAGGTGGTCCTCAACGAGGATGACCCGATGGTGGCCTGCCTGCGGCAGTTCCAGGACGTGGTGACCACGACCGGCGACCCGACGAGCGAGGTGCTCGCCAGGGTGATCGCCGGTCTCATCAACGAGATGTGCGGCACGGACGGGAGAGACGCACGCGTCGAGAAGATCCGGGTCTGGGAAGCGGAGACCTGCTACGCGGAGGCGACCGATGCGGATCTGTGAGGTCTTTTACTCTCTCCAGGGCGAGGGGACAGAGCAGGGCAGGCCGACCGCGTTCGTGAGGCTTGCAGGCTGCAACCTGGCGTGCGCCTGGTGCGACACGCCGGAGGCGCAGGACGCAACCGCCGGGAAAGAGGTCGCGGCCGATGCTCTCCTCGACCACCTCTGGCGCAAAAAGTGCCGGACGGTCTGTTTCACCGGCGGCGAACCTCTCCTCCAGATGGACGAGGTGGTCGAGGCCTCCCGCCGCCTGTCGGGGATGGGTTATGCCGTCGAGATCGAGACGAACGGGACGGTGGACTTCAGGCCTGTCCAGCCCTTCGCCTCTGTCTGCATGGACGTGAAGTGCCCGTCGTCGGGGGAGACGAGCGACCTCTCCCTCCTCCCGTATATCAGGGAGAAGGACAGCGTGAAGTTCGTCGTCGGCACGAACGAGGACCTCGCCTATGTCGAGAAGGTCCTCAAACACTGCCCGATAAAGGGCGAGGTCTTCGTCTCGCCGGTGTACGGCGCGGACGAAAAGGGGATCGCGCGCTGGGTGCTCGAGTCGGGGTTCCCGGTGCGTTTCCAGATCCAGCTCCACAAGTACCTGGAGATGAAGTAAGGATGAAAGCGGTATGCCTCCTCTCGGGCGGGATGGACTCGTCCACCCTCGCCTATGTGGCGAAAGATATGGGCTACGATGTCCTCGCCCTCCACCTCAACTACGGCCAGCTGACAGAGAGGAAGGAGCGCGAGTGCGCACGGACGGTCGCCGGCCTCCTCGGGGCGAAGGAGTTCCTCGAAGTGGACGTCGGCTACTTCAGGCAGTTCGGAAAGAGCGCCCTTGTCGACGAGGAGATCCCGGTGAACGATTTCAGGGAGGAGCACGCGGGTGTCCCGAAGACCTACGTCCCCTTCAGGAACGGGAACCTCCTGGCGATGGCGACGAGTTTTGCCGAGTCCCGCGACGCCGACGCGGTCTTTATCGGGGTGCAGTCCTCAGACTTCTCGGGCTACCCGGACTGCCGGGAAGAGTTCATCCGGGCCTTCCAGCGTGCCGTCGACCTCGGCACGGCGCAGGAAAAGCCGATCCGGTTGATGACGCCCTTCGTGCACATGAACAAGACGGAGATCCTGGAGAGGGGCCTCGCCCTCGGCGTGCCGTACGAGCACACCTGGTCCTGCTACAGCACCAACGATACCGCCTGCGGGGTCTGCGAGTCCTGCCACTTCAGGCTCGAAGCCTTCCGCGCCCTCGGCATCGAGGACCCGATCCCGTACGAGGTGCGGCCATGACCGTGATCTACACAGGAAAGAGGCTCTCGGTCGAGTTGAACAGGTACACCCTCCCGAACGGGAAGGAGAAGGAAAGAGTCGTCGTCAAACCCGGCAACGCCGCGGTGATGCTCCCTATCGAGGGGGAGGACTGCTACCTTGTGCGGCAGTACCGCTTCGCCATCGGAGAGTACATCTATGAGGCGGCGGCCGGGACTCTGGAGCCGGGCGAGGAACCGATCGAGACGGCCCGGCGAGAACTCGTCGAGGAGTGCCGGATCGCCGCCGACGAGTTCATCCCGCGGGGCTTCATCTACACCTCGCCGGGTTTCACCGACGAGAAGGTCTACCTCTTCGAGGCCCGCGGCCTCACGCCGTCGCGGGAGTTCGACCCTGACGACGACGAGGTGATCGAGGTGGTCAGGATGCCCCTCGCAAAGGCCGTCGCCATGTGCCGGGACGGGCGGATCTCGGACGCGAAGACGATCGCGGCCCTCTGCCGGTGCCTGCGATGAGGGAGGGCGTTCTCGGCGTCCTGCTGGTCGTCGTCCTGGCGGCCGCGGGGTGCACGGCGGCGCCGTCCTATGGAGTGGACGGGGACGGTGTCCTCTCCCTCTCCGTGCCGACGCCGTCTTACGACGAGACGGTCCAGAACACGACCGGGAATGTCACCGTCTCGGAGATCGTCCTCCACCGCGACGTCGAGGTCGCCTGCCTGCTCGCCGCACCGGCAGACCCGCGGGCGGGGATCGTCTACGCACCCGGCGCCGGGGTGAAGAAGGAGGCGCACCGCGACCGGGCAATCGAGTACGCGGAGAACGGCATCGCCTTCCTGATCGTGGACGTCCGCGGCAACGGCGGCGCAACACCCGGACACCCCCTGGACTTCGACGCCGACTTCGAGGTGTTCGAGAAGGGCGACTGGCCGCAGATGTACGCGGTCGCCGCGGACATGATCGCGGCGCGAGAGGTGCTGGTGGCACGCTGCCCCGGCACGCCCGTCCACGCGATGGGGGCGTCGAACGGCGGGAGATACGCGGCGATGGCGGCGGCGGCCGACCCGGCCTTCGCAGGCTATATCGGGGTCTCGACCTCGGGCTTCTGCCGCTCCGGCGACAGGTACGCCGGGGACGCACGGCGGTTCCTCCTCTCCGTCGACCCCTCCGTCTCGGTCGCCTCGATATCGCCGCGGCCTGTCACGGTCTTCCACGCCCCCGACGACCCGGTGATCCCCTTCGCCGACGGCCAGGCCCTCTCCGACGCGGCGAAAGAACCAAAAGAGTTCGTCCCGTTCAACGGGACGCATGGCGTCAATGCCGAGGTGGACGCCCGCGTGATCGCCGTATGCGTGTGATTTATAGGAATCTGAAGAGAACAAGTACTAGCTTTGATGACTGGTGAATGAGAGATGACCGAAAACGCCGAAAATATAGTGGAGATGGACTCGGCGAGGCTGCGATACGAGTTCAAGAAGATGCTCGAACGCCTCGAAGCGAAGCAAGGGAGCGGCACCGAGCTCATCTCCCTCTATATCCCCCCGGACAAGCAGATCTATGACGTGACCGCCCAGTTACGGGACGAGTTCGGGCAGTGCGCGAACATCAAGAGCAAACAGACCCGAACGAACGTGCAGAGCGCCATCTCTTCCATCCTCTCCCGGCTCAAATACTTCAAGAGGCCGCCGGAAAAGGGCATGGCCGTTTTCTGCGGGACGGTCAGCACGGTCGGCGACCGCACCGACCTCCAGTGCGAGATCGTCCACCCGCCCGAGCCCATCAACCTGTACATGTACCGCTGCTCCTCGAACTTCGAGCTCGAACCCCTCAAGCAGATGCTCGAAGAGAAGCAGGTCTACGGTCTTCTGGTCATCGACAGGCGAGAGGCGTACTGGGGCTTCCTGCGGGGCAACAGGATCGAGCCCATCGGGGGGTCCACCTCGATGGTGCCGGGCAAGCAGCGTAAAGGCGGTCAGTCGTCGGTGCGATTCCAGCGTCTGCGTCTCATCGCCATCAACGAGTTCTACAAAAAGGTCGGCGACCATGCGAGCGACACCTTCCTTGCCGAGAAGGACTTCTTCAACCGTTTCCAGGGCCTCCTGATCGGCGGCCCGTCGCCGACGAAAGAGGAGTTCAACGAGGGTGGCTTCCTCCACCACGAGGTCCAGAAGCGTGTGCTCGGCCTCTTCGACGTCGCGTACACGAACGAGAGCGGCCTTGCCGAACTCGTCGACAACGCACAGGACGCCCTGAAGGGCGTCGAGGTCGTCAAGGAGAAGGAAGTGATGAACCGCTTCCTGAAAGAACTTGTCAAGGACGACGGCGTCGCCGCCTACGGCGAGGAGAGCGTGCGAAAGAACCTCGAGGACGGCGCCGTCGCGGTCCTGATCCTCTCCGACAGGCTGCGCGAGTCCCGCCTGAAGATCAGGTGCGGGAACTGCGGCTACGGCGAGGAGAAGACGGTGAAGACCGAGCCCGGCAAGACGACAAAGGATATCGACCTCGGGAACTGCCCGAAGTGCAGTTCCCCCCTCCAGATCGAGGAGGAAGTCGACATCATCGAGGAGATGACGACCCTCGCCGACCAGAGCAGTGCGAAGGTCGAGATCATCTCAGACGACTTCGAAGAGGGCTCGATGCTCTACTCCGCCTTCGGCGGGATTGCAGCGATCCTCAGATACAGGACGGGATACTGAATGTTCCTTGAAACTTACCGGCAGATAGAAGAGGCGCTCCGGGCGTGCACCGGAGAAGAGACAGTCGAACTCACAGACGGCGGCGAGCACGCGGACTATGCGACCACCGTCGCCTTCTCCCTCGCGAAGAAACTGAGAAAGTCCCCGATGGTCATCGCGACCGACCTTGCGGCAGATCTCACCGGGCGTCTTGCCGACGCAGGGATCACGGTCGAGACGAAGGGCCCGTACATCAACTTCCACGTGGACGCCGCATACGTGCAGGACGCGGTCAGGGAAGCCCTGGAGCCCGGCTACGGGAACCTCCCGGCACATGCCGGGAAGGTGATCCTGGAGCACACGAGTGCGAACCCGAACGGCCCCCTCCATGTCGGCCACATCAGGAACTCGATCATCGGCGACACCCTGGCCCGCTGCTTCCGGAAGGCGGGCTACCCCCTGGAGGTCCAGTATTACGTGAACGATATGGGCCGCCAGATCGCCATCGTCTCCTGGGGCTTCGACCATGTCCCGAAGGAGCGCCTTGAGGACGAGAAGGAGGACCACCACATCGCCCGCGTCTACATCGCCGCGAACCGCGAGATCGAGAAAGAGCCCGCGATCACCGGCGAGGTCGACCACCTGATGCAGCTCATCGAGCAGGGCGACCCGGAGACGCAGAGGAAGTTCCGCGAGGTCGTCTCCCACTGCCTCGACGGTTTCAAGGTGACGATGGCGAACCTCAACGTCGTCCACGACCGCTTTGTCTGGGAGTCGGACTTCGTGCGGAACGGCGACATGGAGAGGATCATCGACCGGATCGACCGCCTGCCCCAGGCGAAGCACGAGGGCACGCTCTCTCTCGACCTGACGGAGTGCGGGTTCGAGAAGGACTACGTGATCCGCCGGTCTGACGGGACGTCGGTCTACGCGGCCCGCGACCTCGCCTTCCACACCTGGAAGGGCCGGAACTCCGACCGCATGATCGACGTGCTGGGTGCCGACCACAAACTGATCGGTTCGCAGCTCCAGTGCACCCTGAAACTCCTGGGCGAGAAGGCCCCGGAGATCGTCATCTTCGAGTTCGTCTCCCTGCCCGAGGGCTCGATGTCGACGCGGGCCGGGAAGTTCATCTCGGCCGACGAACTCGTCGCCGAGGTGACGAACAAGGCCTTCGCCGAGGTCTCGGAGAGGAGGCCCGAACTCCCGTCCGAACAGCGCGAGGAGATCGCCCGCGCCGTCGCCATCTCCGCGATCCGCTACGATATCGTCAGGATCTCGCCGGAGAAGTCGACGGTCTTCGACTGGAAGGAGGCCCTGAACTTCGAACGCCAGAGCGGCCCGTACATCCAGTACTCTCATGCCCGCGCCTGTTCGATCCTGGAGAAGGCCGGGGCCTTCGACGAGGCCTTCGCGTACGCGGACGAGCACGAGATCGCCCTTGCCAAACAGATCGCCCGTTTCCCCGCGGTGATCGACCAGGTGGTCCGCGAACTCCGGCCTCACCTCCTCGCCACCTATGCCCGCGACCTCGCCGACCAGTTCAACACCTTCTACCGGTACGTGCCTGTGCTGAAGAGCGAGGGGGAGACGCGGGCGAGCAGGCTCACTCTCGTGAAGGCTGCAGAGAACACGCTGAAAGAATCTCTCGAAACCCTTGGTATCGATGCGATCTCCACGATGTGAAGACGCACGGGTCGCCCTGCAAAAGCAGGGCTACCAGTTTTTTTCCCCCGACGCCACGGCGGCCGTGAAGCCGTGCATGTGGAACAAGCGCGCCCTGAAGGGCGGCGAGATGTGCTACAAGCACCAGTTCTACGGGATCGAGAGCCACCGCTGCGTGCAGATGACACCGACTCTCCGCTGCAACCAGCGCTGCCTCTTCTGCTGGCGGTCCTTCGAGCACGATGTCTCCGCGGAGAGGGAGTGCACGCCCGCGGAGATCCTTGAAAAGGTCCGCGGCCTCCAGAAGAGGGCGCTCTCCGGGTACAAGGTCTCGCAGTACGTGACACCCGATCGTTTTGCCGAGGCCCTCGACCCGACGATGGTGGCGATCTCCCTCTCCGGCGAACCGACCCTGTATTCGGGCCTGCCCGAGATGATCGACCTCTTCAACGCGGAGGGCTTCACCACCTTCCTGGTCTCGAACGGGACGCGGCCCGACGTTATCGCTCGCTGTCACCCCTTCCAGACCTATATCTCCCTGGACGCACCGGACGAGGAGACCTACCTCCCCCTCTGCAACCCGGCGGAGGAGGGGTCGTGGGAGAGGATCCACGAGAGTCTCAAACTCCTCTCCGGCCGCAGGTCGGCGGTCAGGACGACAGTCGTGAAGGGTATCAACGACATCGACCCGGCCGGATATGCCGAGCAGTACGAGGCGTCGGGCGCACGTTTTATCGAGATCAAGGGATACATGTATCTCGGATACAGTCGTAACCGCCTGTCGCGGGAGAACATGCCGGCGCACGAGGAGATCCGCCGCTTTGCGGAGGAGGTCGCCGGACACTGCACAAACTACCGGATCGTGGACGAAAGCCCCATATCCAGGGTCGTCCTGATGGAGAGAACAGAGAGAGGGGATGAAACAGAATGAGATTTGATCCAGAGGAAAGGAAGGAACTGTCGAGGAAGGACTTTGAAGAGGCATGGCACCGGGGCCCCGAGGTGCTGACGCCGCCGGCCCTGGCGGAGACGTACCCGCGGAAGGCCTACACGCGTGCGAGGCCGCACCCGATCGCGGAGACGATCGAGAGGCTCCGCCAGGTGTACCTCTCGATGGGCTTCGACGAGGCCCGCGTCCCGGTGATGATCGAGGAGTCGGACGTCTACAGGCAGTTCGGCCCCGAGGCGAGCGCGGTCCTGGACCGGGTCTTCTATCTCGGCGGCCTGCCGCGGCCGAATATCGGGATCTCAGACCGCCAGATGGAGCAGGTGATGGCAATGATCGGTGCCGAGTACGCGGAGGCGCCGGTGACGACCGAGGAGGCGAAGGAGAAACTCCAGAAGATCTTCCACGCCTACAAGAAGGCCGAGATCGACGGCGACGAACTGACCCACGAGATCGCCGGTTCTCTCTCGGTCGACGACGGCCTGGTGGTCCGGGTCCTGGATGCGGTCTTCCCGGAGTTCAGGAGTCTTGAGCCCGAGTCCTCGCACACGACCCTCCGCTCCCACATGACGAGCGGGTGGTTCCTCTCTCTCGGGTCGATGTGGGAGCACTACGCCCACCCGATCCGCCTCTTCTCGATCGACCGCTGTTTCCGCCGGGAGCAGGAGGAGGGGCCGACCCGCCTCATGACCTATCACTCGGCCTCGTGCATCATCGCGGGCGAGGACGTCACGATCGAGGACGGCAAGGCGGTCTCCGAGGCCCTGCTCTCTGCCTTCGGCTTCGAGGACTTCGAGTTCCGTCCTGACGAGAAGAGGTCGAAGTACTACATCCCCGACACCCAGACAGAGGTCTATGCGAAGCACCCGGAGATCGGGTGGGTGGAGGTCGCCACCTTCGGCATGTACTCGCCCTCGGCACTGGGCGAGTACGGCGTCGGCGTGCCTGTGATGAACCTGGGCCTGGGGGTCGAGCGTCTGGCGATGATCCTGTACCAGGCGAACGACGTCCGCAAACTCACGTATCCGCAGTTCTTCCCCCGCACTCTCACCGACCGCGATATCGCGGCGGCGATCGGTCTCCGCGAGGAGCCGCGGACCGTCGAGGGGCGGCGTCTCGTCTCCGCGATCATGGCGGCGGCGACCGAGCACGCCACGGCGGTGGGGCCGTGCTCCTTCGTCGCCTTCGAAGGGGCGTTCGCGGGCCGAAACATCAGGGTCTATGTCGAGGAGCCGGAGGAGAACTCGAAACTCTGCGGCCCGGCGACCTTCAACGAGGTCTTCGTGCAGGACGGCAAGGTGCTCGGCGTCCCTGACACCGAGAAGTTCGCGGACGCGCGGGCGAATGGCGCCCCGACCGGGATCTCGTACCTGATGGCAGCGGCGAACCTGGCGGCGGCACGGATCGAGGAGGCGGCGAGGGTCGGCGAGGGCGTTGTGGTGCAGACGAAGATGGCGAAGACGCCCTCCGACATCAACGTGAAGATACCCGAATGGGCGATGCGGTATATCACGGATAATAAGAGGAAGGTGGATGTCCGCGGGCCGGTGTTTTTGACGGTGCGGGGGGAGATCGGGGAGTGATCGGCCAATCCATCACGCCGGGCCCGATACATCCCCACCTTTTATGAAGAGGACCCTGAATCGTCCTCTCCCGTGTCCATTTTCCGGTAAGACGTTTTTTCCAGTTCCTCGGGCGTGAAGATGACGGAGCAATCCCCCGCGCCGCCTATCGCCATGGCACTGCTTCCTGGCTCGCTCGCCGAGGCCTCGTCGGGGATAGCGACCTTGCAGAAGGAGAAATAGTAGACCTGCGACGGCGCCCGGGTCGACCTGGTGACGCCCGCCGCCATCAAGCCGGTGATGAAGGAGAGGATAACACGCGAAACGGCCTATGTCTGAGCCCACCGGAGAGTCGTACGATCCCATTCCCCTGTCCTGCCGACAATTGCATCCCACAACGCAAAGATTGATAGTTCCGTCCCGCCGATCATCTGCATAATTCCCGGAGAGGTACACCATGAGCGGTATCGAAGCGGACGTCAGGGAGATCAAGGAGAGCATCAGGGTGCTCACCGAAAAGCTGGACGAACTCCTCCAGGAGAGGGAGACCGCAGCAATGATGAAACTCTCGGAGCGGTCGCTCTCCGCATTCCTGGAGGAGGAGCCCGACCTCTATACCGTCAGGGACCTGAAGGTCGTGTACCGATGAAAGGAAAGATCGTCCTGATACCCTTCCCTTTCACCGACCTCACCGCGGCAAAACTGCGTCCGGCACTCGTCCTCCACGAAGGGGACCGCGACGTCGTTCTCGCATTCATCTCATCAAAAATTCCTGCCAGAGCGGGTCGGGCAGAGATCATCGTCACCACGTCACACGCAGGCTTCTCGAAAAGCGGCCTGAAGGTCAATTCGGTGATCAGGCTGGACAAGATCGCAACAGTCCTGAAAGACCTGATGGTCGGCGAACTTGGAGAACTCGACGACGACCTCAGGGACGAGGTCAATGCTAAACTCGCCGCTCTTTTCACGATCTGATCCGCGGCGAAGAGATCCCGACCAATAAAAATTCTACCAAAAATACAAACGACCAAGACTTACGCCAGAGATCCTCTCATCCGCCCCACACCCCACAACATTTATCCCGCTCCCCCGCCGATCACCCCTCATGCACTCCCGGTCGACCGTCCTCGCCACCCTTGCAGACCTCAAGGACGAGCTCGCGACCCGCTTCCACGTCGCGAAGATCGGCGTCTTCGGGTCGGTCTCCCGCGGCGAGCAGACGCCGGAGAGCGACATCGACATCCTGGTCGAGTTCTCCAGGCCGGTCGGTTTTTTCACCTTCATGGAGCTGGAGGCGTTCCTCTCCGAACAGCTCGGCGCCCGGGTCGACCTGGTGACACCCGCCGCCATCAAGCCGGTGATGAGGGAGAGGATAGGACGCGAGACGGCCTATGTCTGAGCCCGATCCCCTCCTCTATTGTCATGACATTCTCGAAGCCATCGACCGCATAGAACGCTATACAGGCTCGATCACTCTCGACGATTTTCTCGGAGATACAAAGACTCAGGACGCCGTCATACGAAACCTCGAAATCATCGGGGAGGCGGTGAAGAATCTCCCGGCCGATTTCAGGGAGGCGCACCCCGGGGTGGAGTGGCGGGCCGTCGCGGGGATGCGGGACAAACTCATCCACCATTACTTCGGTGTCGACATGAGGATCATCTGGGAGACGACCCGCACCGACCTCCCGCATTTCAGGAAACAGATCGAGACGATCCTCGGAGAGATATCGTAAGACCGGCGAAGTTTCACACGTTTCATCGAGGGGATGAACTGCCCGATCGCGTATCAAAAATGTATACGGCCGTATACAAAATGTGTTCAATGGGGAGACAGTTCACGATCATTCCGGCGATCCGACCAGGACACAAAACGTGATCGCCGCCCCGGCAGGATCAATTCTGGAGAGGACAGATCATGACCGGCATCGAAGCGGACGTCAGGGAGGTCGAAGGCGAGCACGATCCCGCTGTCCGGAAAAGTTCGGCAAACCTGACCGCCGCGTAGACCGGGAACGTCGAGGACCCCATGATGACTCCAGAATAGCCGATATTGCGGATAATAGCCCTAGATAGAGCGGAATTATCGATAATAACTCCCTCCCGGACATTCGTTGAGACAGCATCTTTATCAACGGAAAAATCGCATTAATATCATGCAAAAATCGTCGATTTCATTCCTGATTCTGCTTGTTCTCGGCCTGTTTCTTGTAACAGCCGGGTGCACACAGAACCAGCCCGGCGTGGCCACTCCAACGCCGGGAAGTACTGACATTCAGCAGGAGAACTACACCTCCAATGAAACGCTCGTCGCCTTCGTTGAGAGTGCAGCCGCCTATGTGAAAGCAAACGGCAAAGAGAAAGCTCTTGCAGAATTTAACAACCCGAATGGTTCATTTGTCAGGGGCGAACTCTATATCTACGCCTACGACTTCAACGGCACGACCCTCGCCCACCCGGTCAATCCCGAGAAGGTCGGAGTAAACCGTATGGATGAGGGAGAGACAGGGACATTCCTCCGGGGTACCATCGATGCAGTCAGGAATGGAAGCGGGTTTTACCCGATAAAGTATGTCAATCCCACACACAACCGGACGCTCGAATCAAAACTGGTGTATGGTGTGAAGATCGATGATGACTGGTGGCTTGGTTCCGGAATATACACCGGCCCGGTAAACCAGTCTCCAGTGCAGTAACGATTTTTCCCACCGGCATCCGCCCCGGACAGTGTCCGGACCCGGGGCGGAATAACAACCGGGACATCTATTTTAACCCCGGTTAAGTCAGGCTTAAGACCCCCGTCGCCGACGGAGAGGCATGCACAGCACGAAAAAAATACACGGCAGCCTTCACGATCCCCCGTGCGCCAACACCAGACCCGGGAAGACCGCCGCGTCTCCGTCGACCGGAGACACCCCGGCTCAGGCCCTTGCCGCCCTGTTCTCCGGCGGCGTGGTGGAGGTGCGGGCGCTCGGGGACTATGCGACGCACTCCGGCTACTTCGACGACTTCGCAAGACTCGCCGCGTGTGCGGAGGCACTCGACACCGACCCGGAGGTCCGCGGGATCTACGTCACCCTGAACGAGGTGGACCCCGCCCTCCTGGCCCGGCGGGCGAACAGGGTGAAGATGCGGCTAACCCGTTCCGACGCCACGACCTCGGACGCCGACATCGTGCGCCGCCGCTGGTTGCCTGTCGACCTCGACCCGGTGCGGCCGGGCGGGGTGTCGTCGACGGAGGAGGAGCACGCCGCCGCCCTCAGGCGGGCGGACGCGATCGCCCGCTGGCTCGACGAGCAGGGGTTCCCCGAACCCATACGCGCCGACTCCGGGAACGGGGCCCATCTCCTCTACGCGGTCGACCTCCCGAACGACGACGGGGGACTCGTCAAAGGGGTGCTCGCCACCCTCGACGCGTTGTTCTCCGACGAAAAAGTCACCGTCGACACCGCGAACGCGAACGCCGCACGGATCTGGAAACTCTACGGCACCTGCTCGCGCAAAGGGGACAACACGGCGGAGCGACCGCACAGGCGGGCGAAGCTCCTCTCGGTGCCGGAGCACGCGGAGATCGTCACGGCCGACAAACTTCGACAGATCGCCACCCGCCTCCCCACCGAGGCCCCGACACCGCCGACAGGGGGGAAGATCGACCTTGCAACATGGCTTTCGGAGCACGGCCTCGCCGTGCGTTCCACCCGCCCCTGGCAGGGCGGCACCCTCCACGTCCTCGCCGACTGCCCCTTCTCGACCGCCCACCGTGACGGCGCCTTCGCCGTCCAGTTCCCGAACGGTGCGGTCCATGCCGGGTGCCACCACGCGAGTTGCGGCGGCGGGAAGCAGAGGTGGCCGGAACTGCGGGCCATGCACGAGCCGAAGAAAAAGCGGAAGGAGGCGCCGCCACCGAACCCTCCGGCGCCCGACCCTGCATATCGCGAGAAGGCCCTCGCCATCCTGGAGGACGGCGACCCGATCGCCTTCCTCCTCGACACCTTCCACCGGGAACACGTCGGCGACACCATCGTCGCCGAGTGCCTGATCATGTCGGTCGCCTCGCAGTCTGTCGAGAACACGAACGGCCTCCACGTCGCCATCTCCGGGAACTCCGGCAAGGGCAAGACCCATGCCTGCACCACCATGCTCACCCTCATCCCGGAAACCTTCAGGCTCACGGGCACCGTCTCCGACAAGGCCCTCTACTACCACGACTCCCTGCGGCCGGGCACCGTCTTCCTCTTCGACGACGTCTCCCTCTCCGACGACATGCAGGAACTCCTGAAGAGCGCCACCGCCGGTTTCCGGGAACCCATCGAGCACCGCACCCTCACCACCGAAAGGCGCCTGCGTGTCTGCACCATCCCGGAGAGGTGCGTCTGGTGGCTCGCGAAAGTGGAGAGTGTCGGCGACGACCAGGTGATGAACCGCATGCTCACCGTCTGGATCGACGACTCGAAGGAACAGGACGAGAGGGTGCTCGCCCACATGAAGATGGCCGAGGCAGAGCGCCGCGGCGACGACGAGGACGCCGACGTCCATGTCTGCCGCGCCATCTGGGAGATCGTCAAGGAACAGACCTACCACGTCCGCATCCCCTTCTCGACGCGGATCTCTTTCCGGACCGCGAGGAATCGCCGGAACCCGGCCATGCTCTTCGACCTTATCAAGGCCTCCGCCCTCCTCCACGCCTGCCGGCGGGACCGGGACGAGGACGGGAGCCTCATCGCCGACCGCGAGGACTTCGCCTATGCCCGCAGGCTGTTCCTTGCGATCAACGGCGACACCGGCGGGCAGGAGACGAAGCTGACCAGGAACGAGGCGGCGGCCCTGGAGACCGTTAAAACAATGGGCTGGAACGCGTTCACGGTCCATATGTTGCAGGAGACCCTCGGCCTCTCGTACCAGCAGACCTACCGCCTGCTCCACGGCTACACGAACAGCAGGGCGACCCATGCCGGCATCCTGGACAAGTGCCCGGCCGTGAGCCTCATCGACGCCACGGTAGCCGAGGAGCGTTTCGGTATCGAGATGAAAAGGCGGGAGCATTATTTTTCGTTCGACCACCGGGCCTACCGCGACTGGATGGCAAAAGCGGATGTCTGGATCGACGATGACCCCGACCCTTCCACCTTCGCGCCCGGTTTGCACCAGGGCGGTGGAAATGATCCGGCCGCAGAAGGGGAGCGTTCCTGAGGTGTATCTGCGTACAGAGTATAGAGAGAGAAGTGTGTACAGATACCCGGGGAAATTTACACACGATCCGGAGAACATACGGCACGCCCGCGGGAGTGGCGTATGGTGCTGCGATACGCGGGCTGGTGCAAACGTCGGCGGGCACCCGGCGTGCACGGCCCCGTTGCCTGATCAACGGCTGCCGGCGACGGATCTCCCCGGTGCAATACCGGCGCGAAGGAGAGAAAACAGGTGCAATGGTGCAAAACCCCGCCGGAAAAGGAGAGGCACGCCGATCATGTTCGACCGGCGGAAACAACAAAAAAAGGGGGCCTGGCATTCCCCCGCGACGTTCAGGCGTCGACCCGTACGAACTTAGAGGGCACACCCGCAGACCAGATATCGTACCTGGCAACCTGCATCCACCTGTATGCATCGCCGTCGGCCTTCACCGACCAGAAACCATAGTGTGCGGTCGACCGATCGCCGGCCTCGTCAAGGTCAACCTTTGCACACAATTTTCCGCTGAACATAGCCGTAGTACCTGTTAAAGCAGCTTTCAACTCAGACGGATCCTTAGAATCGGTCTGGGTTTCGGTCAGTGCGACAATCCAGAGCGTATCGTACGATGCCAGGCCGGAACCGTCGGGCTGCCGTCCCAGGCGGCCCTGGATCGTCTGGAGGGTGTCCTTCCAGGAGGCACTGACGCGAGTGGTCCAGAACGTCGGGGCGGTGAAGTTCGTCTGCGCCGCAAAGCGGGCCGCATCCCCCGGCCTCGTCAGCGTTTCGAGAAGGATGTTGCCGTCGCACCCGTACCACCTGACCTGCGTGAGGTTCTCCGTTTCTGCCGCGGCCGCCATGATCGCCGACACCTCTTCGATGGTGACTGCATAGACGCCGACCTTCTCTGCGCCATGCGTTGCAATGGCCTCGCCGACCTCGCGATCGAGTGCCGCAATCACGCCGGTGTAGTCCTTCGAACCCGGCGTATACCTGACCCCGTCGAGGACCGTGCCGTTCCTGGTCTTGAACGCCGTCGCCGTCAGGATCTGGAGTTCGTCGCCCCAGATGTCGCCGCGCCAGACCGGGACGATTGCCGCGATCCCGTCCTCTTCCAGGCACCGTGCCATCGCATCGGCCTGGCAGGTGTCAGGCGGCACGAACCGGAAGATGGTGTCACCGGCAATCGCAAGTGACGGCGCCGTGCTCATGGTGCTGGCGATCAGGATCCCGTGCTCGTCGGCATAGGTGCGGATCGCCTCCAGTTCGGCACTGGAACCCGGCCCGATGACGGTCCTGATCCCCTGTTCGTCGAACGCCTTCACCTTTTCAAGGGCAACGGCGGGATCGGTCGCCGTGTCCTCGACGACAAGCCGTACCCGGTGGTCAGACCCGATCGAAAGGAAGTACTCGTTGATATCCTCGGCGGCAACCTCCAGGGCGACGCGGCATGCCTCGCCGCCCTCCGCAGAGTCGCCGGTGAGCGGCAGGAGGACTCCGACGACGTTCACCTGTACGACGACGTTCTCCTGCATACTCCCCTCTGCAACGGAGGGGTTCGCCGTCCCCGTACATCCACAGGCGAAGATGATCGCTCCCAGAATGATGAGAGTGATTGCTGATTTGCCTGATTCCATACGTATTTTCCGCATATAAACGATTTAATTATTACTATCCTGTATCTGGCGCCCATGAGGGATTTTTTCGAGACGTCATCATACACATCGGGCGCCCATCCCCGTGGGGCATGCCAGAAGATAATTATGCTCGCGGGTCTCCCCTTCCCGTATGATGACCACCCATCCCCCCATCGACCTGCAGGCGATCGCACGGGAGGCCATGCAGGAGTACGGGTTCAAACCCCGGTTCCCCCCGGCCGTCGAGAGGGAGGTCGAGGCGATCGCAGCGCCGGCCGTGCCGCACGGCGTCCGCGACCTCTCGTCCCTCCTCTGGTCGTCCATCGACAACATCGACTCCCTGGACCTCGACCAGATCGAGTGCTGCGAACGCACAGGCCGCGGCGAGATCCGTGTGCGGGTGGCGATCGCCGACGTCGACGCCTCCGTGCCGAGGGGGTCGGCGGCCGATCGGCACGCCGCCCATAACGGCACCTCGGTCTACACCGGGGTCGAGACCTTCCCCATGCTCCCGGACCGTCTCTCGAAGGGGATCACCTCGCTCCTCCCCGGCCAGGCCCGCCTCGCGGTCGTCATCGAGTACACCGTCCGCCCGGACGGGAGCACCCGGCCCGGCGGGATCTCCCGGGCGGTCGTCCGCAACAGGGCGAAACTCGTCTACGAGGAGGTCGGGGACTGGCTGGAAGGCGTTGGAGATCCGCCCGCAATTTTCGCCGACGTCCCCGGCCTGGAGGAGCAGGTCCGCATGCAGGACGAGGCGGCCCGGAGACTGAGACGACACAGGATGGAGCAGGGGGCCCTCGACCTCGAAACCATCGAGGCGGCGCCGGTGATGGAGGAGGGAAGGGTGACCGACCTCGTCGTCCCGCGGCAGAACGCGGCCCGGCGCCTCATCGAGGAGTTCATGATCGGGGCGAACGGGGCGGTGGTGGAGTACCTGGGCAGGGCCGGGGTCCCCATGGTCCAGAGGGTCGTCCTGACGCCGAAGAACTGGGACGGGATCGTGGCGACAGCCGCGGATTACGGCTGGCGCCTCCCGAAGAAACCCAGCGCGAAGGCCCTCTCGACATTTCTCCTCCGGCGGAAGACGGCCGACCCCGAACGCTTCCCCGACCTCTCCCTGACGATCGTGAAACTCATCGGCCACGGCATCTACCTGCCCCTCGACCCCGGCGAACCGCCATACGGCCACTTCGGCCTCGCGGTCACCGACTACACCCACGGCACCGCCCCGAACAGGCGCTACGTCGACGTGATCATTCAGAGGCAGGTGAAGGCGGCCCTCCGGGAAGAGGGGACCCCATACACCCGCGACGATCTGGAAAGCCTCGCCGCATGGCTGACCGACAGGGAGAGGGCGTCCGAGAAGGTGGAGAGGTTCATGCGCAAGGCCGCGGCCGCGGTGCTCCTGGAGGACCGGATCGGCGAGACCTTCGACGCCCTCGTCACCGGTGCCTCGGAGAAAGGGACGTACGTCAGGATTGTCTCGCCCCCCATCGAAGGGCGGGTCATGGAGGGCGAGGAGGGCCTCTCCGTCGGCCGGAAGGTCCGCGTCCGCCTGGTACGCACCGACCCGTACAGGGGCTACATCGACTTCGAGAGGGTGTGAGGGCGAAAGCCCCAAATACCGCCCCCGCCCTCCCCCCTCCTATGGACATCTCCCCCGCCATCCTCGAAGAAGTTCGCCGCCGCCAGGCCGCGGTCGAGAGGACGTACTCCCCTTATGCCGCACAGAACACCTCAGCCATCAGGAAGAGGGGCGCAAGAGCGGAGGAACCCGTCATCCGCCCGCCCTTCTCCCTCATCGACAACGACCACATCACCCACCGCGTCCTCCACGTGCAACTCGTCTCCAAGGTCGCCCGCACCATCGGCCGGGCCCTCGGCCTCAACGAAGACCTGATCGAGGCCGTCGCCCTCGGCCACGACATCGGGCACGTCCCCTTCGGGCACACGGGGGAGGAGTGCCTCGACGCGATCTGCCGGCGGGCGGGGGTCGGCGCCTTCAGGCACAACGTGCAGAGCGTCCAGTTCCTCGACGTCATCGAAGACCTGGACCTCACCCTCCAGACCCTGGACGGCGTCCTCTGCCACGACGGCGAGAGTTTCGTCGGCCGCCTCGTCCCGGCAGGGCCCCTCACGCCGGCGTCCCTCAAATCGAAATGCGAGGAGATCCGGGGAGGGGAGTCCGTCCTCCCGTCCACAATGGAGGGGTGCGTCGTCAGGGCTGCGGACGTCATCGCCTACCTCGGCCGCGACCTCCAGGACGCGATCGAGGTCGGGCTGATCGACGCGGACGACGAGGACCTGGCGACGACCTGCCGGGAGACCTTCGGGATAGACGATTATCGGACGATCACCAGGACGGCCATCGACACCCTCATCAAAGATCTCATCACGGAAAGTTTCGGGAAGGAGGAGGTCACCTTCTCGGACGACGCAGCCGAAGGGGTGAAACAGATGCAAAGGTTCAGCATCGACCGCGTCTACAACCACCCGCGGCTCACCTCGCAGAAGGCGAAGATCAGGAGGATGTTCGCCGCCCTCTTCGAGCACTACGCCGCCGACCTCGCGGAGGAGAAGAGGGACTCGCCCATCTACACCGACTACCTCGACGCCCCCTGGGTCTCGCGGGAGTACCGGGAAGAGGCGAGCGAGGGGGAGAAGGTGCGGGACTTCATCGCCGGGATGACAGACCGCTACTTCGCCGAGAGTTTCCGGGCGGTCGTCCTGCCCGAGAGGGTCAGGGGGACGTACAGGGCGGAGTGAAGGCATGTCACAATAGCACGGAATGCGCAATTGTGATGCCATTATGGATACATACTTCATTTTTGTGGCAAAAAAGTAATACCAACAATACCAAAGGTAGGAGTATGGCACTCACCGACCGACCTCCCACCCTTCCGTTCACGGCCATCATCGGCCAGGACCAGATGAAACTCGCCCTCATTCTCAATGCCATCAACCCGCGGGTCGGCGGCGTGCTGATCCGGGGGGAGAAAGGGACAGCGAAGTCCACCGCCGTCCGCGCACTCTCCGGGGTCCTGCCCCAGATCGCCGTCGTGCAGGGGTGCCCCTTCTCCTGCGACCCGGACGACCCTGCCGGATTCTGCCCGACCTGCGCCGGGAAACTTCGCGAGACCGGCGGCCTCGAACGGTCGGAACGCCGGGTCAGGGTCGTCACCCTCCCCCTCGGCGCCACCGAAGACCGGGTCGTCGGGACTCTCGACCTCGAACGGGCGATCCGCGAGGGCGTGGCCGCCCTCGAACCCGGCGTGCTCGCCGACGCCCACCGCGGCATCCTCTACATCGACGAGGTGAACCTCCTCGACGACCATATCGTCGACGTCCTCCTGGACGCGGCGGCAATGGGCGTCAACACGGTCGAGCGCGAGGGGATCTCCGTCACCCACCCCGCCCGCTTCATGCTCGTCGGGACGATGAACCCGGAGGAGGGGGAACTCAGGCCCCAGTTGCTCGACCGCTTCGGCCTGATGGTCACTGTCGAAGGCTTCACCGACCCCGACGCCAGGATGGCGGTCATCGCCGCCGCCGAGGCCTGGGACCGTGACCCCGCAGCGATGGCAGCGTCATGCGCCCCGGCGCAGGACGACCTCAGGGCGGCGATCGTGCGGGCCAGGACGCTCCTGCCCGGCGTCACGATCGACGACCGCCTCGTCCGCACCGTCGTCGAGGCCTGCATCTCCCTCGGGATCACCACCCACCGCGCCGAGATCACGGTCGTCAGGGCGGCCCGGACGATCGCGGCTTTCCGGGGGCGGGAGACCGTCCTCCCGGCCGACGTCCGTGAGGCGATGGCCCTCGCCCTCCCCCACAGGATGCGGAGAAAACCCTTCGAAGAGCCGGAGATCGACCCGCAGACCCTCGACGACATGGTGCCCGACCGCGACGACCAGAGACCGCAGGACAGCCGCGACGAGACTGGCGGCGGCGGCGAGGGCGACGCCGTCCCCCCGCCCGACGGCGGCAGGACGGAGACAAAGGGCATCGGCGCCCCGATCGCAACAGACCCGGTCTGGAAGGAGACCACGCCCGACCGGACCCTCAGGAAGACCGCACGCGGCCGAAGGATTGCCACGCCGACAGAGGACCGCCGCGGCCGCCGGACCACCGTCACCACGACCGACACCTGGCGCGACCTCGCCCTCGACGCCACCCTCAGGGCGGCCGCACCCGCACAGCGGTTCAGAAAGCCCGGCCCCGGTCTCGCCGTCACCGTCCTCCCGCAGGACCTCAGGAAGGCCGGACGGACGGGCAGGGCAGAGGTCGCCTGCGTCTTCGTCGTCGATGCAAGCGGTTCGATGGGTGCGGAGAAAAGAATGGAATGCGCGAAGGGCGCCGTCTTCTCTCTCCTGGAAGACGCGTACGTCCACCGCGACCGCGTCGGCCTCGTCGCCTTCAGGGGGACGGACGCCGACCTCGTCCTCCCCCTCTCCCGGAGCGTCGACCTTGCCTACCACCGCCTCGCCGAAATCCCGACAGGCGGGCGGACCCCCCTCGCTGCGGGCCTTGCAAAAGGGATGGAGGTCCTCCAGAGGGAGAAGAGGAAACGCCGCGAGGTGATCCCCCTGATGATGCTCATCTCCGACGGCCGGGCAAACAGCGGGACAGGGCCGGTCAGGGAGGAACTCGCCCGCGTCTCCGGCGAGATCGCGGGCGCCGGCATCAGGACAGTCGTCATCGACACGGAGGCGGTGGAGAGCGGGCGGCCCCTCACCCTCGGCTACTGCCGCGAGGTCGCGGAGATGTGCGGGGGGCGGTACTATGCCCTCTCCGACCTCTCCACCGGCGAGATCGAGACGATCGCCCGGTACGAGGGCGGGCGACTCTTCGAGACGTGACGCCCCCCTCTCACACCGTCGCCTTCCGGAACGTCGTCATCGAGACCGCGAGCACGACCACCGCCCCGAGACCGAGGAGGAGAAGGGCCGCCGCCGGGAAGACCCCGACCTGGAACGCACGTATCGCGTCGATCGCATAGGAGACCGGGTTGAGGTGAGCGAGCACCGCAAGCCATCCCGGCATCACCTCGTAGGGCATCAGCGCACTGCTCGTAAAGAAGAGCGGCATCGAGACGACCGCATTGAAGGCGGCATAGGAGTCGTGGTCCTCGAGGACGAGGGCCATCGTCGTCGTGAACGACGAGAGGAAGATGCCGAAGAGGAAGAGGACCCCGTACATCTCGACCAGCAGGACGGGGTCGAGGAGATGCGCCCCGAGGACGAGCGCTATGAGAAGGATCACCGTGGACTGGAGGAGGCCGCGGAGCGTGATGAAGAGGATCTTGCCGGCAAGGATGCTCTCGCGCGGTGCGGGCATCGCCAGGAACTTCGGGAGGAAGCCCAGGATCTTGTCGAACATCAGCAGAGACCCGCCCTGCATCGAGGTGCCGAGCATGGTGAGCACCAGGATGCCGGGCGTGATGAAGTCCAGGTAGTTGTCGGTGAACCGGGTCGGCAGGGCGAGGCCGACAAAGATCAGCCAGGTCGCCGGCATCACCAGGGCCGAGACGACCGACGTCCGCCCGCGGACCCAGCGGAGGAAGTCCCTCTCGATGTACGTGAATGTCCGCCTCATCGCCGCCTCAGGAGCATCGTCCGGAAACTGTGGAAGTCAAACGCGGTCGTCTCTTCCTGGGACCCGACAAGTGCCAGGAAGACGTCGTCCAGGGTCGGTTGCCGGATCGAGATCGAACTGACATGCATCCCGGCGGCGGTGAGGGCGCGGGCGAGTGCGATCCCGGCCTCCTCGCCGCACTCGGCCCTGAACCTCACCTCGTCGCCGTCGCACCCGAGAAACCGGGTGCCGTCCACGCTCGCCCCGGTGTACTCCCCCGTGGCGCGGATTGTCACGATATCGCTGCAGAGGCGGGCCTTCAGGACCGCCGGCGTATCAGACGCCGCAACGGCGCCGTGGTCGATGATCGCCACCCGGTCGCAGGCATGGTCGGCCTCGTCCATATAGTGGGTCGTCACGAAGACCGTCATCCCCCGGTCCTTCAGCGTGGTGATGTGCGCCCAGATCTTCCGCCTGGCCGCGACGTCCAGACCGATCGTCGGTTCGTCCAGGAAGAGCACCTCGGGGTCGTGCACCAGCGCCTGCGCCAGTTCAAGCCTCCGCCGCATCCCGCCGGAATATGTCCGGACAAGGTCGTTGGCCCGGTCGGAGAGGTCCATCAACGCGATCGCCTCGTCCGAGGTATCGTACGGGCTCTCGATCCCGTAGAGTTTTGCAAAAAAGACGACATTCTCCCGGCCCGTCAGTTTCGGGTCGAGCGCCATGTCCTGCGGGACATAGCTGATCCGCTCGCGGACCTGCTCGGGGTTTTTCGTCACAGAATACCCGCAGACCCTCGCATCTCCGCTCGTCGGCCCGAGAAGGGTCGTCAGCATCTTCACCGTCGTCGTCTTGCCCGACCCGTTCGGCCCGAGGAGACCGAAGATCTCGGTCCCGACCTCAAGGTTCAAACTGTCCACGGCCCTGAGATCGCCGAAGGTCCGGGTCAGGTCCTCTGTCTCGATCACTGCCATTGTCATCCCTGTATTACTCGTGCCGCCGTGTCGCCCTGATCTCGTCGAGGTTCGTGATGGTCACGCCGCCGCCCTGCACGGGGCCGTCGGCGCCGTCGATCCGGTCTTCAAGCCACCCTTCCGTCTCCAGATAGGCGTCCCTGAGGCGTTCGGCCACCTCGGGGTCAGGACTCCAGAGGCCCCTGCCCTGCGCCTCAAGAAGCCTGCGGCCGATCTCTTCGAGGGCGAAGGGGTTGCTCTCCTGGAAAAAGGACCTGTTCTCCGGGTCGAGGACGAAGGTCCGCGCGATCGCATCGAAGATCCGGTCGTCCACCTCGCCGGTCGCCGCTTCCCAGCCGTAGACCCTTCCCACTCTCTTTGCAATGTCTCCGGCGCCCTTATAGCCGTGCCTCTTCATCCCCGCGATCCAGGCCGGGTTGAGGAGTTTCGTCCTGGCCACCCGGCCGAGTTCCGCGGCGAGGGTCCTGACCTCCACCTGCGAGGGTTTCCTCGTGTCGCCGTAGTACGCGGGGACGCGCTTCCCGGAGAGGGTCCGTGCCGCGGCCGTCATGCCGCCGTGCGTCCCGAAGTAGCAGCAGCACCCGCAGAGGTCGTACTCGTCGGTCGCCGTCTTGTTGAAGGTGGCGTCCGCACCGGCAAGGAGGCCGGAGAAGGCCTCGCGTTCGTCGCGCCCGGCGTTGTCCCTGCCATAGGCGTATCCGTTCCATTCGATAAAAATCCCGGCGAGGTCCTTCTCTTCCTTCCATGCCGAGGAGTAGACCGCCAGGTTCACGCCGTTGCCGTAGGTGCCCGGCCTGCTGGAGAAGATACGCGCCGTCGTACCGGTCTTCAGGGCGTTGGCGCGGACCGGGTTCATCTCGTCGGGTTCGTCGAGGGCGGCGACAGCGGCGATCGCATCGTCGAGCAGTTCGATGCAGCGGAAAAAGCAGTCTCTCAGGATCCCGCTTGCCCGTACCGTGATGTCGATACGCGGCCGGCCGAGGTCTTCGAGGGGGACCACCCGGAATGAGACGACCTTCCCGCCGCGCCAGACCGGTTCGACCCCGATGAGGGCGAGCATCTGGGCAAGTTCCTCGCCGTCGGCCCACATCAGGTCGGAGGACGTCCAGTACATCGCGACAGAGCGGGGGTCCTCCCCGTGCTCCTGCCGATACCCGGCGATGAGCGCATCGGCGAGTCTCTTCCCGACGGCCCACGCCGCACGGGTGGGGACGGAGGCGGGGTCGAGGGAATAGAAGTTTCGCCCTGTCGGGAGGACCTCGGGGTGGCCGCGGGTGATCAGGCCTGCGGGACCGGGTTCGACGAAGCCACCGTCCAGCGCGTGGAGGAGGCTCTCGGTCTCGGCGGAGGCGTCGAGCGCTGCGGCCATACTCCGCGCCTGCTCTGCCATCGCCGCGACGGCGTCTGCGGTGCCGGGGAGAGGGGGCCTGCCGCAGGCCTCTTCAACCGCCGTCCGGGCGTCGGCACCCCGGAGGACGGCATCGACGAACGCGGCCTCGGCCCCGTCACGCGTCCCGACCGCCGCCGGGTCGTCGTCGGGGCCGAAGAGG
Organism: Methanofollis ethanolicus; assembly: GCF_001571385.1. Classification (NCBI taxonomy): domain Archaea; kingdom Methanobacteriati; phylum Methanobacteriota; class Methanomicrobia; order Methanomicrobiales; family Methanomicrobiaceae; genus Methanofollis; species Methanofollis ethanolicus. The sequence goes on along the minus strand of NZ_BCNW01000001.1, from coordinate 468,841 downwards.
GCCGAACCGAGGGCGTCGTCGAACCTGAGCGCCGCCTGGATGAACCTGATGCGGTCGGCCCCTTCGGGGCGGGAGCCGAAGATGTGCATGCCGTCCGGGATGCGGGAGGACGCCACCTTCGCGAGTTCCCGGTGCGTCCGGGCGACGAAGGCCGGAAAGTCCTGCCGGCCCGCCTCCAGTCCGGCGAGATCTGTTTCTTCTTCCAGTCCGGCCTCGTGGATGGCGTCGAGGATCTGGTGCTCCAGGGCGTGGGCACGGGCAGGGTCGTTCCCTCTGGCCCGGCCGTACTCGTCGAGCAATGCCTCAAGGTCCTTGAGGGCGCCGTAGAGGCCGGCGGCCTGCATCACGGTCTGCATGTGGTCGACGAGCGTCGCATGGGCCCGGCGTTTGGCGATGGTCCCTTCGGGCGGGTTGTCGGCATTGTAGATGTAGAGGTGCGGGACCGTCCCGATCGCGATGTCCGGGAAGCAGCGGCCGGAGAGTGCGACCGATTTTCCGGGCAGGAACTCAAGGTTGCCGTGCGTCCCGACGTGGACGATAGCGTCGGCGCTGAAGACCCGCTCCAGCCACCGGTAGGTCGCCAGGTACTGGTGGGTGGGCAGCGTCTCCGGGTCGTGAAGGATGCGGCAGACCGTGCCGTCGCACTTCGCCCCGGCGCACCCCCGCTTCGGCTGGACGCAGACGACGGCGTTCCCGAATCTGACGCCGGTGACGACGATACGTCCCTCGTGGACCATCGCAGGCGGGATGCCGTCGACCTCCTCGCCCGGCGGCCGGCCCCATGCCTTTTCCATCGTCTCCCTGACTGAGGGGTCGAGTTCGGCAAACCATGCCGCGTACTCGTCGGGGGTGACCTCCGCGAGCGCCCCGCCCGACCTGACGATCGATCCGACCGAGGTCCACCTGAAGTCGCTGATCGCCCGTTTCGCCATGATCAGGTCGATGAGCGCCTTCCCGTCTGTGGGGGGGTCGACAGCGTAGCCCCTCTCCCGGAGTGCGGCGAGGATCCGGGCGACGCTTTCGAGGGTGTCGAGGTGGGCGCCGGCGCCGACGGTCGCCTCGACCGAGGAGCAGGGGTTGTTATGGAGGATGAAGGCAACTTTCCTCTCGGCGGCCGGTTTTTCCCGGAGAGAGAGCCAGGCCGCGACGCGGCGGCAGATCCTCTCGACCCGGTCGGGGATCGGGTCGTGGGTCCCCTCGCAGGATTCCTCCGTCCCGGCGGGAAGCATCTCGATCATCCCCTCGAACTCGGGGAGGGCGATCGACCACCCGACCTCGGCGGCGGGAAGGCCGAGAGAGGAGGAAAGCCATTCTTCCCGGCTCCTGTGGTAGAGGAGCACCGGATGGGCGACAGGGCAGTCGACCTGCCGGGGAAGAGCGCCGGCCGCGTCGGCGGACGGGGCATGGAAGACGGGCTGGAGGTTCAGGACAAAGTCTGTCCCCCCCGCGAACCACTCTGCCGCCACCTCGGCGCCGGGCCGTGCGCCGAGTTCCCGGTCGCCCATGGAGAGACAGAAGACCGGGACAACGTCGGCGAAGGTCTCGATACGCCTGACAAGGGCGTCCACGACCTCCCGGTCGCCGTTCGCCCAGTAGGTCCGGGAAAAGACGATCCCGACGGAGGAGGGATGGCGCCGGGGCCGCCAGGCGCGGTAGGACGCAAGGTCGACAAAGGGGTCGGGTGCGTCGGGGTGATAGATCCCTTCCCAGGGGAGAGGGTGAGGAGGCGCGGGTTCGTCGCCCGACCCGTCCGCGACCGCACGGAGGTACCGCACCATGAGCCGGAAATTTTCGATGCCGCCGTGGACGACATATGCCGAGACGGCCGCGGCGACCCTGAGCGGGACGGTGGAGAGCGTCCAGAACGCCTCGTCGTGCCCGAAGGAGACGACCGGGATATCGGTGCGTATCTTCGGGATCAGGTCGTCCCAGGCCCGGTCCCGTGACGGGTGGAGGAGGACGAGGTCGGCATCGGCCTGGTCGGCAAGAAAACGGTCCCGTGCCGCGGGGTCGTCGACCTCATGGGTGCCGGTGACGGCGCAGGAGATGCCTTCCTCCGCGGCCGCGGCCCTGAGGAGAACGGCGTCGCTCCCCCACACGATTGCGGCGATCTTCATGCCGCCCCTCCTGCAACCGCAAGGCAGGTCGAACCCGCATCACGGGGGATGCCGAGATCGCACGTCCCCCGCGGCCGGGCGGGAGAGAGAACTGGCAGCACCCCGGACGTCGGGATGCGATCGATTCCATCGTCGGGGCGGAACAGGAGAACAGGGACAATGAGGCGCGGGTCGTCCATAGGAGTATATCTTTCAACGTCCGATAAAAACATATCACAATTATCCGAATGATAGTGACACCAAATCACACCACAATAAAATACGTAGCACCACCACAAAAACAGAGGTTTATCAGGCGCGGGACAATTCCAGTCCCGGAGTGCCGGTGCCCGAGGGCGGTAGGGACTTCGCCGTGAACGCCACTGCGGCCGCCAGCCCCCTTATTATTTTAAGCAGGGGCGGCAAGGCCCGGTTCAAAGGGGGGAATAGCCATGTCAACCAGACTGATGGACTACTTCAACAAACAACCGAGGATAGGCGTCCTCAGCACCGCGAGCAAAGATGGAAAGGTCAATGCAGGAATCTTCGGCTCGCCGCAGATGATCGATGAGAAGACCGTCGTTGCAGTCTTTGGAAAGAACCGCACATTTGCCAACCTGCAGGAGAACCCAAACGCCGTCTTCACGATCGTGGAGCAGGGCGAGTTGGGCATGATGGAGGGATGGAAGGGAGTCCGCGTCTACATGACGATGAAGGAGTACGAGACGTCCGGAGAGACGCTGGACGCCTACAGGAGAGAGATCGCCGGGACCGCGGGAGAGGAGGCGGCAGCGATGATCCACGCCTCGGCGAGGTTCGAGATCGGAGAAGTACGGCCCCTCATCGATAGGGGCCAGGGCTGGGAAAAATCCATCTGAACTTTTTTTGGGGGAGGGCACCCGCGAGAGGACTCACCCGGTCTATCTTCAATTCCCATCTCTCAACGGCGCAGATACGATAGCCTCATCATGCCGGTCGTCTGAGGATCTCGTATCATGGAACAGAGACTGAAAAAAACGGGCAGGCTCCTTCTCTACGGCGCTCTGACATGGCTGGTCCCGCTCCTCGTTGCAATCCCCTTCTACGGCCCCGGAGGCGGCCTCCTCGTCGACGTCTTCCTCTTCAAGAGCGTCATGATCGTCGTCGGCGGGGTCACGGGAGCTCTGCTCCTGGTCCACTGGTTCGACGGCGTGCAGGCCCGCCACCTCGGGGAGGGCGTGACCGTCGGCGGCGTGTGGCTCGCGATGAACTGGGCGCTCGACCTCCTGGTCCTCGTCCCGGTCTCAGGCATGGACATTGCGACGTACTTCGGCCAGATCGGCCTTCGGTACCTGCTGATCCCGACGATGGCGATCGCGATCGGCTACAGCACCGGACGGGCGGCGGCGAGATAACAGGCAGGGACTCCCCTCTCACGCACCCCAGAGCACGCACCCGATGCAGATCGCAAGTTCGAGGACGATGATGCCGCCGACCTCAAGCCAGGCCACGCTGTCGGGCAGGGCACCGGTCTCCCGCCAGACCGCCAGGACCATGCCGACCATGAGGAGGATGAGGGCGTTCATGCCGGCGTTGACAGGGGAGCCAGCGGCGACGAGACACGCCGTTGCGGCGACGCCAAGAGGGAGGCCGGTCGTGGCGCCAAGGAGGACAGGGGCATTCCTGGGGGAAGGGGCGATCATAGATGGCGGGAGTGAGGTGTGGCGAGATTTAAATATTATGGAATGATGGTCGAAAAGACAGGGCAGATAAAACAAAAATAAAATAATAAAGATTAAATGTTGCTATAAAAACCACGTACCGATAAAAAAAGCCGAGATATCGATCTATTCAGAAAGAATATTACCTTCCAGTCCCATGGAAGTGACGGGGGATAGAGTGAAGGTTCACTATCTTTTGCTGGGAGGCCTGCTGCTGCTCGTACCACAGGCGGCATCCGCGTATCTGGACCCTGGCGTCGGGAGCATGATCTGGCAGATGCTCGTCGCCGTCGCACTGGGGGCGGTATTCACCCTGAAAGTATACTGGAGCAGGATCAAGGACTACGTCAGGGGTCGCCGTGAGATATGACAGGAGACGCAGGCGTGCTGGAGAGTTCTTTCAGGGACCCTTCGGGTTTTCTCTTTCGACGCAACGGCACCCTCTACCGGCAGATCAACAGGTCATACGCGGAATCCTATGAGATACTCATCGCTTCCGGACTCTATGACGACCTGGTCAAACGGGGACTGCTGATCCCCCACAGGGACGCCGAAATAGAACCGGAAAGACCGGAAGAGGCGTACAGAGTCATCGAGCCCGAGGTCGTCCCCTTCATCTCCTATCCCTACGAGTGGTCGTTCAGTCAATTGAAAGAGGCGGCGCGTGCAACTCTTGAGATCGAAAAGATCGCCCTCGGCCACGGCCTCACCCTTAAGGACGCCAGCGCCTACAACATCCAGTTCCTCGACGGACGACCGGTCTTCATCGACACCCTCTCCTTCGAGGCCTACACACCGGGAGAACCGTGGGTCGCCTACCGACAGTTCTGCCAGCACTTCCTCGCCCCTCTGGCGCTCATGGCCTACCGCGACATCAGGCTGAACCAGTTGCTGCGGGTCCATATCGACGGCGTCCCCCTCGACCTGGCAGGTTCTCTCCTCCCGAGACGGAGCTGGCTGAACGCCCGCATCGCGATGCACCTGCACATGCACGCACGGAGTCAGGCGCAGTACGCCGACACCCATACAAAGATCGAACCGCCGAAGGTGAACCAGAACGCACTGATGGGCCTCATCGACAGTCTCTCTAATGCTGTAGGATCTCTCACCTGGCGACCCGAGGGGACGGAGTGGGCGGAGTATTACAGGGAGACCAACTATACGGCGGCAGGGCTCGATCACAAGAAACGGATCATCGCCAGTTTCCTGGACGAGATTGGACCGGGAACTGTATGGGACCTCGGCGCGAACGTCGGGGTCTTCTCCCGCCTTTCAAGCGGACGGGGAATACCTACCGTGGCCTGCGATATCGATCCCGCCTGCGTCGAAAGAAATTACAGGGATGTCAGGGAAAAGCACGAATCCCATCTTCTTCCCCTGGTGGTAGACCTCACCAACCCGAGCCCCGCAATCGGCTGGGACAACGCGGAGAGGAGGTCGATGATCGAGAGAGGGCCGGCGGAGATGGTCTTCGCCCTCGCCCTGGTCCATCACCTGGCCATCTCGAACAATGTCCCGCTGGATAGGATCGCCGCATTTTTTGCGGAGATCTGCACCTACCTTGTCGTCGAGTTCGTCCCGAAGGATGACTCTCAGGTCAAAAAACTGCTGGCGAACCGGGAGGACATCTTCGCAGGATACACAGAGGACGCATTTGAAGAGGCGTTCGGCGGGTTCTTCGATACGCTCAGGAAAGAGTCGATCACGGATTCCGCACGCACGCTGTACCTCATGAAAAAACGTACCTGAGGGGGAGCATGTCCAACGATCAGTCCAGAAAAAAAGAAAAACTCGCCGTATCGATCAGTGCCCCGTTCCTTCTTTCTCTGACCCTCTTCTTTTTCGGACCGGCGCACCTGTACTTCACCAATAATCTCGAAATGCCGTTTTTATTTTCAGATATCTGGTACATGCTCGTTGCCTTCGCGCTTGTCGTCGCACTGCCGCTCGCGCTTCTCATGGCGTTGCTGAAAGATCCTTGCCACACAAAGGCGGCGGCGCTGATCTTTGCCGTGGGACTCCTCCTCTGGATCCAGGGGAACCTCCTGGTCCGGGACTACGGCCTGCTCGACGGCCACGAGATCGTCTGGAGCGACTATGTCTGGCAGGGGGTCGTCGACGCCCTCGTCTGGGTCGGCGTCATCGCCGCCTCGTTCCTGAACGCCGAAAGACTGTACAGGCACATCGCTCTCCTCTGCGCCGCCCTGATCGTCATCCAGGCGGCCGGACTTGCCGTCACCGTATTTTCCGCGGAGGGCGAACCAGAGTGGAAGTATGCGGAGGGGTTCGACGATGGGGGGATGTACAGGTTTTCGACGGGCCCGAATGTGATCATCATCATCCTGGACACCTTCCAGTCCGACCTCTTTCAGGAGATCGTCGACGAGGACGAAGAATATGCAAAGATGTTCGACGGGTTTACGTATTACCGGAACAGCGCCGGCGGGTTCCCGACGACATATCCCTCGATCGATTATATCCTGACCGGGGAGTTCTATGACAACTCGGTGCCGATCCAGGAATTTATTCGGGCAACAACAATGGAGAGATCGCTGCCCCTTCTCCTGAAAGAGAACGGAGCGACAACAGAGATCAATCCGAAGGTCATGAAGGCGATCTATGCCAACGACACGGTGTACGATACCATAGAGAGCGGCGGCACGGCGGAGACAGGAAACAAGGGCCTTTCATCGCTGTATCACCTGACATTTTTCCGGTATCTCCCCCAGGAGATGAAAAAAATATTTTACAACGATCTTCTGAGAGAGAGCGAGGAAGGTCAAAATTCGGACCTGCAAACCTATCAAAAATTCCGTTCGACGGTACATGTCTCGGGGAACGGGACAGACTTTAAGGTGTTCCATCTGCAAGGCCCCCATCGTCCCTATACCCTGAACGAAGACCTGACGATTGAAGACCTGCCTCAGAACAGGAGCGGGTGCCTCGCCCAGGCCAGAGCAAGCGTAAAAATAGCCCATGCCCTCCTCGAATCCCTCAAAGAGCAGAATATATACGACAACTCGGTGATCTTCATCATCGCGGATCATGGGACACATAAAAACCCGGTCGGAATAAACACTTCAGGCATACCCGCCTCGACATCCCCGGGGTTTGTGTCGGAGGAGGTGGTCGCCGGGGGCATCCCCCTGATGCTGGTCAAACCCTTCAATTCTACCGGGGCCCTGAACGTCTCGGACGCACCCGTATCCCTGGGAGACATCGCAAAGACCGTCGCCGACGAACTGAAGATCGAGAACGATCTTCCCGGTTCGTCCATCTTTTCGATCCCTGAAAACGAGTCGCGGGTGCGGATGCACTACTACTATGACTGGAGTCCCGAGTACTTCGACTGGCACAAAGAGTATCTCCCCCCTCTGGAAGAGTACAGGATAACCGGATTTAGCTGGGACAGTGCCTCCTGGCAACCGACATACCGGACATACACTCCCGACGGCGCCGGATATACTCCTCCGCCCGATTATGAGATCGGGTCGGTCATGCGCTGGGGGTCAGGGGGCAATGCCGAACGCTATCTCACACGGGGCTGGAATCACCCGGAAAACGGGTTTACCTGGACGGACGGCCATGCCGCGGCGCTGGCGTGCTCTCTCAATGAGACGGACTCCGACCTGGTCCTTACGATGAGCTTCAGCACCTTCCTGGTGAAAGGACAGATAGAAAACCAGGACCTGCGAGTCTGGGCAAATGGATACGCCGTCGGGAATTATACTCTTTCGACTGAAGGATTTCAGAAAAAATCCATGGAGATCCCCCAGAGCCTCCTGGACGGGAAGACCCTGAACATCGTGTTCGAGTTGCCGGATGCTGCATCTCCCTCCAATGCCGGCCTGTCGACAGATTCCCGGGATCTCGGCATAGCAATGCAGACGCTGCGGATCGACCGTGCGTGAGAGAGACAGGGAGGGTAAGCCTCAGACACCATATATTTTGACAGGCAGGAACGTAGAGTAGGGGATAGTTCTGTCAAACACCATTCATGAAAGAAGACGGGCACAACAGAAACGATGCCTATCTCCTGCTTGCAATAAATTTCCCGATGCTTTGCAAATATTTTTTCTCAACGATCTCCCAGTTATAATTCGCCTCCACAAATTTTTTACCCTGCTTTCCCATCAGATCTCTCAATTCTTTGTGTCGAAGAAGAAGATCCAGGCATTCCTTGAATTCATCGTAATTCCTGTACCACAGACCGGCGTTGCTCCGGGAGCACTGGCCCTTCAGCACCGCACAGTTTCCATTCGCCAGAACGGGCCGGGTACAGTGCCATGCCTCAAGCAACACTATAGAGAGACTTTCGAACGGTGACGGCATGACGAGCAATTCGGAGGCCAGAATGCCGCCATATTTATCCTGATCCGAAACAAAACCCAGGGGTACGATATCAGGGTTTTCTGGAACATCCATCACTGCTTTGCCCATCAAAACGAGTTTTATCGGGGAGTCAGTTTCCGATTTGTATCGAATAAAGTAATCGAATAGTTCTTTACAACCCTTTGATTCATCTATTCGCCCCACATAGATGATGAAATTGCGTACTCCATATTTTTGCTCGAAAGCAGAGGGATCGATACCCTCAGGAACATCGATGCCTGTCCCTATAATATCAGATGGGATTGCACCGGTATGAAATTTTGATGTAACAAACTGTTGCTCTTCCTCGGTGTTGTAAAGGATCATACGGGGCGCATGGAAGAGACCTTCAAAAATGGACAGATAAATAGGGAGTTCATCATGTGCGGCCGGGACCAGCAGAGCCCTGTCACCAACCAGAGGCAGACCAAAAAAGGTGGTGCAGTAGAGATAGGTAAAAAATATGAAGGCATCATAATTGGTTCGATTTTCCGATAGAAACTCCAGCAGAGGGCCGGAATATGGCCCTTGCAGTTTCATCCATTCCATCTCGTCTTCATACGAATGGGGATGACAGAAAACCCCTTCGGAGAACGTGTTGAACCTGACGATATCGCGCTCGTGATCAACCGGGAAACGCCTGACAGTGACGCCATTCTGAGTTTTTACGCCGGGAGCGCATTCATTCTTCCATGTAACATAATCTACGGCACAGGTCGTGACCACATCAACAGCGACATACTTCGCCAGGTGCTCTGCTACTTCACGGCAGAGAGACTCCGCCCCTCCATTAACCTCACGACCATAACGCTGAACTATGAAACACAGGCGCATTTAAGATACCTTCACATCACACCGATTGCAACGCCGGGATTCTTCAGGTCTCCATTTCTCGGAATGTACTGCCGGGCAAATGCCATGCCGACCGAAGAGTGACGTTGCATCATCCTTCGACACGAACGCAACACCATTTATCCGATCCCCCCCATGCAGTCTTCCGGTCTAACCTGACAGAGTGCCGCTTCTAATTTCCTTCCCTGATTATATCAGTTGTCGAGGTCATCCCAGAACACGTGATCGTCCTCTCACTGAGGTCATCCCAGAACGGATCCGAACCTTCATGCACGCCGATGAAAGGACGCACATTCGGTTCTGAAAAATCCTGTTCTGGCGTCTTGTCCGGGGGGTTTCACCCCCCGACCCCCATCATTGCGATAGGGGGTGGAGGGCAATCTCCTTCATCAGGATCTCTCTCTTCTCCGACCCTATCCTGTTTCGGGGGTCAGGGGGCGTCAGTCCCCGGGTGAACGGGACGGCAGAGGATCAAGCACGCACCATCAACCTATGGAGGAGGATTTCTCCAGAGCCAAAAAAACCCCCACAGCCAAATTGTTCAGAACTGAATACGAGCCATGTCATCGGCGTGGTTGAGGAGTCTGACCGGTTTGGGGATATGCTCGTCCCACAATATTCTCCGGCACAAATAATCCGGCCCATCTCAGGACCCACGATTTGAACAACCCTGCTTCACGATCATGCCCCTCCAGTCACGTTCGATGTCCCGACAGGGCATACACTCAGAAATATGGAGAGGGCGGTCATTCCGGTTCAAACCCCTTAACTATGGCATAGAACTGCGCCGCCACCTTCTCATACTCAAATTCTTTTAAACGTTCTCTCTGGTGAGCGATCAGCCGATTTCGAAGACCGGGATCCTCCAGGATGATATTCATCAATTCTGCGATTTCCATATAATTTTTGGACCGAACAAGGACCCCGGCGTCCCCCAGGGTGTACGGGATTGCAGAAGACAGATAGGCAATAATTGGCAGGCCAAAGAACATGCTTTCCACCAGCGGGACGTTGAATCCTTCGTGCTCGCTCATACACAGGAAAATATCGGAGGCCATGTAATACGAGACAAGATCTCTGAAAGGCACCTTTCCGGGAAAGTATATATCAGATAGCCCCAATCTCCGGGCCAGATCCTGAAGTTGCCGAAGATAAGGCTCACATCCGTCATACCCCCCCGGCAGGAGCAGCCGTGCCTTCGGGTTGATACGCTTGTAATAATAAAAAATACGGAGAAGATCATCATGTTTTTTGTTTGGAGATATACGCCCTACAAAAAGTATATTCGTCCAATCATCGGAAAATGCATCAATAATATCCTGATTACAGGCCCCGTACTTTGAAAAATCGATTATGAGTGGCAATACGCCGGTATTATGATATCCTGCCCGCTCTAACTCGATCCGATTATATTCGGAATCGGCTACGGCGAGATCAAAGTCCCCGGAGAGCGATTTAAGTTCTTCACGTCCCTTTTCCAGCAGAAAGACGAGGGTGTCGTTTATACCGCAGAAAAAATGCGAGGGCGTGATATTATGGTATATCAGTACTTTTTTATCGGGAAGACCCCGGACAAAATCGGAAACCTCGGAACCGATCGAAAAATGATATATCAGAAGATTGTCAGGAGATGATTCCCATTCATACTCCCGATAGGGGCGGGCCCGCATGGCCGGGGAAATATTCTGAGCAAAAATCTCAGACTCATAGCCCCAGCTCCGCAGGAGGTCACGCATCAGCAGCACTTCATTCCCGATCGCGTCCCCGGGAGAAAATGAAGGTAAAATCTGGTGGATCTTCATCTAAATGGGCAGGGAGACCCCGGCCAACAGGTGCGGCGAGGTATTGCCCTTTTCACCTCCGATATCGTTTTGTGCTACCATGGTCCCCATATGCATGTGATCAGGACGAGCACGTTCAAACTTCAGTTGCCCGATGGCGGCTCCTCTGCTCTCCTCGATACGATGAGAGCCTATTCCACCGCGTTCTCTGTCTCCGCACAGTGGGGGTTCGAGAACCATACGTGGAACAAGGTGGAGAACCACAAGGCGACCTACAAGGGTGTTCGTGAGTCTGTTCCTGATCTCCCGTCCTCTCTGGTGCAGGGTGCGCGAGACTGCGCGTGTGAGGCACTGAAAGCCACCAGGTGCAAGACCATACCAGAACGAAAGCCGCTCGCCGCTATGCGGTACAACCAGCGGGTCATCACGGTGAATCTGGTGCATGGTCTTGCGACCATCGCATCGGTGCGAGGACGGATCAAGGCGACGGTCCCAATCTCCGGGTATCATCGTAATTACCTCTCCTGGACTGTCACCTCTTCGACGCTCTCCTATGATAGGAGGAAGAAGGTGTTTTACCTCCACATCTCGATGGAGCATCTGAATGTAGAGCCGGTACAGCGGGTCGAGGTGCTCGGGATCGACCGGGGGATCGTGAATGTTGCTGTTTGTTCTGACAACACTTTTTTCAACTCTCGGCAGGTGAAGTGCGTTCGGTCGAAGTACGCCCGTCTCCGTCAGGAGTTGCAGTCCGGAGGCACCCGGTCGGCACAGCGGAAACTCCGCAGGATGGCCGGACGGGAAAGACGGTTTGTGACTGATACAAATCATTGCATCTCGAAGCAGATTGTGAACTCTGAGTACACGGTCTTCGCACTGGAAGACCTCTCGAAGATCCGGGTCCAGAAGAGGAGAGGCACGGGGTTCAACCGAAAACTGAACACCTGGTCGTTCTACGAACTCGAACAGTTCCTCCGGTACAAGGCCGAGGCTCTGGGAAAGCAGGTTGTCCTTGTCGATGCCCGGTACACCTCGCAGAAGTGCTCGGTGTGTGGGCATGCCTGCAAAAGAAATCGGGATGGCTCGTCGTTCCGGTGCCGGAAATGCGGGTTTCAACTCCATGCTGACCTCAATGCTGCTCGAAACATTGCTCAGGTGGGTATATCTTGCCTGAGCAGGCTGTCTGTCAACCAGCCGAATGTAGCGCATTCGTAAGAGTGCAGGTACAAGCCCTGGCCAAACAGGCGCGGAGCGGTTGACATTATCTCTCATAAAACAACCGTATGTATTCAGACACGACCGTGTTCCAGCCATAATTTTCAATCACGTATTTTTTTCCATTCTGGGCCATCAGGTCTGAAATGTGCGGATTTTGAAGAATAAATGAGAGACATGCCTCAAATTCATCATAGTCATTATAATACAGACCACCATTGCTTCGAATGCAATGACTTCGTGTCACCGTGCATCTTCCATGAACAAGTACAGGAGCCATACAGAGCCAGGCTTCCATGATCACAAGAGAAAAACTCTCGTTAAGCGAAGGCAGACAGAAGAGAGTCGCGGCCCCATACGCATCATATTTGTCCTGAACGGGAACAAAGCCGAGATCGATGATATCTTTCCGGTGTTCGATCGGAACCGGGCTAACACCTTTGCCAATAAGTATCAGTTTAAGACCGGTGCCATGCCTCTCTTTATAGTCGCAGAAGAATGAGATCAGTTGATCCACGTTCTTCCCGGCGTCCCGCCGCCCGGCATAGAGAATAAATGGGTCTTTAATACCGTACGTATCCCGGAACCTTTGCGGATCCGATTCTATGCCGGTATCGACACCTGTACCGAGGGTGTATTCCTTTCCGGTTATTTCATAGATCTGATGTGCAATCCGTCTCTCCTGCTCGGAAAGATAAATAATTCGCCCAACATTCCTGAACATGGAACGGTATATGCCCATGTGCGCATAACTCTCGTCGTGAAGGCAGGGAATTAAAATCGATTTTTCAGGGTGGATCTGAGATCCGGAAACAGTTGTCCCGAACATATAGGGAATAAAGAGGAGGAAATCGTAGTTCTCACCGTTTTCAGCGACATACGAATATAATTTTTCACTGTGGATCATCTCGCGAAGAAACACGCCTTCCTCCGCAGGGGTCACTATCCGATTATTGATAAGTTTGAAATTTACCGCATCAAACCGTTTTGTGTCCCTTTTTCGGACAGGGAAACGCCTGACAACAATCCCGTCTTCGTGGTATACCCCCTCCCTGTAGTAATTGGTATTCCAGTCGCTCAAGAACTCCTTCACACAGGTCGTGAGAACATCGACCTCAATGCCGGCGCGTGCCAGATGCAATGCAGTATCCCTGCATGCCGCTTCTGCTCCCCCGGGAATGTCCCCATACCAGGGAATAACAAATGCAACTTTCATGGTTCCAGAACACCCGGATGTCAGAACCCGGGCCCATTTACCAGAGGGAAGGGTGTTTCCACATCATTTCTTTCCTACCACCGCGTAGTCCTGGGCCCCGTACAGGATCCCGTTCAGCAGGTCGATATTCCGGTTATACGACTCGACGAACGCCGTCGAAATCCCCTCTGGTGGAGACAAACGCTGCAGCCTCCCCTCCTCGGGCACCGGTGAGGAGAACCGTGCCTCGACCTCCCTGAAACCGGCAACCTCGAAGAGAAACTTCAGGGTCTCGGGATGAACCGGCCGCACATGACTGATGTCAATATAGAAGTTGGCCAGCGAAACGAACGAGAGAGGGTTCACCGTCTCGGCAACGAGGTAATAGCCGTACTGGAGTTTTCGATAGCAGAGGTCAAGGAGACGGACAAGGTAGGCAGGTTCGAGATGCTCGACGACCTGGTCGATAAAGATGCCGTCGAGGCTCCGGTCTTCGAGGGTCTCCAGATACGAGACTGCATCCACCTTCTCGACGGCCAGACCCTTCGACCTGCAGAACTCCACCATCGTATCATCGATATCGACGCCCCGGGCGTCGACCCCCCGCTCCTGTGCCAGTTCGAGGAATTCACCACGGCCGCAGCCGATGTCGAGAACATTCCTGCAGTCCTCGAAATAGGGGAGGAAGGCCTCCTGCCGCGCCTTGATATCCTGCCGTGAGCCCCGGAAACGTTCCTCGAAGACGAAGTAGTTCAGGCCGGTCTCACCAGCGTCTTCAGAGGCCCCGGCAATGCCCGCACCTTCCCGGGAGGCACGGGTGATCCTCTGCTCCAGGACGCGGGCAAGTCCGGCCCTGTCCCTGATCTCGGCATCCATCCCGGCAAGTCTCTCCCTGACTTTCTCTTCGACAAGGGATTCCACCTCGATCTTTGTCCGGGCGACGGCATCGGTGACAGAAGAGATCTCGGACCGTATCTCCTCATCCTCACGTCGCAGACACTCCTGCATGATCGCCTTGAAGTCGCTCTTCATGCCCGCGATGATATCACGCACCTCTGCCCCGGTCTGCCTCTGGACAGAGGAGATCTCGTCCCTGAGTTCGACCTCGGTCTGCTGGATCTGGCCGCCGACATCCCCCCTGACCTCGGCCCTGATCCGGGTGAGGAAGCCGAGGACCTGCCGGGTGACACCATCCCGTACCGTACTGACAAATGCACCATCAGGGTGCAACCGGGATTCCAGATCTGCAAGCCGCGCATCCATGTCATTGAAGACCCGGACGGCACTCCCATTGAACTCGCTCTGCCTCCAGAAGACCGGGTCCACGTACCGCCGCACCTCGCCGTGGACGAGTTCCCGCCCCTTCACCAGGAATTTTCCCGTCACGGGCCGGTGAGAACTGATGAGGTAACTACTGTTCCGGATATCGGAGGTGGTGTTCAGGCGGGCACGATCCCATGGGAGATCAGTCGCTCCAGCAGCAGTTGTCACATCCCCCGCGGGGAGAGCATCACCTCCGGGATAGATTCCGGCCTCCTTCCGCCGCCTGACGTTCTCACGGATCTGCTCCATGATCTCCTCGACGTCGATCTCGCCGTCGTGGATCTCAAAGGTATTCTCGTCCATCTCTCTCATCTCCGCCAGATACAGGGGATATCAACGATCCCGGCATCCCGTCCCGTCGGGATGACATCGAAGGTATATTCCCGGTCATGCCAGTCATAGGGCTGCTGGTTGTGGGTGTGCACCGCCACCGTGAGGAGGAACCTCCCCGTAAGCATTGGCACCTTCTCGACCTGGAGATCGATATATCCTTTTCCCTCCAGGTGCCCGAGAGAGATGTTTTTCAGTTCGGTGTTCGTCCCGTACATGTGTGCTCCCTGTTCTGAATAGAGCGCGATCCCGAAGACAGGGTCGGGGATCCGCTCGTGGGCGTCATAGAAGATCCTGATGGTCATGGGATCGAAGGAGTTGAAACGCACGCCCTCCCTGCCGAACTTGTCCAGGAACGTCACGCCGGTGATCTCGACCTTTTTATTTCCCCGGCGGCCCTCGGACTCCTCGGCCCGTGCAGGCTCTTCCACCTCTGCAGGTCCCTCCTCAGTCCGCCCATAGACATAACTGTCGATCACCTCGTCCGTCTCCCCGAGGGCGACCTGCTCGCCGTGGTTCAGGAGGAGGGTCCGGTCGCAGAACCGGCGGACAGACCCGAGATCGTGGGAGACGAAGATGATCGTCACCCCCTCCTTCCTGTACCTGTTCAGCACGTCCAGACACTTCTGCTGGAACTCCATGTCGCCGACCGCGAGCACCTCGTCCATCAGAAGGACCTCGGGATCGGTCTGGATAGCGGTCGAGAAGGCGAGGCGGACCTGCATCCCCGAGGAAAAGTTCTTGAGCCGGGTGTCCCGGAACCGTTCGAGCCCTGCAAAGTCCAGGATCTCGTCGATCCTCCCCTCGATCTCCCGCTTCGAGAGGCCCATGATCGTGGCGTAGGTCCTGATGTTCTCCACTGCGGTGAAGTCGGGGTTGAAACCGACGCCGAGTTCAAGGAAGGGCGTCACTTTCTTGTGGACCGAGACCTCCCCCCGCGTCGGCCGCATGATCCGTGCAAGGAGTTTGAGGAGGGTGCTCTTCCCGCTCCCGTTCTCGCCGATGATCCCGAACATCTCCCCCTCCTCCACGGAGAAGGAGACGTCCTTCAAGGCCGGGAAAGTCTCGTATTGTGTCGGCCGCAGGAGACCGGTCAGGGCCTCGAAGACTGTCGTCCTCTTCTCGTGCGGGATGCGAAAGACCTTCTCTACATGATCGACGTCGATGACTCTCATTACATCTCCTCCGCAAAGCGCGGCTCATAATGTGCAAAGATGAGGTATCCCACACCGAGGGCGATGACGGCCATAGCCCCTGCATAGAGCAGTGACCCCGGTGCCGCGGGGGTGGAATAGATGATCGTGTCCCGTGCGGCCGTGATGATATGGGCCATGGGGTTGAGGAGGAAGACCTTCTGCAGGCTCTCGTCGAAGATGGTGATCGGGTAGAGGATCGGCGTCGCAAAGAACCCGGCCTGGAGAATCACCGCCCAGATGAACTGGACGTCGCGGTAAAAGACGTTGAGAGCGGCAAGGGCGAGGGAGAGGCCCATGGAGAGGAGGAAGAGGAGCGCGATGATCAGGGGCACGTAGACAAGGTTTGCCGAGAGCGGGACCTGGAAGTACGCCATGAAGATGACGAAGATCACGGACTCGAAGATACTCATCAGGAGGGCCGTGATGCAGGACGAGATCACCAGGATGTCCCGCGGGAAGTATATCTTCTGGACCATGCTCGGTTTTCCCAGGATGGCGTTGAGGCCCATCGAGGTCGCCCGCGAGAGGAAGTTCCAGAGGATGATGCCGAGGAGGAGGAAGAGCTGGTAGTACTCCACCTGGACCCGCATCAGGTTCGAGAAGACCACGTACAGGACGATGAGCATCAGCAGGGGCTCAAGAAGGGACCAGAAGTAGCCGAGCACGGAGTTCTTGTACCTCTGCTTGAACTCTCCCCATGCAAGGGTCCAGATGAGGTTCCGGTGCCCGTAGAGTTCCTTGAAATGACTAAACACCATCATTCACCACGGCACGGATCTGGTCTGCGAAACGGGGGAGGGCGAAGGCCTCGGCCCGCCTGAGACAGGCGCCCCCGTACTGTTCGGGGTCTTTCGAGACGGCGAGGACGGCGTCGCGGATCCTCTCCACGTCCGCCTCCACGAGCACCCCGGTCTCCGGGGTCACGGTCTCCCGAAAGCCCCCTTCGTCCACGGCGACGACAGGTTTCCCGCTCGCCATCGCCTCGATAGGGGTGAGGCCGAAGTCCTCGTCCACCGCGGTGCAGACGAGGCCCCGGCACCGGGAGTAGAGGTCGAGCAGGTCCGCCTCCGGGACCTCGCCCCTGACCTCCACATTCCGCGGGAGATTGTCCTGTATCTTCCGTGCATATCCGGCAGCGTGATCCCCTGCCGCATACCCGCCGACAATGATCAGCCTCTCCTCCGGCATCCGGCGGAATGCCTCGATCTGGAGTTCGATCCGCTTCTCCGGGTACAGGCGGTTCACCGAGAGCCAGAAGTCCCCGTACTCCCTGCAGGAGAACTTCGCGGTGTCCACCGGCGGGTAGATGACATCCGCCTCCCGCTGGTGGTAGGCACGGACCCTTTCACGGGTCGTCTCCGAGATCGCGACGATGCGGTCGACCTGCCGAACCGACCGCTGGTCCAGCCTCCGGTGAACGCCCGCCCAGAGGCGGAAGGCCTGCCCGGTCACCGGGTCCTGACGCCGGAGGAAAGTGTCATACAGGTCGTAGAAGGCCCGCACCGGAGTATAGCAGTACCAGAGATTCGGGTGATGACAGTGCGCCGCGTAATGGCTCCAGTTCCCGGTGAAAATAAAAAAATCATAGTCGTCCGAGAGATCACAGGAGGAAAAAGATCGTGTTGCGGAGATCTGCTTCAAAGGGGGAAATTGTATCGTCTTCCCCAGGCTGATGACCGGGACGGATGTGTCCATCTTCTCGACGGCATCGACGTCGGTGGTGATGATGTCGGCACCGAGCACCTCTGCAAGAGTGACGACGACCTTCTCCCCGCCGCCGATAGCCCCGAAATAGTCATGGAAGATGGCAGTCTTCATGCCCGCTTCTTCTCGTCCATGAAGTAGTTGAGCTGGTCCCTGACGATATCTCCAACACTGTACGTCGAGACAAAGCCGAGTTTCTGCAGTTTCGTGGTGTCGGCCATCAGGATCGGGACCTCGGCAGGCCTGAACCGCGTCTCGTCAAAGGAGATCCCGACCTTCCTGTCGCCGCAGACCGCGGTGATCCCCTGGTCGGCAAGCGTATAGTCGATCGATCCTTCGAGGAGCATGCGGTCGACATTTGTCTTGTCAAAGCGGACGCCAAACATCTTCGCCGTGTCCTCTCCGGTCGGGTTGTCCACGGCCTTCTCGCCCCCGAATGTCTCGATCCTGTCCACCGGCATCCCTGCCGTCTCAAGGCTGAGGAGGATATAGGAGAGGACCGAGGTCGTGCGCATCGAACCCTGGTTGTAGACCTCTCCCGGTTTCCCTTTCCCGGCAAGGAGACAGTAACCGTTGATGACGTCGCGGACATGCGACCAGTCCCTGAAGGCGTTCACATTGCCGATGGTGACCTGATCGATCTCGCCGGCAACGAGCTTCGCCACCTGGTTCGTGACGACCGAGGTGACGAACATGATCCCCCGACCGGCACCCTCGTGGTTGAAGGCACGGGAGACGATGGCCTTCGTGCCGTAGGTGTAGAAGTAGTTCCGCATCAGGTGGTCGCCATAGACCTTGCTCACCGCATAGGGCGACATCGGCCTGAGCGGGTTCGTCTCCTTGATGGGCACCTCGGGAAGGACAGTCGGCTGCGGGAAGATCGCACCGTACGTCTCCTGTGCCCGTGCATACTGCTCCTTTGAACTGAAGACCAGCCCGTATTCCTCTGAAGACCCGGCAAAAACAATGGTCGGGTCGCAGTCCTTCTTCCGGATGGCTTCGAGAAGGTTATTGGTGCCGATCGAGTTGATCTGCGCCGTCTCGACCGGGTGGGTGAACGAACGCGGGACATAGGACTGAGCGCCAAGGTGGAAGACCACATCGGGCTCGGCCACATCGAGGGCGGTGGCAAGGCCGGAGATATCTTCGAGGTTCCCTTCAATAAAACGTATCCCGCCATCTATATCTTTCTCGGCGATATTCTTCGGGACCGATCCGTCTGCCCGCCGGCGGATCAGGCCATAGACATTCGCACCCTCGTCCAGCAGGTGCCGTGCAAGATACGAACCGGCAAACCCGCTGATACCGGTGATAAGGACATTCTTTTCATTCCACTTCATTGAACCCCGACCTGCACTCCATGCACACCGTGTATCTATATATTTTTATACAGAGATTCGAGATGACACACTATGGCGTCCCAGGCATATCGTCCTGCCTCGTTCTGCGAGCTTTTTTTAAGATCAACCCAGCCCTGCAGGATAAAAAGCACTCGCGCCGCGATCTCTTCGGCCGAGAGGCCACAGACAAAACCGTTCACCCCCTCTTCCACCAGGTCCCGCACGGCATTGCCGGGGTGGTCCGCCGTCACCACAGGGAGGCCGCAGGCCATCGCCTCCAGGGCCGCGATCCCGAAGCCCTCCCGCGTCGAGGGGAGGACAAAGACCTTCGAGGCCTTCATCGCGGCGATGACAGACGTGTCGTCGGGGAGAAAACCGGTGAAGAATACCGAACCGCCAAGCCCGAGGTCGTGCACCCGTCGCTCCACGCTCGCCCTCTCCGGACCGTCACCGACGATAACGGCCCTGAGGTCGGGGACCTCCTCCCTGACCCGGGCCAGGGCCTCGACGAGGAGGTCGGCATGCTTCTCCCGGATCAGTCTCCCGACGAAGATGACATCGGTGCTCTCGGCCGCTGGCGGCACCGCCGCGATGCGGGCGAGGTCGATGCCGTTCGGGACGACCTCGACCCCCTCCCTGACCCCGAGGCCTGCGAGGGCCGACGCCGTGGAGGGAGAGACCGCGATGTGGCGGTCGGGCAGAGTTGCAACAAACCTCTCGACCGCCCTTCCGGCGACGCCCTTCCGGCCGAGGTACTCCTGCCAGTACTCGCCCCAGACTTCGTGCCAGGTGATGACCAGGGGGACCTTC
Organism: Methanofollis ethanolicus; assembly: GCF_001571385.1. Classification (NCBI taxonomy): domain Archaea; kingdom Methanobacteriati; phylum Methanobacteriota; class Methanomicrobia; order Methanomicrobiales; family Methanomicrobiaceae; genus Methanofollis; species Methanofollis ethanolicus. The sequence continues at coordinate 448,928 of NZ_BCNW01000001.1, read as the reverse complement.
CCGGCAGAGGCCGCCGCCCGCGCCGAGATGCAGGAGAAGTACGGAAAGTTCTGGCAGTCGATGAGATCGGCTCCAGAGGCGCGGAGGGGGCCGAGGACCGCCTGCCCGAAGCGGAGGGCCTGCGCAACAGATCTCCTCCCGCCTGCATAGAACGGCAGAGGCGCACAGACGCCGTGGAGCACCACGCCGTCCTCCTCGATCGTGTCGGGGCCGTCCCAGAACGTCATGCCATAGAGGTGGACCTCGTGGCCCCGCGCCGCAAGCCGGGTGGAGACCTCCCTGATCCGCTTTTCGACGCCCCCCATCACGTACGGGTAGACGGCATCATAGACATAGGCGATCTTCATGGGCTGAAGGATCACGTCCCTCCGGACCATGCATGCCCCGGGAGATGAAAAGGTATTCGCCGGGAGGAAAACATATCCCGCACGGCTGGGGGTCGGGAGGGAATTGCTATATAGGAAAGAGAGAATCATCCAGCGATGTCCCAGAATATCGGGGGGGGTTCCCGCAAGAAACAGACGATTCTTATCATCCTCCTTTTCGTCTTCATGCTCGTCGCACTCTGGCTACGAAGTCTGCCCGCGGCGTACCTCGTCAGGGACGGCGTGACCGTCGTCATCGGTTCGGACACCTGGTACACGCTCAGGCAGATCGAGGCAATGGCCGCCCATTATCCCCTGTACTCCTGGTTCGACCCGATGACCGCCTACCCCACGGGCAAAGAGATCGGCTGGGGCCCGCTCTTCCCCTTCATCGCCGCAACCGCGTGCGTCCTCACCGGGGCGACGGCACGGCCGGACTTCATCTATGTAGCCGCATGGGTCCCGCCCCTCCTCGGGGCGGCGATGGTGCCGGTGATATACCTCCTCGGGCGGCAGTTAGAGTCCTGGAAGACCGGGATCATCGCTGCAGGTCTGATCCCCTTCGTATCCCTGGCATTCTACTACCGTTCGGTCTTCGGTTTCGTCGACCACCACGTGAGCGAGGTGCTCTTCAGCACGCTCTTCTGTCTCTGCTCTATCACGGCGCTGGGGTACGCCTCAGGGCTCTCCTTCCCGTCTCCTGACAGCGCAGTCCTCAGGAACGCATTCCTTCTCTCGGCGGCGGCAGGCGTGGCATATCTCCTCGGCCTGCTGAACGCCCCCACGATGGTCCTCTTCGCCCTCATTGCCGGGGCATTCACCGTCCTCCAGTTCGTGCGGGAGCACGGAGAGGGACGGCACGGCGAGTACCTCCTGCTCGTCAACGGTGTCGCCTTCGGCATCCCGGCCCTGTATATGCTGCTCTTCGGGGTCAAGACAAACGTCCTCTCCTTCACGACCTACTCGGTCGCCCACCCCATCGCCTACCTGATGCTGATCGCGGCGACCGCGGCCCTGTACGCCCTTTCCCGCGTGCTCACCGGGAAGACGTGGGAGTATCCCGCGGCGATCGGTGCACTCGGGATCGGGTCGATTGTTCTCCTCGGCGTCGTCAACCCTGTACTGTCCGGGATGTTCTGGCAGAACCTGACGACCTTCTTCGGGACAGTCCACGAGACCTCGCTCATCAGGGAGATGGAGCCCTGGAACGCGGCACTCGCATGGACGAGCCTGAACTATGGCCTCATCCTCCTCGTCGGCGGCCTCGGGGTCCTCGGGTACCGCACACTCAAGAGCACAAGGCCGGAGTCCCTCTTCGTCCTGGTCTGGTCGGCCCTCATCCTGGTGGCCGCGGTCCAGCATATCAGGTACGAGTACTACCTCTCGGCCGTCGCCGCCCTCCTTGCGGCACTCGTCATCGCCGCCGCCGTTGAGTACGGCGGGCGGGAGACGGTCGGCTACCTCCGCGGATTCGGGGGGGGGAAAAAGAGAACGGAACCCTTAAAGAAGGGATCAAAAAAGAAAGTGCCCGCAAAAAAAACCCATCCGGGAAAGATGGCGGCATTCATCGTGGTCATCGTCCTTGCCGCCGCCTTCGTCGTCACCTCTGCCGGCAACGACATCACCCTCGGGAGCCATGCAGAGAGCACCGCCATCGTCTCGAACGAGTGGCAGGAGACCCTGACGTGGCTGGGCACACACACACCCGACCCGGGCGTGAACGTCCTCGGGGTCTATGAGAAGGAGACCTTCCAGTATCCTGAGCAGGCCTACGGGGTCATGGCATGGTGGGACTTCGGCCACTGGATCACGTATCTTGCGGGGCGTATCCCCAACACCAACCCCTTCCAGGACAATGTCATCGGCCCGGGCGGCGCGGCCACCTTCTTCATGGCGACGACCGAGGACGAGGCCGAGGACGCGGTCGGGGTGGCGGGGTCGCGCTATATCATCACCGACGGCAGGACCATGACAGGAAAGTTCGCCACCATCGCGTCCTGGATAAATCCCGGAGCAGGGATGCGCCCGTACGCGCGCGGTTTCCTGCCGCCGAACGCCGCCCGGACAGAAGGACAGAAGATAGCGTGGGTCTATGACGCTCCCTACTATCACACGATGGCGATCAGGTTGCAGATACTGGACGGGTCGATGACAGAACCGTCAGACGCCTATTGCATCGCATATGACAACATCACGCTCGCCACGCGGGGGTACCCCCAGATCAGGCAGGTGTTCCGCGGGCCGCTGGACGAGATCAGGGAGAAGGCCGAGGTGTATACCCTCAGCGCACCGGCGGGACAGGGCGCCGTCGTGCTCAGCGACAGCCCGACCCTGCCCCTCGACACGGTCCCGGCCCTCGGACACTACCGGTTGATCTATGAGTCGTCGGCAGATGTGGCGACGAGCATCAAGGTCTTCGAGCATGTGCCGGGTGCAGTCGTGAAAGGAGAGGGTGTCGTCGAGCTGCCCCTTGTCACAAACAGCGGCCGTGCATTCACCTACAGGCAGCAGAGCATGAACGGGACATTTGTCCTGCCGTATGCCACCGAAAGCGAGAACGGCGGCGTCAGGGCGACGGGGCCGTACAGGATCGCCGGAACAGACACCACCTTCACGGCGACGGACGAGGCTGTCCTCTCCGGGTAAAATCCCCTATCAATCCTCTTTTTGATCAGCCTTGAGGAGCATCATGCTGACGAAGACAGCCGCAAAGAGAACCTGGATCCCGGCGAGGAAGAGGGCGAGGGCCCAGACTGCATTCGCGATCTGGAAGAGGGAACCGAAGCCCGCGGCGGCCCACTGGTAGACGATGCCGAGGCCGACGATGACGCCGGCCGTCATCATGAGACCGCCGCCGGCGATCCCCCACTCCAGGATATTGTAGTTCAGCAGCCTCGATATGGCCGCACTCTGCCGCCCATAGCCGTGGACAGTGGAGAAGACCCTGATGATGAGCCCCATCAGCATGCCCTCCAGCCCGCCGATGAAGGCCAGGGACGCAAGGATGAAGGAGTGGAAGCGGTAGGTCTCGACATCGCCCCGCACAAGGAAGAGAAGCATCAGCGAGAGGCCGAAAAAGGCGAAGAAGAGGCCCGGGACCGCGAGGAACGGCACGGGCCGGTAGAGGAGCATGAACCTGACATGCCGCCAGCCGTCGGAGAAACTCTGGAGTTTCGAGGGGGTGAGGCGGGGGTGGTAGGTGATCGGCACCTCTTCGATGCGGAGTCCGGCGATCGCCGCCTCGATGATCATCTCGGATGCGAACTCCATCCCCCCGGTCTTCAGGTGGAGGCACTCCAGGGCGTCCCGCCGGATCGCACGAAAGCCCGTATGGGAGTCTGAGATGTGGGTGTGGAAGACCCGGTTCAGGAGCCAGGTCAGGACGGGGTTGCCGACATGGCGGTGGAGGGCGGGCATGGCGCCCGGGAGGATCGTCCCCCGGAGACGCGAGCCGAGCACCATGTCGGCCCCGGCATCCAGCGGCACCAGTAGTTGCGGGATCTCAAGAAAGTCGTAGGTGTTGTCGGCGTCCCCGATGACGACGTACGTCCCGCGTGCCCGTGCGAGACCGGCAAGATACGCGTTGCCATAGCCCATCTTCTCGGGCCTGACGACGATGGCCCCGAGAGAGGCCGCAATCTCGGGGGTCCGGTCCCGGGACGAATCGGCGATGATGATCTCCCCCTCGATACCGAGGTCTGCAAAGACCTGCCTGATCTTTGTGATGCAGTCGGCGATGGTCTCTTCTTCGTTCAGGGACGGAAGGACCACAGAAAGCGCTGGAGGAGATCTGCCCATAGGTATGCGAGACCAATAATAATACAACACATATATAGTGTCGCCGGGGACATGCCCGGGAACAGGTGTGCCCGGAAGGGGATGTGAAGACGGGCAGGTGTCGGTTACCCTGAAAAATATCCCGTTTTTCAAACCCGTGCCAATTCGTCCGGTACGAAACCGTATATATGGTTACGCCGATGATCTGACAGGAAGGATCGTCCTCGCGTTCACCATCGAAACAGGGCGGATTGAGGCATACATGGGGCAGAAAGACCTTTATTCAGTGATCATACCCGCATATAACGAAGAGACCAGGATCAGGTCGGTCCTCACTACTTTTATTCAGGCTTTTTCCGGGCACGAGATCATCGTCGTCTGCGACGGGGCCGACCGCACTGCGGATATCGTCGATGAGGTCTCGAAGGAGAATCCGATGACCAGACTCCTGCGATATCAGGAGCGCCTGGGAAAGGGAGGTGCGATCATCGAGGGCTTCAGGGCGTCGCACGGACAGAAGATTGGTTTTGCCGATGCCGACGAGTCGGCCGAACCCGCCGAGATAAAGGGGATGTTCGATGCCCTGGACGGAGCAGACGGGTTGATCGGTTCGCGGAGACTGAAGGGATCAAAGATCACCATCAAACAACCTCTGGTGCGGAGGGTCGCAAGCAGGGCATTTAATATCGTCTTCGTGCGCATCCTCTTCGGCCTTCCCTTCAGGGACACGCAATGCGGCGCGAAGGTGTTCACGAGGGAGGCGGTCATGGATATCATCGACGACCTCGAGGGGAGGGGCTTTGAAACCGACCTCGAGATCCTGTGGCGCCTGGAACAGAAAGGGTATCGGGTGAGGGAGTATCCGATCACCTGGAAACACTCGGAAGGGTCGACTTTCAGATTGTCGTATTCGTGGAAGATGTTTGTCAGCCTCATGAAGATCCGGTGGGGATGACCCCGAGAATTCCATGCCCGACCCCACCGACCGCATCAATGCCGCTGCCGACCGCCTTGCCCGGTGCAGGAGCCGCGGCGACCTTGCGGAGGCGATCGCCGCCGAGGCGGAGAGGTACACCCTTTTCGACCTCCAGCAGATCGGCGGGGGGGTGAAGAGGGAGGTTGACCGCCTCCCCGAACCATACCGGTCCCGCGTGCGGCCGTACTTCGAGGCGCAACTCTTCGGCGCCTACCACCGCCTGATGCTCGGCCACCGTTCAGGATCTTTTGCACGTGATGACGGCCCGATACAGGAGCGGGACCGTTTCGACGCGTTCGTCATCCTCATCGTCCCGGGATGTCTGGACGACGGGGATACGGACTTCGGCCTGAAAAATCCCCACCACACACTCTTCTACTACCTGATGGCGGGCTTTGCGATGTTTGTCGAGGGGGGGCCGGGGCACCCTGTCGGCACACCCTTCCCCGGCGGCTTTGTCGTCGAAAAAAAGGGGGAATACTATTACTGTCCGATCCGGGAGAAGGAGGAGGCGGTGCTCTTCTCCATCTGCAATGTCTGTCCGGCGAAGCAGATGGAGGGGGTGTGAGACCCCCACCGGTCGTCGGATAAATCGTCCAGATCCGCGAGGGTGCCGATCCCGGACATGAGGAAGGTATGGCAGAGCACGCCTGTTTCCGTGTTTTTCATGCTGGCTTCGGGCCTCGCAACGATTCAGACCACAAAATATTGCCAATGAGACATATTTCTGGCCACCAGGAGAATCTTACCTATCTTCTTCGCCAGATATCCCTTGAAATCCAGAATTTTGTTAAGAATAGCGGCACATCATCAAGGCCGCCTCACATATAAATCATTCTGATCCCTTCACAACGCTTTCATAGCGCGGTACAGACCCTTCACGTATACAGGGGGAACGTGCGGGAATGTCAGATCTGAGCCCGACCGAGAACATGAGCATGGACGAGCGGAGGCGCGGACTCCGCCTCGTCCTGCAGGAGGGGATGGTCACCCAGGCGATGGTCACCCTCACCGGCGGGATCTTCCTCGTCGCCTTCGCCCTCCAGCTCGGGGCATCGAACACGATCATCGGGCTTCTCGCCGCCATTCCGCCTCTCGCGGAACTCTTCCAGATGCCGTCGGTCTACCTGGTGACGCGGATCAAGAACCGCCGGCGCCTCACGGTCACGGCCTCTTTCCTGGCACGATCATTCTGGGTCGTCATCGCCGCCATCCCCTTCGTCGTCCCGACGTCGGCAGCGATCTGGGCACTCGTCGGGGCGATGTGCTGCTACTCCATCCTCTCCGGGATCTCGCACTGCGCATGGAACTCATGGATCCACGACCTCCTGCCGCAGACCGAGATCGGGGACTTCTTCTCCAGGAGGATGCGCCTCTCCACCATCCTCGCCATCATCCTTTCCCTGGCCGCCGCTTTCTTCATCGACTTCTGGAAAACAGAGGCCGGGGGGGAACTCACCGCCTACTCCGTCCTCTTCTTCGGCGGCTACATCGCCGGGATGGTCGGCGTCTACCTCCTCTCCAGGACGCCCGAACCCCTGATCCGGGAGGAAGAGGCCCCGAAACTCCGCACGATCCTGAAGGAACCGGCCTCCGACAGGAACTTCCGGAACCTCCTCGCCTTCCTCGGCTCCTGGAACTTCGCCATCAACCTCGCCGCCCCCTTCTTCACCGTGTATATGCTCCAGAGACTTGGCATGAACATCGGGTGGGTGATCGCCCTCGCCGTGCTCAGCCAGGTCGCCTCGGTCGCCTCGTTCAAGGTGTGGGGGCATACCGCCGACCGCCTCAGTCATAAGTCCGTCCTCCAGATCAGCGGCCCGATCTTCATCATCGCGATCCTGGCATGGACCTTCACCACTCTCCCCGAGCCGTACTTCCTCACCATCCCCCTCCTCATCATCATTCACATCCTCACCGGCATCTCGACGGCAGGGGTCACCCTCTCCACCAACTACATCGGCCTCAAACTCGCTCCCCAGGGTCATGCCACCTCGTACATCGCCGCCGCGAGCATCACCAACTACCTTGCCGCGGGGATCGCCCCCATCGTCGGCGGGCTCTTTGCCGATTTTTTCGCCGCACGGGAGGCCTCCCTCACCCTCACCTGGACAGACCCGGCAGGCACGATCGTCCTGAACACCCTCGACTTCCAGCACTGGGACTTCTTCTTCTTCTTCGCCTTCGTCATCGGACTGTATTCCCTCCACCGGCTCTCGGCCGTCCATGAAGAAGGGGAGGTGAAGGAGAGGATCGTCATCCACGAACTCCTCGCAGAAGTGCGGCGGGAGATGCGCAACCTCTCGACTGCAGGAGGGCTGCGGACGATGATACGGCCGCCTGTCGCCAGGATACTCACGTCACAGGAGAAAAAAGAGAGGGGAGAAGCATATGATCTGGAGAGCAGGATTTCAGGCGTTCCGGAAGAGTGATTTTCCGGGCCTGTTCGGAAGACACGACCATCGTTGGCAAATTATATAATAATTCCCATTCCCCGGTCGATTGAAAAATCAAATATTATATATAGTAATTAAGAGCATTCACGGTGTACCCGCAACCCCATTCCCGCGGGCGAGATGAAAACATGCCCTGCCAGAGGGAAAAATCCCCACAAACATCTCCTGCTTCCGCTTCAGCGTACGGCGCCTGCGAAAGGGTCCATGACCAGAACAGAGGAGAAGAAAAAGACCCGGACAGACACTGCCCCAACCGTGCGAACCCGGAAAGCCTTCTCATGTCCGTAGCCGGGACAGAGAACCTGCACACCTTTCTTCGGTCGGCCCTGACGTCGGCCCTCAGCACACTGGACCTCTCGATGGGATGGGTCTCCCTCATCAATGGAGAGGAGAGTACGGTCAGGGTGGTCTGCAGTTCCGGCATCCCGGCGACATGGCTCAGGGACGTCGAAGAGATCGAAACCGACAACCCGGTTTATACTGCCACAGTCAGCGAAGGAAGGCCGATCTTCACCACGGACTGTGCCATGACATGCCCGGAAAAGGTCCAAACATCCGGGTTCGCCTCCCTTGCCAGCATCCCCCTTTGCATGGGGGACCGGGTGATCGGGGCGCTCAATCTGGCCAGCACGGAAAGGCATGAATTCACACAGGAAGAACGTTCAGTCCTCATAACCATCGGAAAGGGGATGGACGGCACCATCAGGGAGATGACCGCTGAGATCATCTCCCTCGGTCCCGCCGGGCGCGGACCTGGCAACGAGACATCAGAATACCAGACATCTGTCGAAACATATGGGCACACCCCGACAATATCCGTCATTCCAGGCTGCGGTGCTGCAGGGCGAGGCGGCAAGGGAGAGTCCCCCGCCCCGGCATGCAGGACACGGGGAGACGCCGCGGAAATGGCACTGATAAGGAGAGAACAGATACTGGAAGCGGTCAACTATGCCGCGGAAAGGTTCCTGGGCGCTTCGGCATGGGAAGACGAGATACCGGGCGTCCTCAGGCGACTTGGCCAGGCAACCGGAGCAAGCAGGGTCTATATATTCAAGAACACAATCGACCCGGTCACCGGCGAGGTTCTGATGAACCAGTGGCAGGAGTGGACAGGAGAGAGGACGTCACGAGAGATCGAAAACCCTGCCCTGCAGGGGTTGCCGTATCGCACCGAGGCCCCGCGGTGGCAGGAGGTCCTCTCAGGCGGGGGCGTCGTCGCCGGGCCTGTCCGGACCTTCCCCGCAATCGAACGTGCATATCTTGAGCCGCAGGGGATCCTCTCCCTTGTGGCGGCGCCGATCTTTGTGGAGAGGCAATGGTGGGGATTCATCGGCATGGACTACTGCACCGAAGAAAATCTCTGGTCACCTGCAGAACTGGATGCAATCCCTGCAGTGGGACGGCTTATCGGGGCGGCCATCCAGAGGACGAGAGCAGAGGAGATATACCGCAAGCCTGTCGAGAAATCTCTTGCAGGAGTCTTTGTTGTCCAGGACGACCTCCTGAAACGGGTCAACCCACGCTTCTGCGAGATCTTCGGTTTTAGAGGAGAAGAACTCGTTGAAAATATCAGGCTCAGTTCTTTCCTCTCCTTGAAGGGCAGGGGGGAGTGGGACCTCCTGATGAAGGATCCGGACGCGTCTATTCATGCAGAACTCCCAGGAAAGACACACGATGGGTGTCCTATCATCGTCGAGGTCTTCTGCTCGTCCCATCTCTACGAGGGGAAACCGGCAGTGGTCGGCACCCTCGTCGACATCACCGCACGGAAACAGGCAGAATACACCCTGGCAAAGAGCGAGGAAAAGTACAGGGAGTTCTTCAAAAACGTGACCGACGCGATCATCGTCACCGAGATACCGACACCGGAGAGAGAGGTCAGGATCCTTGAGGCAAACGACGCCGCCGTCGCGATGCTCGGGTATCCCTACGACGAACTGCTCCGGGTTCCCCTCACGAACATCGTTGACGCCGACATACGGGAACGTGTCGGCGAGATAACCCGGACCCTCCTCTCCACCAGACACTTCAGGGTCGAGGGGACGTACCTCAGCAGGGACGGGCGGGCCGTTCCCGTTGAGGTCAACCTCCACCTCTTCGCCCAGGACGGCCAGGACGTCATCCTCTCCATCGCACGGGAGATCACCGAGAGGAAGAGAATAGAGGAGGAGGCGCGGGAGGCCTATCAACAGATCGAAAAGAACATGGGGCAGTTCGCCGTCCTGAACGACGAGATCAGGAACCCCCTCCAGGGGATCATCGGAATTGCCGCACTTGAGGAATCGCCGATGTCCCCGAAGATCATCGAACTCGCGCGCGAGATCGACAGGATCGTCTCCGAACTCGACCGGGGATGGATCGAGTCTGACAAGGTGAGGGACGTGCTCAAAAGGCAATATGGCCTCTTCGATGAGGGGAGGGGACGGTGAGAGGGGAGAGGGGCATCACTCCCTGATCTCCATCTCGATCCCGCCGATCCACCCGGCGGTGAGATTGTAGAGCCAGGCAAAGAGCCCGCCGAAGACGAAGCCGATGACACCGTAGAAGACGGCGATGAAGAGCGCCATGATCAGGATGGCGACCCCTTCAAAACCTGCCGTGGCCATGCCGGCACCGGCGGGTGCGGCCAGGTTGAGGAGGGAGAGCAGGGCGACGAAAAGGCCGGCGATCAACCCGATGATCAGGTAGAGTACGCCGGAGACCTTAGCAACAGAGAAGACACCGAGATGTTTTAGTTCTGCCATTGCAGGACGATGGTTCGCGTCAGCGGAAAAAGGTTGTTTTTCGACTCTGGAAAAGTCCGCGCCTGAACGTGGCGGTGGGGGGACCGATAATTATCCTCGATGTGAGGAATATCTCACAAAGTCTATATGCGAAGTAGGGGATACCTAACATAAAGTGTGGTATTTCACACAAGGTCGTTGCATGAAAAGACGATACCTCCTCCAGATATATGCCGGCGCCGTGGTGGCGGCGGCAGGCATCGCCCTCCCCATCACCGGCGCCGTCACTGACACAACCATCGCCTCCGCTCTTGTCGCAGTCGGGGCGGTGATGATCACTCTCGGCATCCTCAGGCACCGCCGCTTCGGCGACGGGATCGAGTCTGACGAGATGACGGAGAGCATCGGCGCAAAGGCCGCGGCGAGGTCGTGGTTCGTCACCCTCCTCTTCCTCTGCGTCCTCTTCTGGGTCGACGAACTCAACCTCATCGCCCTCGATATCAGGGGCGCCATTCTCGCGACGGTCCTCGTCATGGCCCTCTCGATGACGTTCTTCTCCTGGCACCTCGCCGGAGGGGCCGATGCCTGAGGTGATGGAGATGAAGAACAGAACGCGCTATTTCCTCTGGACCGCCTTCGGCGTCCTCTTTCTCATCCTCGGGATCGCCAGGGCGGTCCGCGGAGAGGGGAGCAACGACACGACGGCCGGGATGTTCATCACCTCCGGGATCATCGTCCTCCTCTTCGCGGGTACGCGGGCGATGCGGCAGGAGGAGGGGCCGGAGCAGGACGAAAGGACGAGGAAGATCGGGGCCTACGGGATCACGTACGCCTGGTTCCTCACCCTGGTGTACCTCTTCGCCCTCTTCTGGCTGGAGAACATGGGGATCCTTGCGCTCTCGTCGACGGACGTGATCCTCTCCACGATCCTGTTGACGACGATCCCGGCGAAGGTCTTCCAGTGGTGGCTCTTCAGGAAGGGTGACGTGGAATGAAAAAAGCTGACGTTCTCATTCTCTTCGGCGGGATCATGCTGGCAGCCGGACTCCTGATCCTCGGAACCTGGCAGGGGTCCGAGAAGTCGTGGCCGTCCATACTGATGATCATCGTCGCCGGCGCAGGATTTCTGGCGGCAGGGCTGTTCATGAATCAGAAAAAAAACGATGAGCCCGAACAGGACGAAAGAACCGAAAAGATCACCAGCCTGGGATTCAGGTACTCCTGGTATTGCACCTTTGCAGGGATGCTCGTCCTCGCATATATCACGCCTTTCATCCCGCTTAATCCCGGACTGAATCTCTACATCGCCCTATGCTGGATGGTGGCAACTGCCATTCTCTTCCAGGGATATTATTCGCTGCGGGGGGATGCCGAATGACCCTCACGCGAAAGGACTTCATCGTCACTCTCGCCAGCCTCTTTGTGGCATGGCTCGGTCTCACCCTGGTCTGGCTCGGCGTCGTCGACGAGACGAGCCCGGTCGCTCTGGTCCTGGTCCTCGGCGGCATGATCGGGATCTTTTTCCCGGCACTGCAACAGACGTACCAGGATGATCTGGCGACGTTCCCAGCAGACATCGTCAGGAGGGCATGGTACGTGGGGGTTGTCACGGGAGCGGTGACAATCGTCGTCTTCGTCGCCCTGAGGGAGGCAATGGCAGGCGACCCGAAACTGCATGCCCTCCTCTCCCTCCCTGTCGCGGTGATCGCCGGCATTTTCGTTCTTATGGTGACGGAAAAGGGCGTGCTCAGAATCTCCCGAAAAAAGAATAGATCGTAGTGACTGAACACACCATCAAAAAGGGAGCACTATGAGTATCATTGACGTTAAAAACCTGAAAAAGACCTTCAACGGGAGAGAAGTCCTGACAGGGATCACCTTCTCCGTGGAGAAGGGCGAGGTCTTCGGTTTCCTCGGCCCGAACGGCGCCGGGAAGACGACGACCATGCGGTGCATCCTCGGCCTCCTGCGGCCGACGGATGGAGAGGCGCTCGTCTTCGGCGAGTCCCTCGCCGTGAACGACCGGACACGCGGGCGGGTCGGAGTCCTCCTCGACAAAAACGGGATCTCCGACAGCCTCAGCGCACGGGAGAACCTGGAGTACTATGCACGCCTGTACGGCGTCCCCGACCCCGCGGGGCGGGCGACGGAGATCCTGGAGTTCACCGGACTTGCAGAGAGACAGAACAGTCTCGTCGGCACCTTCTCGACAGGCATGAAGCGGAAACTCGGCCTCGGGCGGGCGATCCTCCACGACCCGGAGGTGCTCTTCCTCGACGAACCCTCGGCAGGCCTCGACCCCGAGGCGCAGAGGATGGTCAGGGACCTGATCCTGGACCTCTCCCGCAAGGAGGGGATGACCGTCTTCGTCAACTCCCACAACCTGGACGAGGTCCAGAGGGTCTGCTCGAAGGTCGCCATCCTCCATCAGGGGAAGGTCAGGGCCTTCGACACCGTCGAGAGGCTGCGGGGCGGCAGGGAGGGGACGCACCTCCGGGTCGTCCTCTCGGACGCCGCCTCGGCGGATCGGGCCGTCGCGGCCCTCGGGAGGGTGGCCGGGATAGGCGGTCTCTCCCGCGAGGGGGAGGCCGTCAGCGCCACCCTTGCAGGTGAGAGCGCCGCGGAGGTCGTCCGCATGCTCGTCGGCGCCGGGTGCGGCATCGAGGAGGTCACGCGGGAGCGCCGGTCTCTGGAAGATATCTATCTTGCCGCGGTGCGGCAGGCGGAGGGGTCGGCATGAACAGCGTCCTCACTGTCGCGAGAAAGGAGGCAGGCCAGATCCTCAGGTCGCGCCAGCTTCTGGTCTCGGCGGCCCTGGTCACCCTCGTCTTCTCCGCGACCGCAATCCCGGCCGTGCTCGCCACCGGCGGCTATGCCGCCCTCGACCGCGTCGGGTTCATGCTCCTCGTCGTGATCGGGATCTTCATCGGCTACATCTTCTCGGGACAGGCCTTCCTGCGGGAGAAGACAGAGGGGACGATCGAGACCCTCCTCTGTTCGCCCCTCTCCCTGCGGGAGATCTGGCTCGGCAAGGTGATCGGCGTCACCCTCCCGGCCTATGCCCTCACCCTCGGCGGTGCAGCTGTCCTCGTCGCCGGGCCCTCGGCCGTGACAGGGGCGCTGATTCTCCCGTCCGGCCCCATGGTCTTCCATCTCCTCGTCGTCGTCCCGGCCTTCATCGCCGTGGCCGTCGGCATGCTCGGGCTTGTCCAGCTCCTTCTCGGGATGCGGGAGAACCAGATCATCAACATGGCCGTGGTCTTCCTGGTCATCTTCTTCTTCTCGGCCTCGGCCGGGCTGATGGGGGCCGACTTCCAGGTGACCTGGACGGTGGAGGGGATGTTCCTTGCCGTCGCCCTCTTCCTCCTCCTCCTCCTCAGGGGGGCGACGCGGTTCCTGGACCGCGAGCGGATCGTGACCACCATCCCCTGAGGCCCCATGCAGACGAAAATGCGCGAATACCGGGCAAAGACCGGGCTCACCCAGGAGGAACTCGCCACACGGGTCGGCGTCAGGAGGGAGACGATCGTCTTCCTGGAGAAGGGGAAGTACAACCCCTCCCTCAGGCTTGCCTGGCGGGTCGCCCGCGAACTCGGCGCCGGGATCGAGGAGGTCTTCATCTTCGGTGAGGAGGACCTGGAGAAATGAATATTTGATGTGGCCGTGCCGGGAGACGACAGCGAAACCTTCGGTCTCTTGACCTCACTGCGTTCGGACCTCGAAGACTTCGGTCCGCGGCAGATCTCAGATGTGCACGCACAGGAAAATCTCCGATTTTCCATACTTGACAGATGAAACATTTGCCTGCCCGGAAGATCGCTGGTCTCCTCCTCTCACTTCCCCCGTCCAATCCTGGGATCAAAGATCATGATCGGGTCGATATCTTCCTGAATTCCCTGAAGAATCATGCGAAACCACCGCCTTCCCCAACCTCTTCGCCGGGGGACTACCTCGAAAACCCACAGTTTTCTCGACTCCCTCCGGTCGTTCCCCCGGACCCCGAAACAGGATAGGGTCAGGGAAGAGAGAGATCCTGATGAAGGAGATTGCCCTCCACCCCTATCGCAATGAGAGGGGGATCGGGGGGTGAAACCCCCCGGACAAGACGCCAGAACAGGATTTTTCAGAACAAAATGTGCGTCCTTTCATCGGCGTGCATGAAGGTTCGGATCCGTTTTGGGATGACCTCCATGAAAACCGCCGGGTGGTTTTCAAAGAACCGCCTGAAACTTCGTTTCATGAGCGATTCTACAGAACCGACAAAATCGGACATCGACCCCGGGGAACTCTCATCCCCGAAGAACGATCACCATATCCCGAGCGCGTACGCCGCCGCACCGAGGAGGGGCGCCCTGCCCCCGAGGGGACTGACCGCAAGCCGCGGGAGGGGGAGGTAGCGGTCGACATGCGGGAGCATGTGCCTGATCAGGAGGTCGCCGTGGTGCTGCGCCAGGGGACCGTCGAGGACGACCACCTCGGGTTCGTAGGCGACGACGATGTCGGAGAGGGCGCGGGCGTTGATCCTGCCGAGGGCGTCCATGAAGGAGAGGGCGAGGGTTTCGCCCCTCTCCGCGGCACCGAGGATGCCGGCGCTCGTCGCTGCGTCGAAGGACGGCGCCGACCCCTGCCCTTCCAGCCAGGCCGAAAAGAAACGGGGCATCCCTGTCCCCGAAGCATAGGCCTCCCAGTGGCCGGGGTGGCCGCAGCCGCAGACGCAGCCGTAGGCCGTGTCCACGAAGAGGTGGCCGACCTCCCCCGCGTTCCCCGACCGCCCGAGGAGCAGGCGGCCGTTCACCACCGCACCGCCGCCGACCCCTGTCGAGAGGGTGACATAGACGAGGTTCTCGACACCCCGCCCGGCCCCCTGCCACCTCTCACCGAGGGCTCCGGCCCGGCAGTCGTTGAGAAGAAAGACAGGGAGACCGAAACGCCCCTCCAGGGGTCCGCGGAGCGGCACCTCGGGGAAGGCCATGTTCGGCGAGCGGACGATCACGCCCGCGGCACAGTCGAGGGGACCTGCCGAGGCGATCCCGATCGCCGACGGCGAGGCGTCGCCGGTCACCGCCTCGACCGCGTCCGCGACCGCACGGGTCACAACCAGTCCCGACTCCCCGACCCGCGGCGTGTCCCCGGTTTCAAGCCTGACAATAGACCCGTCATCCGCCACAAGCCCGGCCCGGTAGTGGGTGGCGCCGATATCGACGGCGACCACTGTCCTCCTCTCCATCACCCACCCGGTCGGTGCGGCGGCATATGGGCCTTGCCCTCGCCAGCAAGGGACGCCGCCTCCAGGCGGAGCACAGGCAGCAGGGCGTCCCTGTTCGCCTCCGTCACGGCGACAAGGCGCACGTCCGGCCTCTCCTTCAACCCCTCGATAAAAGAGTCGCCCCTGAGGGCGACCGTCGCCACCACCGGGAGGGGGCCGTCGAGGAGAGTGACCATCAGGTCCCTGAAGCAAGGGGAGAGGCACTCCATCTTCCCTATCTCGTCGACGACGACAAGACGCACCCCTTCGCCCGAAAATCGGGTGGCGGCAAGGAAGGCCTCGAACGCGGCGACGTCCACGCCATACCTCCCCACGCGATGCCGGCCCCGGATCCCGGTATGCGCAAGCAGGGCCCGCCTGCCGTCGAAACCCACCAGTTCAAAACCTGTCCGTCTCCCCTGCTCCCGGATCTCGGCCGTGTAAAAACCGGCGACGCTGGCCATCCCCTCAGCGACCCGGCGGATGAGAGTCGTCTTCCCTGTCCCCGGCGCCCCGGTGATCAGGATGTTCCCGGCCGTCAGGACTCCTCCCCCCCCTCCTTCCTCCGGACCGTCATCTCGCACTGTGCCTCGCCCATACACCGGGCGCGGACAAAACGGAGGGTGAAGGCCGGGTTGAGGTGCTCGACCGCCGATATGGCAAAGGGGAGACACCAGGAAAAAGCGGTGTCGGCGTCGCACCCGGCCCCGGCCAGATACCGGGTGTACGGGCATCCCTTCAGCACGATCGTCGCCGAATCAGGCGAGGTGGCAAGGATGGAGAACCTGAAGTCAGGGCCGAAGAGCACGACAGACCCCGCCCTGAAGACCTCGCAGATCTCCTCCGCGGTCTCTATCGGGAATCCGAAGGCCTCCGCGATCCCCCGCACCTCGCGGCCGACCTCGTACCAGACCGCCTGCTCCCTCTCCTCGGGCGTGCCCTCGCCCTCCCGCAGGGCCCGCGAGTACAAGGCCGGGAGGAGGGAGGCCGCCCGCGTCGCAAACCGCCACCTGGCCAGGGGTGGGATCTCCTCGATCAGGTCTTTCGGCATGACACCACACACTCCAGAAAAAGGGATGTGGCCGGTGAGAGAAAACCTTACCTCTTCGGCTCGACCCTCATCCGGCACGTCTCCCCGCCCAGGCACATCCGGTCCTCGAACACGATGCCGTAGGCAGGGTTGAGACTCTCGACCGCCGCGGTGCAGTAGGCCCTGCACTCCGGGCAGACGGTCTCCAGGCCCTCCTCCATCTCCCTCGCCCGCGAGAGATACGGGCAGGACGTCGTGACCACGCGGGCAGAGTCGCGGTCCCGCTCGACCTGCACCTCCCCTTTCAGTTCGGGCCCGAGCACCACCGTCGAGAGGGTGCTGAAGGCCCGGGTCACGTCCTCCGCAGTCTTCAGGGGCATGTTGAAGGCGCGGGCCAGCGCCCCCTGCGTCTTTCCGGCCTCGGTCCAGATCGCCCCCGAGATCTCGCCGAGTTCGCCCCCATGCCTCTCGCGGTACACCTTTGCGTACGCCAGGGGGAGAGCACTCGCCCCCCGCGTCGCCAGACTCCACCGCACCTCGGCAGGGATGTCATTGATCTCCACCATCTTTTCTCTCCTTACGGCACCCTCGCGGTGCCGGGCAGAAATATGCGGGAACGCATATAAAAAGTGTCCGCGCAGAGAGATATGGGAGACCATGAGAGAGATCAGGGGCGTCCTCCTCGACATCGACGGCGTCCTCTATGTCGGCGGGCAGGCGGTTGCAGGGGGGAGGGAGGCAGTCGCATGGCTCAGGGACAACGGCATCCCCTTCAGGTGCGTCTCGAACACGACAAGCAGGTCGCGCCGCTCGATCGCGGAAAAGTTGCAGGGCTATGGCTACGAGATCGACGAAAGCCTCGTCTTCAACCCGCCGGTCGCCGCGATCCATCATATTGCAGGAAAAAGGACCTTCCTCCTCACGCGGGGCAGTGTCAGGGATGACTTTGAGGCGGCAGGCATACCCATCGTCGAGGACGGCGCGGATGCCGTCGTCGTCGGCGACGCGGGAGACGGGTTCTCCTATGCCGCGATGAACCGGACCTTCAGGATGGTCCTGGACGGCGCCGCGATCATCGCCCTCGAAAAGGACAGGTACTGGATGGGCGACGGCGGCCTGATGCTCTCCGCAGGCCCCTTCGTCGCCGCCCTCGAATATGCCACAGGGAAGACGGCGACGGTCGTCGGAAAACCCTCGGCCGCATTCTTCTCCCTTGCCCTCGCCGACATGGGAGTGTCCCCTGCACAGGCGCTGATGGTCGGCGACGACATCAGGACCGACATCGGCGGGGCGCAAGGAGCAGGGATGAAGACAGCCCTCGTCATGACAGGAAAGTTCAGAAAAGATATTTTTGACACCTCGCCGTACAGGCCCGACCACCTCCTCGATTCTGTCGCTGACCTGCCGGGGACCATCGAAGCAACATATATATAGAGGCAACTGCGACTCTCGCCGGGACTGCGGGGAAAGGAGAGAATGAGCGAACAGATACGGAGGGCATTCTTCATCGGGATCACGATAGTGTGCGCATGCATCATCGTGGCATCAGGAGTCATGCCGTTTCTGAGGCCCGCGGCAATCTATCCGTCCATCACACCGGCCTCGGAGACCGACGAAACCGGAGACTCGGAGTTTCTTTTCTCCTTCGAGGACAGCACCTACCGCCTCTGCATGCCTGTGGACATGGCCGTCTACAGCGGCGCCCGCGGAGGATCGAAGAACGCCATTCTCTACGAAAACCTCTCCGACGATATCTGGATGACAGGGTATTACCGCGCCTTCATCGACGACCCCCACCAGGAGGCCCTGTACGGCAAACTCCTCCACGCCTTCTCTGACCTCAGGGACAAAAAAGCCCTCGACTCGGACCGTTATGTCGAACTGGTCACCGCCTTCGTGCAGGCGATCCCGTACGAACACCACCCGAACGGCACGCCCCCAAAGTTTCCGGTCGAGACCGTCGCCGAAGGCACGGGGGACTGCGACGACAAGAGCCTCCTCCTTGCCGCCCTCCTCTCTCAGGCAGGATATGACGTCGCCCTCCTCAACTTCGTGAACGACTCCCACATGGCCGCCGGCATCGCAGGCGACCACAACACCTTCGGGTCGACCGGCTACATCTACATCGAGACGACAGAGATCGGGTTCGTCGGATCTGTCCCCGAAGTCCTTGCAAACGGTGCAAGGCTCTCCGAAGAACCGCTGGTCATCAGCATCGGCAACGGCACGGCGAGGTACACGAGCGGGGACGAGACCGCATATATCAAGATGCGGGAGAAGGAGGCGGAGGAGATCACTGCACGTCTCGGCATGACCCTCGATCAAGAGATGACGGCGTTGCGGGCCGAAGAGTTGAGGCTTATCGAGACCAGGGATCACCTGGAAGAGATGCTCGGAGGAGGGGAGACCGCAGGCTACAATGCCGGCATCCTCTCGTTCAACGACGATGCCGCAGCCTACAACGCCGCCCTGCAGGCCCACGACAGGGAGAGAAAACGGTTCGACGAGGCCCGGGAGGTCTCGGCCTATATTCTCGGCCACCGATCTGATCGGGCCGCGACCTACCGCTGGCTCCGCGACCATCCCCTGACTCAGACCACGATGCAGACAGGGGAGGGGACTGAAGACGGCATATCCTGAGAGAGGGTCTTCCTCGCCAGAAAGGCAGCCTTTGAGATCTGGTTCCTCCTCTGGACGGCCGGATAGGCCTGTGCACGCTCGGCGATCGCGGAGAAGGTTATGTCTGTCATGATCATGGGGTCGGCAGGGAGGTATTCAATGGCAGGCCGTGCGGGGGGTGAAAGTGATGGCCATGCCGATAACTGTTTATCCCCATTTTCTGATATACTCTGGAGGGTTATTCATGCTCAAGATTGAGAACCTGAAGGTCAGGATCGGGGACCGCGAGGTCCTGCACGGGATAGACCTCCAGATCAACGACGGGGAGACGCATGTCCTGATGGGCCCGAATGGTTCAGGCAAGAGCACCCTGCTGATGACGATCATGGGGTTTGGCAACTACCAGGTGACCGAGGGACGTATCCTTTACAATAACAGGGACATCACCCACATGCCCATCGACGAGCGTGCAAAACTCGGGATCGGCATGCTCTTCCAGCGGCCTCCGACGATCTCCGGTCTCAAGCTCGGCAAACTCCTCACCGCCGTTGCAGGCGGCAAGACCGGTGACATACCGGGGTACGCCAGGTCTGTGAACATGGAAGGGTTCCTTGAGCGGGACATCAACAAGGGCTTTTCCGGCGGGGAGATCAAGCGGAGCGAGGTACTCCAGTTGATGGTCCAGAGGCCCGACTTCGTCATGGCCGACGAGCCTGAAAGCGGCGTCGACCTGGAGAACATCTCCCTGATGGGCAACGCTATCGCCCGTCTTCTCCAGAAGGATCTGCATATCATGAACCGCCAGAAGAGCGGGCTTATCATCACCCACACCGGCCATATCCTCAATTATCTTGAGGCCGATTCTGGTCACGTCATGATCGACGGGCTGATCCGGTGCCACGGCAACCCCCGCGAGATCCTCAACGTGATCAAGGAGAAAGGATACAAGGAGTGCCTCGCATGCCAGCAGATATGAACGAGTTCTATACCCTCCCGGAGGCTGAACAGGAGCGTCTCACCCAGACCGGCCTCGACGTCGGCATGGAGAACAGGTGCGGGAGTTTCTTCCAGATGGACCAGAAGATCCTCCAGACCACCTGCTCGGCCCAGGGAGTCGAAGTCCTCTCCCTTCAGGAGGCCCTCGAGAAATACGACTGGATGGCCGACAGGTACTGGAACGCCGTCAGGAAGGACAAGGACAAGTACACGACGTTCGTCGCGAAGCAGGAGCAGCCGAAGGGGGTCGTCGTCATCGCCCACAAGGGCACCCGCGCCGTCTTCCCGGTGCAGGCCTGCCTGTACCTCTCCGCGGCGCCTGTCCAGACGGTGCACAACATCATGATCGCCGAGGAAGGGGCAGAACTCCACGTCATATCCGGTTGCGCCAGCGCCGAAGGGGCAAAGAGGGGCTCGCACCTCGGTGTCACCGAGTTCTATGTCGGTAAGAACGCCCACCTCACCTCGACGATGATCCACAACTGGAACCCGCACATCTCGGTCTATCCGCGGAGCGCCGCGATCGTCGAGGAGAACGGCGTCTTCATCTCCAACTATGTCTGCATGCACCCTGTCTCCCGCGTCCAGATGTACCCCGAGGCGACCCTTGCCGAAAATGCGACGGCACGTTTCTCCTCCATTGTCGTCGCCCACCCGGGTGCCCACCTTGACCTCGGCTCCCGCGCGGTCCTCCAGGGGAAGGGGAGCAGTGCCGAACTCGTGACCCGCGCCATCACCCGGGGCGGGACCATCATCTCCCGCGGCCAGATCGTCGGTGCCACCGAGGGGACAAAGGGGCACATCGAGTGCCGGGGCCTCATCCTCACCGACGGCAGGATCCACGCGATCCCCGAGATCGACGGACGGGTCACCGGCACCGAACTCTCCCACGAGGCAGCGGTCGGTAAGATCGCACAGGACGAGATCGAGTACCTGATGGCCCGCGGCCTCTCCGAGGAGGAGGCGACATCGACGATCATCCGCGGCTTCCTTGACGTGAAGATCGAGGGCCTGCCGCCGGTGCTCCAGAAACAGATCGACGCGGCGATCGACGCCTCAGAAGCAGGCTACTGAGAGATGGAGAGGGACTATACAGAGGAGCGCCGCCGCATGGTGGACCAGCAGATCCGGGCGCGGGGTGTCAGGAGCGCCCGGGTCGCCGCCGCGATGCTCGATGTCCCCCGCCACCTGTTTGTCCCGCCCGGACTGCAGGGTGCGGCCTATGGCGACCATCCTCTCCCTATCGGGAGCGGGCAGACGATCTCCCAGCCCTATATCGTCGCGGTGATGACCGAACTCCTGGCGGTGGAGGCCGGCGACCGCATCCTTGAGATCGGGGCGGGGAGCGGATACCAGGCGGCGATCCTGGGCCGTCTTGCCGCGGAGGTCTGGACTATCGAGCGCCTGCCAGAACTTGCCGACCTGGCGGAGAGGAACCTTGCCGGCATCGGGGCGGAGAACGTCCATGTCGTCACCGCGGACGGCACCCTCGGCCTGCCCGAGCACGCTCCCTACGACGGGATCATCGTGACCGCGGCGACCCCCTCCGTCCCGCAGCCCCTCTTCGACCAGCTCGCCGACGGCGGGAGGCTTGTCGCACCGGTCGGCAGCCGGGGACTCCAGTACCTGATGTGCTACACCCGCAAGGGCGACGAGATCGTCCCGGCTTCGTGGGGGGCGGTCTGCTTCGTCCCCCTGATCGGGGAGCACGGCTGGGAGGAGTGAGGGCCATGTTCCATGACATCACGCGTGAGCTCTCCGAAGAGATCCTCGTCTTTCCCGGCGGCGACCCGGCGCCGTCGTTCACGAGAGAGGAGCATGAGGACTATGTCATCACCCTTCTCTCCCTCTGCACCCACACAGGCACGCACATCGACGCCCCTTCCCACTACCGGAAGGATGCGGGAGGAACGGTCGACGCCATCTCCCTTGAAAGGCTCGTCGGGAGGTGCCGGGTCGTCGACCTCGGGACACAAACCGCAATCACGCGGGAAGATCTCGAAGAGCGGATCGGCGATGCAAAAAAAGTTCTCCTGAAGACGTGGTTCTCCGAAAAGACTGCGTTCGATCCTGGTTACCCGCACCTGACCGCGGACGCCGCGGCCTTCCTCGCGGACGCCGGAGTCGCCTGCATCGGGATCGATTCCCCCTCCATCGAGGCCTTCGACGGCGACGGCACCGTCCACCGCACCCTCCTCGGGAACGGGATCGCCATCGTCGAACTCCTCGACCTTTCGGCTGTGAGGGAGGGTGACTATTATATGATCGCCCTCCCTCTCCGTCTCAAAGGGCTCGACGGGGCACCGGCGAGGGTGATCCTCTCGGACAGGCCCATATCCTGAGGTGACCATGAACCTGATTGCAACTGCCGTACAGCGGCTCGAAGAGATTATGAAAGACGGAGGCTGCGAGGAGGGGACCGTCTCGCTCGCGCAGAACCCGAAACTCCCTCTCTGCCCGTACCCGCGGGGGGTCTGCACCGATGCCTGCTTCGGCGATAGGCACGGCCATGTGGTGACGGCCGATCCCATCCAGGCCTGCACGAAGGTCTCGTTCATGTTCGGCGCTCCGCTCAAAAGCCCGGTGGAGAGGACGGCGGCCTGCGCGATCATCAACGCGGTCACCGGCTTTTTCTGCATCAATAGAAAGTTGAACGCCTGCGACGGGGCGCATCATGCCCCCTGCCTCGGGGATCTCATGGCAGAGGTCGCGGGAAAGAAGGTCGCCGTCGTCGGCGAGGCAAAGAATCTTCCCGCCGCCCTTGGCGCGGCCCTTGTCTCAGACCCGGCCGACGCCGACGTCCTCCTGGTCACCGGCCCCGGTCTCGTCTCCGACGAAGGACTTGCCGCAATCGAGGCCGCCCTCGGCACAAAGAGGGTGATCTTCCTCGGTCCCTCCACCGCGGGCGTCGCCCTCCTCCAGAAGATCGAGCACTGGTGCCCGTACGGGCATTGAAAGGATCGGCCCTCCTTTTTTTATCCACACGCGAGAAGAAGACTTTCAAAACAGGCAGTATCCAATTTTTCGGCTCTGGAGAAACTCTCGCGGGCCGATGTCGCCCCCGGTTTCCATGACGAGTGGTGTGGATCAAATGCCTTCCCCCACCTCTCCGCCGGGGGACTACTCGAAGACCTGACGGTCTTCTCCTGCTCACTTCGTTCGCATCTCGAAAGCCCGAGGGCTTTCTCGTTGCCCCCCGAAATTAGGATAGGGCCGGGGAAGTCCGAAGAGGAGATCTGGAGGAAGATTGCCCTATCCACGCCTATCCTGCACCGGGGGGCCGGGGGCGGTAGTCCCCCGGCATGAAATACAGATCAATCGGCTTTGTTGAAACCCTCATACCATGTTTGATGTCTCCCCTGTGATCCCGGGGAGGGAGCACAGATCCCTCGCCTTCCCTCGCCTTCCCTCTCCTTTCTGCCGGGGGTTCCATCGAAAATCAAAGATTTTCTCAAGTTCCCTTTGGTCGCATTCCCCGGACCCCTATTACGATGGGCTCGGGAAGAGTGAACAGGACATTCAGAGGGGGAGAGCACCATATCCCCACCTATCCTGAGCGGGGGTCCGGGGGCAACGAGCGATAGCGAGTTCGAGAAAGCCGTAGGTTTTCGAGGAGCCCCCGGCAAAATGCATGGGGAAGGCAGTGGATCTATACGCCACATGAGATTACGGGGGAGAGACCATCCTCGGTGAAAAACCCTCCAATCTCTGTCATGAATAGGAATGGGGAGACAAAGTAGGAAATTCCGAAGAGAAAATTACCATCCCCCTCGATCCGGAGCAGGGACACAAGAGAGTCGAAGACCTTCGAAGGCGGCGAATGAGATCTCGGCAAAGAGCCCCATCACACACTCTCCCCCAACCAGAGACCAGTACCTCCCGGACCGACATCTCCGGGGCGGCCGCACACATCGCGATTATAATAATCCTGATACCTTGAAAAGATCCCCGCGGCCCAATCCCCAAACCTCATATCCTGTGAGGGTGCAGACGTACTCATGCTTTTCGGCTCTTCAGGGATCAGAAGAGAATATTCCGGAGGATTCGCCGACCTGGCCATCCGTGTCGGGGCTGCGGCCGCATCCCGCGGCGGGAATGCGGTCGTCGGCAGGGACGCCCGGACGACCGGGCAGGTCCTCGCGGACAGCGTCAGTGCCGGCCTCCTCTCGGTCGGATGCGACGTCTATAGTTGCGGCATCGCCCCCACCCCGACGGTCGCCTGTGCCGCACGGGTCCACGACCTCGGCGTGATGATCACCGCCTCGCACAACCCGGAGGAGTACAATGGGATCAAACTCCTCAACCCGGACGGTTCCTCCTTCACCGCGGCCCAGCAGACCGCCATGGAAGAGGCGCTCGCACAGGACCACTGGGCCGGGTGGGAATCCCAGGGGCATGTCCACGATCTCGACGCCGTTTCCATCCACAAAGACGTCATCCTCAGCACCCTCACCCTCCCGGAAGGACTCGATGTCGTCGTGGACTGCGGGAACGGCGCCGGGAGCATGATCACCCCATCCCTCCTTGCCGACGGGGGCGTGCGCCCCCTCGCCCTCAATGCCAACCCGAATGGCCGCTTTGTCCGGCCTTCCGAACCCCTGGAAACAAACCTCCCGTACATGCCCGCAATGGTGCGGAAGGCAAACGCCGCCTGCGGGATCGTCCACGACGGCGACGCCGACAGGATGATGGCCTTCGACGGGAAGGGTCGGTACATCGGCGGGGACCACCTGTTGATGCTCTTTGCGAAATATCTCGGCGCACGCCGCGTCGTCACGACCGCAGACGCCTCGATGGCGATCGAGGAGGTCGCGGAGGTGAGACGAACACCAGTCGGAGACACCTACGTCTCCGAGGAACTCCTCCGCTGGGGAGACTTCGGCGGAGAACCATCAGGGGCATGGATCTTCCCGAAAAATTCCCTCTGTCCTGACGGCATCTATGCCGCCGCCCTCCTCTGTGAGATCGCCGGGGAATGGGACATCGCCGACGAGGTGGCACTGATGCCCACCTACCCGATCCTGAGAGACTCGGTCCGCCTCGAGAATGCCCGCGACCTGATGGACGCACTCGGCGCCGCCGTCCCGACAGACGGCATCAGGATCGAGGAGGAGGATGGGTGGTGCCTGATCCGTGCAAGCGGGACAGAGCCGAAGATCCGTTTCACCGCCGAGGGGAAGGACGCCGCCGCCGCACAGAAGATGATGGAGCAGGGAAAGGCGCGTGTATCCGCGGCCCGCCACGGGAGGGATCTCGCATGAAGTGCGTGATCCTTGCCGCGGGCGAGGGAAAGAGGATGCGCCCTCTCACCGCGGAGAGGCCGAAGGTGATGCTCCCCGTCGCCAACAGGCCGATGCTCGAACACCTGATCGCCGCCGTGCGGGACGCCGGGATCACCGAGATCATTCTTGTCGTCGGCTATGGCGAGAGAGAGGTGCGGGAGTGGTTCGGCGACGGCGAGCGCCTCGGCGTCTCCATCAGGTACGTGCCGCAGCGCCACCAGCTCGGCACGGCCGACGCCCTCAGGTCCACAAAAGGGCTCGTGACCGGGAGGTTCCTGATGCTCAACGGCGACATGATCGTGGAGACCCGCGACCTTGCCGCCCTCTGCCGGATGGACGCCCCCGCCATGGCAGTCTATGAGTCGGAACATCCCCAGGACTACGGCGTCGTCACCACGGACGGCGACCGCATCACCGGCCTCGAAGAGAAATCGCCGAACCCGAAGAGCAGAACCATCAACGCGGGAGTGTACCTCTTCGACGCCGGGATCTACGACCTCCTCGAAGAGGTCTCCCTCTCGGGCCGCGGCGAGTACGAACTGACCGACGCCCTCGCCGAGTACATCGGAGAGGGACGACTGCGGGCATACCGCCTGGCGACCTGGATGGACGTCGGGTCCCCCTGGGACCTCCTCGACGCCAGCGCCACCCTCCTTGCCGCGATGAAGCCGACCTCGGAAGGCGAGATCGAAGACGGCGTCGTCATCCACGGGAAACTCATCCTCGGGAAGGGATCGGTCATCAAGGCCGGCACATACATCGAAGGGGACTGCATCATCGGGGAGGGGTGCACCATCGGCCCCCACGCCTACCTCCGCGGCTCGACCGCGATCGGCGACCGCTGCCACATCGGCCACGCCGTCGAGATCAAAAACTCGATCATCTTCCCTGAAACCAAAGTCCCGCACTTCAACTATATCGGCGACTCGGTCATCGGGAGCGGCTGCAACTTCGGCGCCGGCACCAAGATCGCGAACCTCCGGCACGACCACGGCACCGTCACGGCCAGCGGCAGGTCAACGGGCAGAAAGAAGTTCGGGGCGATCGTCGGCGACCACGTCCTCTTCGGGATCAACTGCTCCGTCAACGTGGGGAGCGTCATCGGGAGTTACTCCCTCATCGGCCCCCACTGTCTCGTCGAAGGGACCGTTGCCGAGAGGACCATCATCAGGTAGGTGAAGAGAAATGCAGGCAGTCATTCTCGCAGCAGGCGAAGGAAAAAGGCTCAGGCCTCTCACTCACGCAATGCCCAAGGCGATGGTGCCGGTGGCGAACCGGCCGATCCTGGAGCACATCATCAGGGCCCTGGAGAAGAACGGGATCAGGGAGATCATCGTCGTCGTCGGGTACAAGAAGGAGCACGTGATCCGCCACCTCAACACCCTGGACATCCCGGTCAGGGTCGTCGTGCAGGAGAAACAACTCGGCACCGCCCATGCCCTGGCATGCGCCGCACCCCTGATCACCGGCGACTTCCTCCTCCTGCCGGGCGACAACTATGTCGACACCGCCTCCATCGCCAGGATCATGCGGGAGAAGAACGCGGTGCTCACCTGGGAGCACCCGCACCCCTCGAACTTCGGCGTCCTGGTCATCAAGGACGGTCTGGTGAAGGAGGTGATCGAGAAACCCCAGGACGCTCCGGGATTCACCGTCTCGACCGGTATCTTTTCCTTCGACCCATCTTTCCTCCGGTACCTCGAGGAGACGGAGATCCCGGACGCAGTCAACAGGATGATCCGGGCAGGCACGCCCCTGAAGGCCGTCGCCGCCGCGGACTGGCAGGACGCGGTCTACCCCTGGGACCTCCTCAAACTGAACGCCGCCCTGCTCCGGGACGTCAGGCAGGAGCGGGCAGGCAGGAGCGGCCCCGGCGTCGTGATCCGGGGCAGAGTCTCGATCGGGAAGGGAACGACCATCGGCCCGAACACCTCCATCCTCGGCCCTGCGATCATCGGGGACGACTGCGACATCGGCGCAAACTGTGTCATCACGTCCGAGACGAGCATCGGGGCCAGGGCACGGGTCGAACCCTTCACCATGATCGGCCAGTCTGTCCTCCTCGACGACGTGAGCATCGGGTCCCATTCCCGGATCGTCGAGGCAGTCGTCGGGACAGGGTCGCACCTCGGCGACCACGCCACCACCTTCCCCACAAAGACGATCTTCTCGATAGAGAGGGAGATGATCGGGGCGAAATTCGGGGCGGTCATCGGCGACCACATCTGTTCGGCCCCGTTCTGTATCTTCAGGAACTGCATCGTCGGGAACGACGTGGTCATCGATGACGGGAAAACCATTTACGGGGAGATCCCCGATGGTGCAAAACTATTATAGGATCACAGGAGATTAGCAGAGTTAGCCGGATTTGTGAAGACCATGTGCGGGATAGTAGGATATATCGGCTGGAGGGACGCGGCGCCCCTGATCGTCGAAGGCCTCAAGCGCCTGGAGTACCGGGGCTATGACTCCTTCGGTGTCGCAACAGAGAACGGGGACATCAGGGTCGTCAAAAGAAACGGGAGGATCTCGGATAACCACCTCGACCTCTCGGCGCTCAGCGGGACCATCGGCATCGGCCACACCCGGTGGGCGACGCACGGCGTCCCCAACGAGCAGAACGCCCACCCCCACACCGACTGTAGCGGTTCGATCGCCGTCGTCCACAACGGCATCATCGAGAACTACGCGTTGCTCAGGAGAAAACTCACCGAGAAAGGGCACCACTTCAGGAGCGAGACCGACACCGAGGTGATCGCACACCTGATCGAGGAGTATTACACAGGCGACCTCCTCGCCGCGGTCACGGAGACCGTCCGTCACCTCGAAGGGTCGTACGCGATCCTGGCCCTCGCAAAGAATGACCCCCGGATCGTCGCCGCCCGCAGAAGCAGTCCCCTTGTCCTCGGCATCGGTGACGGCGAGATGCTCTGCGCCTCAGACATCACCCCCCTTCTCGACCACACAGAAAGGGCCGTCTACCTGGAAGACGGGGACATCGCCGCCCTCACGCCCGCACGGATCGACGTCTACCATGACGGAATGCCTGTCGAGAGGCAGGTCGATCATATCACCTGGAGCGTGGACGACGCGAAGAAAGGAGGGTTCCCCCATTATATGCTCAAGGAGATCTACGAGCAGCCCCAGGCCTTCTACAACACCATCAAGGGCCTCGAAGGGGACAGTCGCCTTGCCATGGTCAGGGTCGCACCCGAACTGACAGTGGCGGCCTGCGGGACGTCATACCACGCCGCCCTCATCTTCCGCTATCTTGCCGAGGACTACGGGAAAAAGAGGGTCAATGTCGAACTCGCCTCCGAGTTCAAATATTATGCCCCGCCCATCCGCGAACTCGTCATCGCCGTCTCCCAGTCTGGAGAGACCGCGGACACCCTTGCGGCGATCGACCAGGCAAAGGCCCACAACTGCCCGGCCCTTGCGATCACGAACATTCTCGGGAGTTCGATCACACGGAAGGCGGACTGGACCCTCTTCATGTGCGCCGGCCCCGAGATCAGCGTCGCCGCCACCAAGTCGTTCACCGCGCAACTCGCGGTCTTCATGGCGATGGTGAACGCAATGTGCGACAGGGAGTTCGATGACGTCCTCGCCCATGCCAACTGCTCTATCGAGCGTGTGCTCTCCTGCACCCTCGGAAAAGCGGTCGCATTAATATCTGAGGCGCAGGAGATGTTCTATGTCGGGCGGGGCGTCTTCTACCCGGTCGCCCTCGAAGGGGCGCTGAAGATGAAGGAGATCTCGTACATCCATGCCGAGGGTTATGCCGCAGGCGAACTCAAGCACGGGCCTTTCGCGCTGCTCTCGCCGGAAACGCCGGTCGTCGCCATCTGCGTGCCGGGCAGGACCTACGGCGTGATGCTCTCCAACGTCAAGGAGATGAAGGCAAGGGGGGCACCGATCATCGGCATCGGCATCGAAGGAGACACCGAGGTGGAACAGGTCGTCGACGTCTTCATCCCTGTGCCCGACGACCACCAGATGGTCCAGGTGCTCACTGTCTCGGTCGTCCTCCAGCTCCTCGCATACCACACCGCATGTGCTTTAAACAGGGACATCGACAAACCAAGAAATCTGGCAAAGAGTGTGACTGTCGAATGATAGAATATGGCATAAACAGAATGGGAGAGGGCGCACGCGTCTTCGAGCCGGTGACTCTCGGTTTCCCCTCACGGGACAGGTTAGACCAGAAGGAGTATCCCGGCACCGTCATCGGGAAGAACGCCGTCCTCAGGTCGGGGACGATCATCTACTGCGACGTCGAGATCGGGGACGAGTTTTCGAGCGGGCATAACGTGTTGATCAGGGAGAGGACAAAGATCGGGGACCATGTCGCCGTCGGCACGTCGGCCGTGATCGAGGGCGACTGCGTCCTCGGGAGCCATGTCTCCCTCCAGAGCATGGTCTATATCCCGACAAACACGATGATCGGGAACAATGTCTTCATCGGCCCGAACGCGGTGCTGACGAACGACCGCTACCCGCCGCGGGGCAGGCCACCCCTCCAGGGGCCGGTGGTGAGGGACGGCGTCTCGATCGGGGCCGGCGCGGTGATCCTCCCGGGCATCACGATCGGCGAGGGGGCGCTCGTCGCCGCGGGCGCGGTCGTCACCCATGACGTCCCCGCCAGGATGATGGCGATCGGGTCGCCGGCACGCTTTGTCGATCTTCCTGCAGGGATGCGCGACTGATATGACGATCCCGATCGCACGCCCCCTTCTCGGGGCTGAGGAAGCGGACGCCGTGACGGCGGTCCTTGCATCAGGCATGATCGCACAGGGCGGCCGCACGGCTATGTTCGAAGAACAGTTCGCCAGATATTGCGGGGCCAGGCACGCCGTCGCCGTCAACTCAGGCACGGCCGCCCTCCATGCCGCCCTGCTCGCGGCAGGCGTCGGCCCGGGCGACGAGGTGATCGTCCCGGCCTTCACCTTCTTTGCGACGGCGTCGTCCGTCTTGATGTGCGGCGCAACGCCCGTCTTCGCCGACGTCGACCCCGCACTCTTCACCATCGACCCGGCCTCCGTTGAAGATCTCGTCACGCCGCGGACAAAGGCCGTGATCGGCGTCCACCTGTACGGCCAGCCCTGCGACGTCGGGGCTATCCGGGAGGTCTGCGACGACCGCCACCTCGTCTTCATCGAGGACGCCGCCCAGGCCCATGGCGCCGAATACCGTGGACAGAGGGCCGGGTCGCTCGGCGACCTCGCCTGTTTCTCCTTCTATGCAACGAAGAACATGGCGACAGGCGAGGGTGGCATGGTCACGACGTCCTCGGACGACTACGACGCCCGCCTCCGCCGGGTCATCAACCACGGCCAGTCAGACAAGTACCTCCACACCGAACTCGGCTACAACTACCGTCTCACCGACATAGCCGCTGCGATCGGCCTCGTGCAACTCTCGAAACTCGACGGTTTCAACAGGCGCCGGCAGGAGACCGCCGCATACTATGACGGTCACATCCGCGCACCCGGCATCCTCACCCCGCCCGTGGCAGAGGGCATGACCCATGTCTACCACCAGTACGTGTTGCGGGTGACCGAAGAGGCGGCCCTCTCACGGGACGCGTTCATGGCCCGTCTCCGGGAGAAGGGGATCGGGACCGCAGTCCACTACCCTGTCCCGCTCAACCGCCAGCCCGTCTTTGCAGGCCTGAATGCCTCCTGCCCGGTCGCCGAGTCGCTTGCAGCATCCGTCTTCTCCATCCCCGTCCACCCGGCAGTGACCGACGAGGAGAGGGCGTACATCTGCGATGCGATCAACGAGGTGATCTAGATGGACGCAGGCGTCATCGGCACCGGCACGATGGGCAGGAACCATGTGCGGGTCTACACCGAGTTGAAAGAGGTCGGCACGACCTATGTCTA
The DNA here is from genome assembly GCF_001571385.1 of Methanofollis ethanolicus. Classification (NCBI taxonomy): domain Archaea; kingdom Methanobacteriati; phylum Methanobacteriota; class Methanomicrobia; order Methanomicrobiales; family Methanomicrobiaceae; genus Methanofollis; species Methanofollis ethanolicus. Next base: position 417,571 of record NZ_BCNW01000001.1, on the reverse strand, counting down.
CGACCTCGATGCGGCGGCCGCAGAGAGAGTCGCAGCCGCGAACGACGCCGAGGTCTGCCACTCGATGGACGAACTCCTGCGGAAGGCCGAGTGCATCTCGGTCTGCGTCCCGACGCCGTACCACTTTTCGACGGCAGGACAGGTCATCGGGGCCGGGGTGCACACCCTCATCGAAAAGCCGATCTGCCTCACCGCCGAGGAGGGGAAGCAACTCCTCGGCCTGATCCCGGACGACATCACCGTCGGCGTCGGCCACATCGAGCGCTTCAACCCGGTCGTCGACGAGGTGAAAAGGCTCGTCAAAGATCCCCTCTATGTCCAGATCTCACGGCACAACCCGGCATCGGCACGGGTGACCGGGTCCTCTGTCGTCGAGGACCTGATGATCCACGACATCGACATCGTCTTCCACGCCCTCTTCAACGGCCCGTACACCCTCAGGAGCAGCGGCACCGCCGACATCGCAGGGGCGCTCCTCACCTTCGGGACGACGCCGGTCTATCTCTCCGCAAGCAGGAAGTCCTCGAAGAAGGTCAGGACGATCTATGTCGAGGAGGAGGACCTGACGATCGAGGGCGACTTCATGACCCAGGAGGTCTATGTCTACCGGAAACCCGGCGCATACGGCCAGGAAAACGGGCTGTACCGCCAGGAGAACATCATCGAGAAGGTGCTCGTGAACAAGGTCGAGCCCCTGAAGATCGAACTCCAGACTTTTGTCAGGGCGGCACGCGACGGCACGCCCTTCCCGGTATCGCCGGCAGAGGGGCTTGAAAACCTCAGGATCTGCGAGGAGATCAGGGGCAGCCTCTCCATCTGATCCCTTTTTTCCTCGACCGCTGGCTACTTTATCCCTGCACGCACATATTCATTCAGGTTCCGGGATCACCATGAAAGACAGACTCTCATCGATCATAGCACGGAAAGGCCCGATCCGGCGGGTCGGCGTCATCGGCATGGGCTATGTGGGCATCCCCGCGGCGGTGCTCTTCGCCGATGCCCCGGCATTCGAGCATGTCTACGGCTTCCAGAGAGACTCCCCCTCGTCTGGCTACAAAATTGAGATGCTGAACCGGGGCGAGTCGCCCCTGAAGGGCGAGGAGCCCGGGCTCGAAGACCTCCTCCAGAAGGTCGTCTCAGCCGGAAAATTTGAGTGTACCCCCGACTTCTCGAAGATCGCCGAGTGCGACGCGGTGACGCTCGCCATCCAGACGCCGTTTGCGGACAAGAAAGACCTCCTCCCCGACTTCACCCCTCTCATCGCGGGGATCAGGAATGTCGGGAGATACCTCACGCCCGGCACCCTCGTCGTGCTCGAATCGACGATCACGCCGGGGACGACTGCAGGAATGGCCCGCGAGATCCTGGAAGAGGAGTCGGGCCTCGTCGCAGGCGAGGACTTCGCCCTCGCCCACGCACCCGAGAGGGTGATGGTCGGAAGGTTGCTCAAGAACATCCGCGAGCACGACCGCATCGTCGGCGGCATCGACGACGTTTCCACCCGCCGGGCCGTCGAACTCTACTCGCCCGTCCTCACCACAGGACACGTCATCCCGATGACCGCCACCGCCGCCGAGGTGACGAAGACCGCGGAGAACACTTTCCGCGACCTCCAGATCGCCGCCGTCAACCAGCTCGCTCTGTACTGCGAGGCGATGGGCATCAATGTCTACGACGTGCGTGCCGGCGTCGCCTCCCTCAAGGGCGAGGGGATCACCCGCGCCGTCCTCTGGCCGGGCGCAGGCGTCGGCGGTCACTGCCTCACCAAGGACACCTACCATCTCGAACGCGGCGTGCAACAACTCGGGCCGGATGCACTCGACTTCCCCGAGGGCCGAGAGTCCCTGTACACCCTCGCCCGCGGCATCAACGACTTCATGCCGACGCACATGCTCCATCTTACAGAGTCTGCACTCAAACAGGCGGGCAAGACCCTGAAGGGCGCGAAGATCGCCCTCCTCGGCTGGGCCTTCATCAACGACTCGGACGACGCGAGGAACACACCGGCAGAACCCTTCTACGAGGCGGCGACGGCCGCAGGCGCGGAGGTCCGCGTCCACGACCCCTGGGTCGACCCGGAAACCGCACCCGACGTGCCGCCGGGATTGTCGAAGGATCTTGAAGCGGTACTCAGCGGCGCGGATGCGGTCGCCATCTTTGCCGGACACAAGGAGTACAGGAGACTCGTGCCGGCAGAAGTAAAGGCGCTCTGCGCCTGCCCCCACCCGGCGGTCGTCGACGGCCGGAATGTCGTCGAGCCGGATGCCTGGATCGACGCGGGTTTCACGTACCGCAGCATCGGCAGGGGCGACAAAAACGGCCACGACCTCCGGGACTGAGGAGAGACCATGAAGATCCTCCTCGTCTCCACACAGGACTACATCCACCACCCGGTCCCCTCCCGCCACCACTACATCTTCGAGGAACTGGCAAAAAGACACGAGGTGCATGTTCCCCACTTTCACGTGAGCGACGGCAAGGAGAGAGAGACACGCCTCCATGTCCATGAGGCGACGATGTTCCCCCTCAAAAGCCCGCTCCTCCACTACACCCTCAACGCCCCGTATCATGCCACCGTGATGAGGAGGATCATCAGAGACGAGGGGATCGACGTTGTCGTCGCCGCTCAGGTGCTCGCCGGCACCGCAGTGATCAGGGAGGCAAAGAAGGCAGGGGTTCCTGTGCTTTTCGACCTGAAGGACTGGTTCCCTGACTCTGCCGCAGCCTATTATACGAACCCCCTTGCCAGACGCGTCATCCGCGACGGGGTCTGGGCGATCACACGCTACAACCTCGACCACAGTGACCGGATCACGACCGTCTCCCCCTCCCTGGCCCGACAACTCCAGGGCCATGGCTACGAGGCCGGAGTGATCACGAACGGTGTCAACACCGAGATCTTCAGGCCGATGGACGGTTCGAAGATGCGAAAGCGCCTCGGCATCGGGGAAGAGGAGTTCGTCATTGGTTTTGCCGGGTCTGTCGAACGCTGGTACGCTATCGACAACCTCATCAGGCTCCTCCCTGCGATCCGTAGCCGTCACGGCAACGTCCACCTCCTTGTCGTCGGAGGATCTCTCTTCACCGGGTACCTCGATGACCTGAAAACCGGGGCCATCTCCCTCGGCCTCAGAGACCACGTCACCTTCACCGGGACAGTGGAGCACACAGACCTGCCCGGCTACATCGCGGCCATGGACGTCTGCACCATCCCCCTGTCTCCCCCGCAGTGGGCAAACATCGCCCTCCCGAACAAGTTCTTCGAGTATTCAGCCTGCGCGAAACCGATCCTCTCCCGGCCCATCCCGGATATGGAACAGATCGGGGGGGACCACCTCTCCATCTACCGCAACAACGAAGAGTTCATCAGTCTCGTCGAGGAGAAGATCGATCACTGTACCTCATTCTCCATCGACGCCGAACAGTTCAGCTGGAAGAGGCGGGCGGCAGAGATGGAAAAAGTGCTGAAGGAACTTGTCGGCTGAAAATCACGAGCAGCATAAATATTCCAGAACCATATCGACTCAATATATTAATCATCCACAGTGAAACAGACATAACAGGAGTGTGTAATGCCATCATTTGATCTCAAGGACAGAAATACCTGGCTTATAGCAGGATTCATCATCATCTTCTCTCTCTTTGCACTCTGGGTCCGCCTCATCCCGATGGCGGGCCTGACTGCCGGGGGAGAGGTTGACCTCCAGGGAATCGACCCCTGGTATAACATGAGGCAGGTCGAGGCGCTCACCGCCAACGGCCTCGCCTATGCATGGTTCGACCCCATGACCCTGTACCCCCAGGGAGATATCATCTACTGGGGTCCCCTCTTCCCGACGATCATCGCAGCCCTCGCGATCCTTGTCGGGGCGACGACGCGGCCAGAGATCATGTTCGTCGGCGCCATCGTCCCCCCGTTGATGGGTGCCGCCATGGTCCCCCTGGTCTACCTTCTCGGGAGGAGGCTTTCTGACTGGAAGACCGGCCTCCTTGCTGCGGGCTTTACGGCTGTCGTATCGGGGCACTTCCTGTACCGATCTCTCTTCGGCTTCGTCGACCATCACATCGCGGAGGTGCTCTTCTCGACCCTCTTCGTGCTCGCGTATATCGTCGCCATTAAAGCAGTGCATGCCGAAAAGATCGACCTCTCCTCTCCGAATGGCCTGAAGAAGCCGGCGATACTGGGAATCTTTGCCGGTGTCGCCTATCTCCTCGGCCTCTTCGTGATGCCGACGATGATCCTGCTTGCGATGATCGTCGCCGTCTACACACTCTTCCAGTACCTCATCGACACATGGGAGAAGAAGGAGACCTGGAACCTCGCCGTCATCAACACCGTGGTCTTTGCCGTCGCGATCATCGGGCTCTTCCTCTTCGGGTTCCAGCATGAAGGCCTCGGTCTCGCCCGGTACACGCCGGGGCACGTGCTCGCCTATCTTGCAATCATCATCGGGAGCTGGGCGCTCTATGCCCTGGCACGGGCGACGCGGGACAAACCGGCATACATCTACCCGGTCATCCTCGCCACCATCGGCATGGTTGTCGCCATTCTCCTCAAGGTCGCAGCCCCGGCACTCTTCGACGTCCTCATCGGGAACTTCTTCGCCTTCTTCGGCCAGTCGGCCGAGGCCAACACAGTCGAGGAGGCGATGCCCTGGAGCATCGAGGCCGCCTGGTATACCTTCAATGTCGGGTTGCTCCTGATGGCCGGCGGTTTTGCCGTCCTCCTCTATGGAATATTCCAGAAACACCGGGTCGATTACCTTTTCGTCCTGATCTGGTCGGCGATCATCCTCCTCTCCACCTGGCAGCACAACAGGTACGAGTATTATCTTTCGGTGAACATCGCCCTCCTTGCCGGCCTTTTCGCCGGGTTCGTCCTTGAGCGCGGATGGCAGGAGGTTGCCGCACACCGTGTCTCCGAGGTCGCAGCACCTCTCGATAAAAAAACAGGGAAGAACAGGAAAGAAGAGAAAAAACCATCCGGAGGGAGCGACCCCGTGGTGCTCCTCGGCAGCGTCATCGTCGTCATTCTCTCGGTCTTCTTCATCATCTCCTCCCTTCAGGTAGGCCTTGCCATGGCGGAGGGGTCTGCCTACGGCGGCATGCACCCGCAGTGGCGCGAGACACTCGAATGGATGGGGAGCAATACCCCTGATACAGGCGTTGACTATTACAAGAGTTATGAAAAGGACTCGTTCCAGTACCCGGCCGAGTCGTATGGCGTGATGACCTGGTGGGACTATGGCCATTTCATTACTTTCCTCGCCAAGCGCATCCCGAACTGCAATCCCTTCCAGCACGGGGTCACCGGTCCGAACGGTTCGGCGGCATTCTTCATGGCGCAGAACGAGGATACGGCGGCTGAGATCCTGACACACGACGGGACCAGGTACGTGATCACCGACACCATGATGGACACCGGAAAGTTCTGGGCGATGGCAACCTGGTTCGACCCGAAGGCCGGGCCACAGCCCTACCAGCAGACCTGGCTTGTCCCTGCCGACCAGGACACACTCGTACAGCACAGAATCTACACCCCCGCGTACTTCCAGACGATGACCTCACGCCTCCATAACTTCGACGGCTCGATGTCCGCATCAGACCGGGTCTACTACACCGAGTACGCCGATGCCGCCGCGGCCGGTTACGGCCTGCCCGTGATGACGAATCTCTCGATCCTGGACGCGGACACCGCACAGGCGAAGGTGGAGGCCTACAACGCGAAGGCGCAGGCAGGGATGCACGCCGGGACCATCGGCCTCGAGAACAACCTTACCATGGCCGGGAGCGAGGCACCGGCACTTCAGCACTTCAGGCTCGTCCATGAGTCAAGCCAGAACTCATACTCCTCAAAGACCCCGGACATCAGATATGTCAAGGTCTTCGAGTTCGTCCCGGGCGCTCATATCAAAGGGGAGGGGACGATCGAGGTGAGCCTGACCGCAAACACGGGAAGGACCTTCACCTACAGGCAGGAGAGCATCAACGGCGAGTTCGTGGTGCCGTATTCCACCTCGGGCACGCCCTATGACGTGCGTGCGGCCGGGCCGTACCGGATCGTCGGGACCGGCCAGACCTTTGACGTGTCCGAGGACGCCGTCATGCAGGGATTAACCATCAACTGATGAAAGCGTCCGCGATCACCGGCAGGGTGTTTGCGAAACACGATATGGAGGGAGGCGCCGAGACAGGCGCCCGCCTGCGGGAGGTCCTCGAAGGCCTCCCCCCAGACATCCCTGTCCGCCCCCCTGTCGCGGCCGACCCGGCCGAGATCGAGATCGTCCATGACCCGGCCTATGTGCGGTGGATCAGGGAGATGGGCAGGGGATGCTGTTTTCTCGATGACAATACCTATATCACCCCCTCGACCCTGGAGGTCGCTCTCACCGCCGCGGGGTCGGCCGCCGCCGCGGCTGAGCGCGCCCTCGATGGCGAGAACTGTTTTGCCCTGGTCCGCCCGCCCGGCCACCATGCCAGACCCGCACGGCAGATGGGCTTCTGCATCTTCAACAATGCCGCCTTTGCCGCGGCAAAGGCCCTCCAGGAGGTGGACCGCGTTGCGATTCTGGACTGGGACCTGCACCACGGGAACGGCACCCAGGAGATCTTTCTCGCCTCCGACCGCGTGCTCTACCTCTCTGTCCACCAGAAGGGCGGGTTTCCGGGAACCGGATGGCCTGAGGAGGTCGGCACCGGCGCAGGCAGGGGGTTCAGCCTCAACGCGCCCATCGCGCCGGGCGGCGGGATCGCGGACTATGCCTTCCTCTTTGCCGGGGTCTTTCTCCCCGCGGTCCGGGCGCACCGCCCTGACCTCTTGATCATCTCAGCCGGGCAGGACGCCCTCGCCGACGACCCGCACGGAGAGATGCGCCTGTCTCCGGACGACTACGGGCTCCTGACAAACCTCGCCCTCTCTCTTGACCTGCCTACGGCCCTCGTCCTCGAAGGCGGGTACGGCCCGTCGCACGGGAAGGCGATCGCCGCGATCTTCGCCGCTCTGCGTGGAAAGAAGTTTGAGGAGGAGACCGCACCCCCGCGGCCCGGCACGGTGGCTCTGGTCTCGCGGCTCAGAAAATTGATGATGTACTAAGTCGGGCTCTGGAGATGTCTTCATACTGCGGGTCAGGAGAGACCCCTCAGGGCTCCAGAAGAGAGGTGCAGGCCGACCACCGTCCTCATAATCGAGACCGGGGGACTACCTCGAAAATCAAAGATTTTCTCATGCTCGCTACGTTCGTCGCCCCTGCCATCAAGATAGAGCAGAGATCCTGAGGAGAGAGATTGCCATCCCGTCCCTATCCTAAAGATGGGGGGATCGGGGGGTGAAACCCCCCGGGGAGGGCAACGATCCACTATCTTCCCGAAAGAGTGTACCGGGGGTTTCACCCCTGCCTGCGGGGGACCCGGTCGCAGTTCATGTGCGAGACCTCGAAGCCCGGCACGATCACCCGGACGACCGGGACGGCAGTCCTCGTGAGGTCGCAGAGAAGGACGCGGTCGGCCGAGGTCGCCACCTCGTCGAGAACGACTCTGATGTCGTCGTCGAAATACGCGGTTGCACGGTTAGGGATCTCCTCGATCGGAACCGACGGGGCCTCTCGGAACCACGCACCATTGATCCGCTTCATCCTCTCGTAGCCAGCCCGTTCGATCAGGTGCTGCCGGCCCTCGTTGACCCGGCCGCCCTGGAGCTGGCTCGCACGGCTCTGCGCCACCTCGGTGAGGGCGCGGAGGGCCGCGATCGTCGGGTCGGGATGGGTTCCGGCGCCCATCACCAGGAGGGCGGGGTCCTTCGTGACCGTGTCGTCGGCAGCCGCGGCGACCGTCGGGATGCCGGTCCGCCCCTCCAGGAGCCAGAGGTGGACAGCGATGCCGTGCCCCTCAAAGAGATCGACGACCTCCCGCACCGGGCCGTCGGCGCCGACCGCAAGGCGCCGCCCCATATTCCGCAGCCTTTCGGCCCGCGAGAGGGCGTCGCGCTCGATCACTTCGAGGAGTGCATGGAGGACGGCCTCCTCCATGATATTCCCCGCGGCAAGGCCGTTCGTGTCCGAGGTGAAGAGGGGAACGGTCATGCCCAGGCAGTCGTACGGATGGAAGACGGCATTCGAGGGCACGAGGAGCTCTTCGTCGTTCAGGATGTCTGTGGCCGGGCTCCAGTGGATCTTCTCGTCCTTCTCCAGGGGCCGCGGCAGGATGAGGTCGGCCGGGTCGAGGGCCCGTATCGGCCCGAGTTCCTCGAAACTCGCGTACTCCATACGGTCGCCATGATACTCGCCGGAGTAGCGTTCGACCGCCTCCATCATCGCGGAGACCTCGGCCTGCAGGGGCCCCTTCCCCTTGCCGGCATGATATTTTGCCGCACCGATGGCGGCACGCGGGCGGAAGGCCGAGAAACAGGGGATGCCCAGGCGGTCGAGAGAGGTGACGTCCTCGACCGAGACGACGCCGATCTCGTCCATCATGGGCCCGATGACCTGCAGAGTCTCCTCAGGGGAGCATGAACGGTGGGTGCCGTCGAAAAAACATTTTTTGACGTGGTTGAAGGTGAAGGACATTATCAGGGGATTGGCCGGGCGATATTTTATATCTTCACGCTCTATTCTCCTGCATGGAGACCGCGGAGATCGCTGTCGGGATGGCGGTACGCTACCCGCGGACCGGCACGGCCGGGAAGGTGACGAGGATCGAGGAGGTCAGGGGGGAAACCTTTGCCGAGATCGATACCACAGGCCTGCTGTACCGGGTCGACACGCTGGAACCTGCCGCACAGCCGGGACGCACCCGGGAAGAGAGAGAGGAGAGCGCCGACGACCTCATCAGGAGAGAGAGGGAGTTCGGCAAAGACCTCGGAGACGCCTGGAAGAACATCGACAATGCCTGTGAGGGAGGGGGTTAATCCTCCTTCTCAATCGGTATCGTCGTCAATTTTACCGATTCCACACCCTTCTGGGACATGAGCCGCTCGGCAATCGTCTTGAGGGCCGCACCGTCGCCGCGGAGGAGGATCACTTCCATGCACTGGTCATGGCTGAGATGGGCATGCATCGATGCCTGGATGGTATGGATGTACTCGTGCTGGATGTCGGTGATCGTCTGGAGGAGGCCGCGCTGCTCGTGGTCATAGACCATCGTGATCACGCCCTGCCTCTCGCCCTTGACGTCGGACATCCACTGGTAGTAGGTGATGTAACTCCGGATCGCATCCCTGATACCCTCGGAACGTGAGGAGTAGCCCCGTGCGCTGATGATGCCGTCGAACTTGTCGAGCAGGTTCTTCGGCAGCGAGATGCCGATCCTGGAGAGTTCGCTCTCTGGGTTCATACGATCCTGTAGTACGCGTAAAAATATAAAGCATGGCATTGCGCGTAACACCAATTCATTGCCTCTGCCGAAACAGAAACATACATCGTATGCAACGCCCGGCCCTCCCCGGGATTTTCCGGCCCCCGTGTCCGGCACCGATTTATCTATAAAGAGTGCGATATATATAGGAAGGGAGGTTTGAATCAGTTTGCATGATGCTATGATACCCAACGTCAATATCGGACTTGTCGGGCACGTGGACCACGGCAAGACGACCCTCGTCTCCGGACTCACCGGGATGTGGACCGACCGCCACAGTGAGGAGATGAAGCGGGGGATCTCGATCAGGCTCGGCTATGCCGACGCCACCTTCTACCGCTGTGAAAACCATGAGGGGAGCGAAGCCTATTCCACGAAGGACGTCTGCCCGATCTGCGGGGCCGCCTGCACCCCGTTCAGGACCGTCTCCTTCGTGGACGCACCCGGCCACGAGACCCTGATGGCAACGATGCTCTCGGGCTCGGCCCTGATGGACGGCGCAATGCTTGTCATCGCCGCAAACGAGCCCTGCCCACAGCCTCAGACGAAGGAACACCTTTCGGCTCTCGAACTGGTGGGGATCAAGAATATCGTCATCGTTCAGAACAAGATCGACGTCGTCTCCCAGGCAGACGCCCTCAAACACTATAGCCAGATAAAAAAGTTCGTGAAGGGAACAATCGCTGAGAACGCACCCATTATCCCGGTTTCTGCCCAGAAAGGGATCAATATCGGGGCCCTCATCGATGCACTCGACAAAAATATCCCGATCCCTGAGCGCGACCCCGAGGCACCGGCCAGGATGCTCATCGCCCGCTCCTTCGACATCAACAAGCCGGGAGCGAACTGGCGCGACCTGAAGGGCGGCGTGATCGGCGGGTCTCTGACAAGCGGCGTCATCAAAGACGGCGAAGAGATCGAGATCAGGCCGGGCATCCAGACCCAGACCGAGAACAAGACGGTCTGGGAACCGATCATCACCAAGGTCGTCGCGATCCACACCGGCGACAAGAAAGTGAGTGAGGCGGCGCCTGGTGGGCTGATGGCACTCGGCACGAAGCTCGACCCCGCGATCACGAAGAGCGACACCCTTGTCGGCCAGGTCGCAGGGCATGTCGGTGACCTCCCGCCGATCCACGACCACCTTACCTTCACCGTGAAGTTGATGGACAGGGTCGTCGGTTCAGGGAGCGAACTGGATATCACGCCGCTGAAGCACAAGGAACCGCTGATGCTCTCGGTGGGCACGGCAGTGACCGTCGGCGTGGTGACGAACACGAAGAAGGACCAGGCAGAAGTGGTCCTGAAGAGGCCGGTATGTGCGGATGCGGGAGCGAGGATTGCGATCAGCCGCCAGGTCGAAGGGCGGTGGCGTCTGATCGGCATGGGGATCCTTGCCGAGTGAAGGTGCTCCTGGACACCAACGCCCTGATGATGCCCGTGCAGTTCCGCATCGATCTCTTCGAGGAACTCAGATCCCTCCTCGGGAAGTATGAACCGCTCGTGCTCGCCGACGTGAAGCGTGAGCTGGAGGGGCTTGCCCGGGGCGGTGGAAACAACGCCGCCGCGGCACGGGCCGGGCTGATGTTCGCAGAGCGCTGCCGCGAGGTCGAGAGCCAGAGTAGTGCCCGGGCGGTCGACGACCGCGTGGAGGCGTACGCGGCCGCAGAGGGGTGCATGGTGGCGACGAACGACCGCCGCCTGAGGAATGCCCTTCTCGCGGCGGGCGTCCCTGTAATCTCATTGAGAAACCAGAAAAAATTGGAAATTTTAAGGGGATAGCATGTATTATCGTGTGACGCTCGAGGACAAGGTCAGGGTGCCGCCGCACCGCCTTGGCGAGGACCTGGAAACTGTTATCCTGGACGAACTCCAGAAACAGCTCGAAGGGAGCATAGACAAAGAGATCGGCATCTTCATTGCCGTGACCACGATCGACAGGGTCGGCGAGGGAGAGATCGTCCCCGGCGATGGGGCAGTTTATTATGACGTCACCTTCGAGGCTCTGGTGCTCAGGATCGCCCTTCAGGAAGTGATCGAAGGGGAGGTCGTGGAAACGACGAGTTTCGGGGCGTTCATCTCTCTGGGGCCGATCGACGCGATGCTCCACGTGAGCCAGATCTCCGACGACTTCATCACCTACGACGAGAAGAACAACACCCTCAACTGCCAGGAGTCAGGCCGGGCCATCCAGGTCGGGGACGGGATCCGCTGCCGGGTGGTGACCCTGAGCCTCAACGAGCGCGAGCCCCGCGAGAGCAAGATCGGGCTGACGATGCGGCAGGCCGGTCTCGGCACGGAAAAATGGCTTGTCGAAGAGCGCACAAAGGAGCAGGAGAGCCATGGCGCCAGCGCGTAAGAAGAAGATGGTGAAGGTCTGCCGCGACTGCCACAAGGTCGTCGAGGGAGAGTCCTGTGTGACCTGCGGGTCGACGAACCTCACCGAGGACTGGGCAGGGTACCTCATTATCATCAACCCGGAAGGATCGGAGATTGCACGGCGGATGAACCTCGAAATGCCCGGCAGGTACGCTCTGAAGGTCCGTTGATGCTCCGCCTCCCTGACGAGTACAGAGACCGTTTCAAAAAGCCAATCGGCAGGCTCTTTCCCGAACTTGTCGACGCTCTCCCCCTGCTTGCAGGCAGAACCGTCTATACGGTGGGGGACGTGGTGACGCACAACCTGCTGGCGGCAGGGGGGTCGACTGAGATCGCCGTCATCGACGGATATACGATGCGGGCGCCCTGTGCAAAGACTCCCCTCTGTGCCCACCGCCGGGTGCAGGTGAAGAATCCGGCAGGCACCCTCACTGAGGAACTGGTCAGGGCCCTCGAAGATGCCGTGGAGCACCCGCCTGTCCTTATCATCGTCGACGGGGAGGAGGATCTGGCGGTGATCCCGCTCGCCCGTCTCGCCCCCGAGGGATCGGTGATCCTGTACGGGCAGCCAGGAGAGGGGCTGGTGGCCTGCATCGTCACAGAAGACCTGAAAACTCTTGCAAACGATCTATATTCCCAATTTGTCCCGGTATAACCCGGGATCCGGATCAACCCCCATGCTTTAAATAAATATGTAGACAATATTTGAGGGATATCGATGGAATTTGAGATCACCCGTGACTACCGGAATGAACTTCTGAGCCGGAGGGAAGTGCATTTTACCCTTACCTACGACGGCGCAACACCTTCGAGGGCACAGATCCTCGGAAAAATGGCTGCCCTCCTGAATGTCAAGGAAAACCTGACGGTGCTCGACTCAACGAAGAAGCAGTTCGGCATGATGGAACTCCGGGGCGTCGCCAGGATCTATGACGACGAGGAGAACCTGAAGATGACCGAGCGCGAGTACCTCCTCAAGAGGAGCGCCCCGAAGGCAGCAGAGGGGGCCGAGTAAAATGGCGGCGGCGAAGAAGGCTGCACCGGCTGCAGTAAAGCGCAGCGCCTATTTCTCGGTCGAGGGTGACAAGGCAGTGCCACAGCGGAAGTACTGTCCCCGTTGCGGGGTGGGCGTCTTCATGGCCCAGCACAAGGGTCGCCTTGCCTGCGGGAAGTGCGGCTATACTGAGTTTTCAGAATAAGGATGCAGAAGGGCGGAAAGGTACTGGGTATTGAGGGGACGGCCTGGAACCTCAGTGCCGCTATTTTCGGTGAGGATCTTGTTTCCCTCTACTCCAGTCCGTATCAGCCTCTGAGCGGCGGGATTCACCCGCGGGAGGCCGCCCAGCACCATGCCTCCGCGATGCGGGAGGTCGTCTCCCGCGTGCTTACGGATCCGGACGAGATCACGGCGGTGGCCTTCTCGCAGGGGCCGGGGCTCGGCCCCTGCCTGCGGACTGTGGCGACGGCGGCGAGAGCCCTTGCCCTCGCCCTCGACGTGCCCCTGATCGGGGTAAACCACTGTGTCGCGCATGTCGAGATCGGCCAGTGGGCGACAGGGTGCAGGGACCCGATCACCCTGTACGTCTCAGGGGCGAACACCCAGGTGCTCGGCTACCTGAATGGCCGGTACCGCATCTTCGGCGAGACCCTGGATATCGGACTCGGAAACGGGCTGGACAAGTTTGCCCGGAGCAAGGACTTCCCCCACCCGGGCGGGCCGAAGATCGAGGCACTCGCCCGCGGCGGGCGGTATATCGACCTGCCCTATACGGTGAAAGGAATGGACCTCGCCTTTTCCGGCCTGATATCCGCCGCCCAGGAGAGCAGGGCGGACATCGAAGACGTCTGCCACTCTCTCCAGGAGACGGCCTTCGGGATGTGTGTCGAGGTGACCGAACGGGCCCTCGCCCAGGCAGGCAAGGACGAGGTACTCCTGGTCGGCGGTGTCGCCGCAAATGGGCGGCTCCGCGAGATGCTGAAGACGATGTGCGAGGAGAGGGGCGCCGAACTCTTCGTGCCCGAGCGGCAGTTCTGCGGCGATAATGGTGCGATGATCGCCTACACAGGCCGCATCATGCTGGAGAGCGGGGCGACGGTCCCGGTCGAGGCGTCGCGGGCGAACTCCCACTACCGCGCCAATGAGGTGGACGTGGTCTGGCGGCACGGCGAGGTGCTGCGCCCGGCCGAGGAGGGGCCGCGCCGGGGCGCGGAGGCGGTCGTAACGATCGACGATGATACGGTGATGAAGAGGCGGGTCTCGAAGTCCTATCGGGCCGCGGCCCTGGATACCCGCCTGATCACAGAGAGGACGCGGGCCGAGGCGCGGCTGATCGCCGCAGCCAGGAAGGCCGGGGTGTCGACGCCGATCCTCTTTGATGTCACCGGCGACACGATCATGATGGAGAGGGTCGAGGGGACGATCCTGCGGGACGCCACGACGCCGGAGAACCTGGAGCGCGCCGGTGTCGCGGTCGGTCGTCTCCATGCCGCCGGGATCGTCCACGGCGACCTGACGACCTCGAACATGATCGAGCGGGGCGGCAGGTGCGTGCTCATCGACTTCGGGCTTGCTCATTCGTCCTCCGAGATCGAGGACAGGGGCGTGGACCTCCATGTGCTCTTCCAGACCCTGGAGAGCACGACAGAGAACCCCGACAAGTTAAGGGAGGCCTTCCTCCGCGGCTATGCCACGGCCCTCCCCGGGGCAGAGGGTGTCAGGACGCGCGAAGAGGAGATCGAAAGGCGGGGGCGGTACCTCTGAGGATCGCGGTCGTGACCTCCAACAGGCACAAGGCCGAGGAGGTGGCGAGTTTCTTTGCAGGCGTCGCCGAGGTGGAGCATATCAGTCTCGATATCCCGGAGTACAGGGACAACGATGTCAGGAACATCGCCCGCGAGAAGGCGCGATACGCCTGGGAGCAGGTGCGGCGGCCGTTGATCGTCGACGACACGGCCTTCTCGATCGATGCCCTGAACGGTTTTCCTGGCCCGTACGCCGCGTATGTCCAGGGGACGATCGGGAACGAGGGAGTCCTCAGGTTGATGGCAGGGAGGGAGGACAGGCAGGCCCACTTCGAGACGGCGATCGCCTACGCGGACGAGGCCGGCGAGGTCAGGGTCTTCTCCGGCATCGTCAAGGGCGAGGTGGCCGACGCACCGAGGGGGGGCGTGGGGTTCGGGTACGACCCGATCTTCGCGGTCGGCAGCAGGACATTCGCCGAGATCCCGCTCGCGGAGAAGAACCTGATCTCCCACAGGGCGCGGGCGCTCGCGGCCTTTCGGGCCTGGCTGGAGGATCAATATCCTTAAGTGGACAAACGTCGTTGTACTTAGAACGAATAGTGGTGAGATAAGATATGGCACGGTTCCCTGAAGCAGAAGCAAGGTTGCTCAACGTCATGGTTTGCATGCGCTGCAACGCACGGAATGCACTGAGAGCAACACAGTGCCGCAAGTGCGGCTACAAGCACCTCCGCCCCAAGAACAAGGAACGCAAGGCGTAAACAGGATAGAGAGGGACGTGCGACCGGCCGCACGGCAGGTACCCTCACCATACTTTTCTGTGTTCTTGCCCGGAGAGTATCTGCGGTCGTCTGCACGTCCCCTCCCGAGCGGTCCGGACGTTTGAACAAGTGTTCTGTTGAGATCGTCATACGAGAGTGGTCTCTTCTCCAGATATCAGGAGAGGAAGCGCTGATCCCCCTCCTCTTCCAATACAATTCCCGGGGGCAGCAGTCCTCCGCCACCGGCATCCGGGAACAGGAATTCTCCCGCGATCTCTTCTGGAAACTTTCACTCCACATGAGGGTTTTCAAAAAAAACTAAAAAAAAGGCACTGTAGAAACCCTCCCGCGAGAGTACTTTCTGGAATGATAACTGGAGATATCCTGTTCTTGCGTGCTGGTTCTAGGAGGCTGCCGCTCGAAAATCTTTGATTTTTGGCGTAGTCCCCCGGCGCGAGCGTGCGGGAAGGCACGTCGACCAGACGATCTCCTCAGAACAATTTTCATGCGATATGCTTGAGTCTCCCTCCTGGACTCATGCTCGATTCTACAAAACCAAAAAAAAGGAATATTCAGGCGCTGTAGTACGTGACCTTCTTGCCCTCTTCCGCGTACTCCCCGGCAAAGGTCTCGAGGTTGCGCTTGTAGCCTATCCTCTGCTCGACGCCGAGGGCCCTGAGCGCCGACCTGACCCGCATGACGTCGGCCTCGTCGCTCCAGTCGCGGGTATAGACGTAGACCACTTTCCTCTCGTCCCGGGAGTCGGGATTGGGGCGTGCGGTGCTCACTTTTGCGGAGACGCCGAGGTCGCCGGCGACGGTAGCGTCCCTGATCTTTTTCCAGAGGGCGTCGACCTCCGCGGTCTCGCAGAAGATGAGCCATTTGCCGGCCTGCTCACCGTAGGGTTCGACGTCCCCGGCCCCGGGGTCGTCGGCGATGATCCAGTAGGTCTCCGTCGTCTTCGAGGGGGTGACGCCCTCGCCCCCTGAGATGAGATGGTAGATGGCGGCCGCGCTCCCGAAGCGCCCGACGAGGGCGGCGGCGAGGGGCGGGTACTCGGCCTGGAAGTCGGCGAAGATCGCCAGGAAGTCGTCCTGGAAGTCGACCCCTCCTTCGACGCGGGCAAAGAGGGGGTCGCCGCGTGCAAGGAGTCCTCTGTTCAGCAGGATCTCGAAGATGCCGTAGGCGGCATCGGCAAGTGCCTCGGAATCGACTTCGTCCATGATCATCTCGTTGGAGAGGCGATCAAAAAAGGTTATCATTCCTGGCCGGAGGGTCAGGTCCTGAGCGCGGCGGCGACGAGGGCGGCGGCCCTCTCGCCGGAGAGGAGCATGCCGCCGAAGATCGGGCCCATACGGCACTCGCCGCCGACGGCGTTCGCGGCCATGCCGCAGACGAAGAGACCAGGGAAGACTTCCTTCGTGTGGTCCAGGATGTTGCCCTCGGCCCTGTCGGCCCACATATAGCCCTCGCCGCGGATGGGGAGGTCGCCGCCCTTCTTCGCGACCATGTGACAGATGGTGGCGTCGTGGCCGGTGGCGTCGACGACGGCGCGGCACCTGATGGTGAGGGGGTCGACGTGGAGGCCGGCCATCTCGACCGGGCTCCAGTTGATGACGAGGCCCGAGACCCGGCCGTCGGCCTTGACGACGACGTCCTCGACGGCGATGAGGTTGAAGAACTCGGCACCCGCGGTGCAGGCGGCGGCAGTGAGTTTGGAGACGGACTCGACAGACTTCGCGACATAATAGCCGGGTTCGGCCTCGGTCGAGGCGATGCCGAAGCGGTCGAGGAGGCGCTTTGCCGCTGCCTGGACGACGATCCGCGGGAACATCATGCCGCCGCCCCACATGCCGCCACCGATGGAGAGTTTCTTCTCAATAAGACCGACTTTCAGTCCTTTCTCTGCAAGCAGGGCGGCGCAGGTGATGCCGGACGGGCCGCCGCCGATAACGGCGACATCGAGGTCGAGGTACTCGACCATCGTCTCCATCTGGGTTTTCAGGATGGCCCTGCTGATTGTCACTTCATCGAGTTCCATCTGGTTCATGTCGATGCATTATTGGGAAGCGCACATAGAAATAGGGATTCTTCAACTGTTCGTAGTTTCACAGGTATTATAGGGTGAGAGAGGATACTTCATAGTAATATGCAGTGGAAACGTGACTTCGGGCTCACAATGAGGCAGCTCATGACCTGGGCACTCCTGCTCCTGGTCTACCTGATCTTCCTCACGATACTCGGGAGCCTGTTCGGCATCGGTCCGTGGAGTCTTGTCGCCATCGCCGCGGTGATGGCCTTCGCGCAGTACTTCTTCTCCGACAGGCTGGTGCTCATGAGCACGGGCGCCCAGGAAGTGAGCGAGGAGGAGTACCCGGAGCTTCACAGGATCGTGGAGAAACTCGCCGCAGAGGCAGGGATCCCCAAGCCCCGCGTGGCCATCATGCCCTCCCCGGTGCCCAATGCCTTCGCGACCGGCAGGAGCCCCTCCCACGCGGTGGTGGCGGCGACCGACTCGATCATGCGTCTCCTCACCCGCGACGAACTTGAGGCGGTGCTCGCCCACGAGATCGCACACGTGAAGAACAGGGACGTCATGACCCTGACCATCGCCTCGTTCCTGGCAATGGTGGCGGCGATCATCATGCAGAACGCCTGGCTCTTCTCCCTCGGCGACCGCCGGGAGGGGGGCGCCTGGATGGCCGCCTGGGTCGTCTCGATCGTTGTCTGGATCGTTGCCACCCTGCTGATCCGCACTCTCTCCCGCTATCGGGAGTTCGCGGCCGACGCGGGCAGTGCGTACATCACGGGCAAGCCCCGCGCCCTCATCTCCGCGCTCAACAAGATCAGCGGGAGGATGGACATGATCCCGCCGGAGAAGAAGCAGGAGGTCTCAGGGGCGAATGCCTTCTTCATCATCCCGGCTCTCTCGGGGAACACCATCATGGAGCTCTTCTCCACCCACCCGGCCCTGGAGAAGCGGGTCGCTGCCCTCGAGGCCCTCGAAGAAGAGATCGGGTATATGCCGCGGTAAACCCCCGGCAATACCATTTTATGTCATCGGTGCGAATATCGTACGGTACCCCTGCATCGATGGTCTAGTGGCATGACTTTGGCCTTCCAAGCCAATAGCCCGGGTTCAATTCCCGGTCGATGCATTTCCTTCTGAGGCTGTTTTCTCATCCACCCTTCCTGCGCCCTCCTCATCGTCCCGAAGCGGTCACGCCGTCACCGGCACGGAGGGAGGAAGAAGGTTTATTACGCATCTCCTCCAATGATGTACGAACACGGGCTCGTGGTCTAGCTGGCTATGACGTCGCCTTCACACGGCGGAGGTCGGGCGTTCGAATCGCCCCGGGCCCATTCTTTTTCCTTGTTTTGTGAAATTAAGACCAGATTGTGGTGCCTTAGTTTTCGGAGTTCAGAAACAGCGCTATCGAGCAATTGGCCCACGTTTAGAGCAGTTTCTTTCAGATAATCATACGTTTCCGGGGATACCGTTGTGTGCATCCGTTTCCTAATCCGGTGGATTATCGTCGGCTTTGCTTTTTCTCCTTTTTTCATTTCTCTTTTCTCCTGTCCGGACATGTCCGGACACATGCGGACATATTTGTGTATCTGAGACTCTGCTTAGACCACCATAAAGAGAGGGTGCCACAGGTCAAGGGGGGGTCAACGGGGGCGACGCGTGGCACCCGCTCTTTAAGAGGCAATACCCGCCACGTACTGGCTATGAAGCGAATCAATGCAAAGGGAGAGGTATTTCAGCAGACTTCCATCTACATCCGCGAGAACGTCTACCTCCTGGCGAAGGAAGCGAGCATCCCGATGTCTGAGGCGGCAGAACAGGGCGTGATCGCCGCACTGCGTGCACGAGGCATCGAGGTCTGAGGGATGTATGACGAAATACGAGATCACATACACAGAGACGGCAAAAAAACATCTTCAGGCAATCAAGCGCGGAGATAACGAGTATGTCAAAAAAATCATCCAGAAAATAGAGTTTTGCCTGGGCGAACACCTGTTGACTTCGATCAAACAGTGCAACAAGAAGAAACTGAAAGGGAAGGAGAACACTCACCGGCTACATATTCAGAGGAAATACACGGTGTTTTATAAGGTGATGAAAGCAGAGCAAAAAACATCTGTGGAAATCCACGAGGTTATGGGTTTCGAGGCGGCGCACAAGAAGTACTCACACGTCGATTTATAGCCCCAGCATCTTTTTTATCTCATCGTGAGTATATTTCCGACCCTCCCCCCATTTCCGCATGTCTGCATCCAGTCTATCGATACTGGCTTGGATTTCAGCCTGAGTAAGGGTTCTCTTAGTCTTCGGGGTTGCTGCCTTCTTCCGCTCGACTACCGTCTTCGTCGGCATACGCGATGATGTCGGTATCTGGAAAGATATAGTTTTGGACGAGGATCACTTTCACGCTGGGACGCTATGCAGACCCGCAATGCAGACCCGATAGGCAGTCCAACAAAGTTGCGTTAACACATTTTCACTTTCACACCGCGCGGTAACAGGGTTAACGGTGAGCACCGCCCCACCCTCTTGATGGGTTTGCCTATGGACCTACAAGCAACATCAGAACGATGTGCGGACGCGATCCCGGAACCCGATGAACATAGGCCCGAAAAGGGTGTGGCGAAGGAGAGCCATAGGCAGTACTCCGGAGCACGGGAAAGCAGAGAGGCACAAAGGATAGACTACAGCGACCCCTTCGTCCGGGCGCTGTTGTCCCCGACTATTATCGGACGGATCAAAGAGATTCTGCTGAATGACCCTGCCTGATGGCCGGGCCTCAGTATACTCACGCATGTATTTTGTACCATGTACAATGTACAAACTTCGATTTCGTGAAAAAGATGTATGGGGGGTACTCCAGCAGGTTCACACCCACTTCAGAAGAAGAGTGTGTTATTCACACCGTGTTGTAGGATATGTCTTTTCTTGTATATATTATCTCTTAAATAGCAACAGAGGGTCTGTTGGAATGGGGGGGTGTTCCCTAGGAAAAGAAATCGAAGTTTGTACATTGTACATGGTACAAAATACATGCTTACGATCTAATGGCAGAAAGCCCACGACTGAAGTCGGGGGAGCAGTCACTTCAGAAGGCGCTTGATCTCTGCTTGGATCTCAGGTTTTTTCAGGAGATCCAGTAACTGATAGGTTGCTACGTCAGCACCCATTTCTCGGCGTCCCAGGTCTGCCACGATGAGACTATAGAGATATTCGCTGACGCTCTCAAAAGGGGGGTCATCTCCCTGAGTCAGAGCCTTTACCTTATCGAATATTTCTCTACTCACGCGACATGCAACTTGAGATTTCTTAGATTCTATCCCCATTCTCACTCTACACATATCTGAGGTTGAAGCGGTATAAAACAGCATCTATAAATACGGGCACCACGTATCCATGTATGCAGTGCTGTAACAGCACTGATAACATAGTGGAGGAACGATGAAACTTGGCTGAGAACGTAACACTCTCTGTTGGGCAGAAGGACAAAGAGACCTGGTCAAAATTTAAGGCCCGGCACCCCCGTGATGCCAGCCCTACGATCATGGCCCTCATCAGGAGCCACGTGGATGAAAACCCGGAGAAGTACAGATGAGTGAAAAAACGGTGCACTTCGTCGCGGCCGATCACGATCTCACCACCCTCGACGAACAGATCCCGTACATGGGGTTCACTTCCCGCTCGGAGTATCTGCGCGCCTGCATCACTGTCACCGTTCACGGTGCGGCATGTGCAGACGCAGCCGGGAAACTTGACCCCGTAACGCGTGACTGGATCGAGCAGATGCGCGAGCACGGCGACCGGCGGCACGACGACGAAAAGGTACTGCTGGAGTACATCGGGAAGGTCGGCCTCCCCCTCATCGCCATGAAGGGCCTCAGAACTGCCTTCAAGGTTCTGAAGAATGACCTGAACGCGGAAGTGCTCCGGCAAACCGGGCGGACCTTCAGCGAGGACGAGATCTGGCAGATCCTGAGAACATACGCAGCGTATCACAAGGTTGAGATTGAAGAACACCGGTCGAAAGTGGCCCTGGCACACTACGCAGGGGTGAAAGCAGAATGATCAAGACAGTGTTTGAACTCTCGGATTTCAAGAGGATAGCGGACTTCGGACGAGGAGAGATCTTCTACTCGTCGGAGACTCAGAACATCGGGGACAACACGTTCCCGCGCATAGAAGTTACACAGAAGATGAGTGTAGAGGGCGAACCCCTCGTTGTGTATGAACGGCTGTCAACTGTTTCCATACGCGACGCGGGGGACAACCCCAACATTTACGCCGGCATCAACGAGGCGATACGCACCCGCATAGCATCCTTTGAGAAGGAGGTTACACGGCTGGCTGTGTTTCACGGTTGCCGGGCTGTGCCTGGCACCTTGATACCCACCCCGACTGATGCGACGCTTAGTTCTATCCTCACCCGGAGACTTGAAGCTATCGAACGGCGGGTAGTGGAGATGGAGAACACCCACGGCCGACTGTTTGCGTCGATGGATGGCCGGCTTTTCGACCTGGAAGATAAGGTGTATCCCCCGCTGAAATTCGTGGGCGAAACGCCGAAAGACCACGAAAGCCGGTTACGGCGACTTGAGAAGACGATCGCACCGATCATCGAGGTGCCGTAATGTCGCAGATCTCGGAAATCACCACAATCCTCGAAAAACACCAGAAATGGTTGAACGGCGGGGAGGTGGAGTGATGACCGACTCCAGCACCATCCCCTACCTCTCTGATCTCGTTGCATCGCAGAAGTTCCTGCGGGGAGACTGGTACGTTGTCCCACACGAAGGCACAATCTACAACCGCTTTCACGCAGAGGTGAAAGGCACCCTATCAAACGGCTACCTGGTAATCGGGACGAAGTGGAACGGGATGGCCGTCGCAATCATGCACCACCGGGCCGTCTGGATCGGCGCCCACGGCGGGACCGTCCCGGAGGAACGGGACCAGCAGATCGACCACATCAACGGTAACAAAACCGACAACCGGATTTCAAACCTTCGACTGGTGTCACCCCTGGAGAATTGCCACAACCCGAACGCACCCGGTGGCGGCAAATGGGGAGAGGAGCACCCTCGTGCGAAACTCACGAACCTACAGGCCGAGGAGATCCGGCGGCGGTGGGTTGAAACGCGACACCTCCCGAAGGGGCATGGCCGGCTGACGCAACGACAGTTGGCGCGTGAGTACGGATTACCTCAGCAACAGATATCAAACATCATCCGGGGGAAGGCATACCCGCCGGTGGTTCCTGAAGCGGGAAAGGGGGCGGTGTGAATGGCTCCTGGTATCACTCTGCCGGCCGGGTCCGGACTGAACGCGGCTGTAGTGGAGTATCGGCACATCCACATCTCCGAAGACCCCGACAGCATCGAGGTAGGGACACCCGGGAAGGGCGGCTGCATCAAGGTCTATGGAAACTTCCGGGACCCGGAAGGTTTCAGAGCGAAGATCAAGGCAGCCTATGAACTCCGGAAACTTGCGGCTGAACTCCTCGCAGGGGGCGGTCAGTGATGACTGATGAGAACATACGGATCGGCTCCCCTGTGGACGATCTCGACATTGACTCAATCGACGACCTGATCGACTGGTTGGAGTGCGCCGAAGAGGACTGCCGGCAGTTGTCGGTGAAAGTCATCCGCATGACGGATCGGGAGTATCTTCGTGGCCGGGCTGAAGCCTTCGGGCTGGCTGCCGGGTTCCTGAGGGACGTGCAATACCGGCACGATGTGCTGGCGAGGAAGGCGGTATGACAACCGATATCGCCGTTGCCGGGGAGTATTCCCCCCACCAGCGGGAGATCCTGCTGGAGACCGTGGCGAAGGGCTGCAGTCCGGAGCAGTTCATGCTCATGCTGGAACTGGCGAAGCGGTACAAGTTGGACCCGTTCGCCCGTCAGATCTGGGCGACGCCGGCGGGGATCTTCGTCGGCCGGGATGGGTTTCTGATGCTCGCGCACCGGTCCGGGGACTTCGACGGAATGGAAACAACCTTCGAGGAGCGGAACGGGAAACTCTTCAGCGCGACCTGCACGGTCTGGCACAAGAAAATGAACCACCCGTTCCGGGTAACGGTCCGGCTGGAGGAGTTCTTCCGGCCGACCCCTCCGGGCAAGAAACCGGGGGCCTGGGAGAAGATGCCGTACGTCATGCTGCAGAAATGCGCGGAAAGTCACGCACTCCGGCGAGCGTTCTGTATCACCGGGTTGTACGACGAAGCGGAGTTTGAGCCGACAGAGTATGAACCGACGACGACAACGGCCACCATCAACGGTGAGCCGGCGGAAGTAATGCGGCCGCCTGGGAAGTGCTCCCGCTGCGGGAAGCACGACCCGATGGTCCCGGCATACCGGGAGAAATACCAGGCGGCATTTGAACAGGCGGGATTGACCCTCCCGGGAGGCATCTGCGACGAGTGCGCAAACGAGTTATGGAGACAGGACCATGGCAAAGGATCTTAATTGCCCGGAACTCTCCGATCGGGAGTGGATCATCGAGCAGAAACGGGCAGGACTGCATAACCCCGATATCGCGGAAAAATTGGGTGTGAGCGAGTCTGCCGTTCAAGCCGCATGCAAGCGGCTGAACATCAAACTGCCTCTGGTGTTCGTCCACAACCCTGAACTCAAGGCGTTCATGCCCCGGGAAAAACAATCCTAACTCCCCGGACCCCCCCTATTTTGGTGGCGTGGAACCCGCCATTTTTCTCCTCGACTTCTCCTATTTTCTCCTGGAGAAAAGGAGAAATGGTAGGAGAAAATGAGGAGAATTCTCCTGGAGAAAAGGAGAAATCGCAGGAGAAATCGCAGGAGAAATCAGGCCGGGTTGCCCATTGCCTCAACTGTACGAACGAATGGATACCCCGAGATCAGGCCGATAAGAAACGGAAATGCCCTGTGTGCGGCAAATATCGGGTTGTCTGGAAAGACGACCTCCCGGAAAACAAGCCCGATTCTTCGACTTCTCCGGGAGAAAAGAAGGAGAAATCAGGAGAAAATGAGGAGAATTCTCCTGGAGAAAAGGAGAAAAGAGAGGAGAAAACAGAGGAGAAATCCGAAGTACCCGAAGACGATGAATTTCTCCTGATTTCTCCTGGAGAAAACGAGGAGAAAAACAAGGAGGAGAAATTGCAGGAGGCCATGAAGAAGGTCGGCGGTATCCCTCCTCTCGCAGTCGTGGGCATCATCGCGGTACTGGGGGTTCTGGCTTTCTTCCTCTGGTTTCTACCAGGACGTACTCACCGCAAAGATCGTCAGCAGACTCCGGCAGCACCGCCGATAAGCGGAAGAGTCCAGAACGCAATGCGGAGGCTGTATTAAATGGGATTTGCAGATATTGCCGGTTTTGGCGACGCAATCAAGGCGATAACCCGACTCACGAGCATTGCCGACCGGGTCATCAACGACGCCGGCCTGAAAGAGAAGTTCGAGCAGACCGGCAAGATCACCGGGGCCTTCTCCCTGGAAGGATACCGGATTAAGTTTGAGGTAGAGAAGGAGATCAAAGAGGTTCAGGCGGTGACGGAATGACGGAAGCAGAGGCGATCAACCGGAAGGACATCACCCCGGAAATCACGGGCCTGGACATCGACTTCGACAAGGTCCTCGACGAAGATACTCATCGTCCGGACGAACCCAACGAACCGGAAAAAGAAGAGTTGAACGCCTTCGTCGGCGTGCTCGACATGCTCATAGGATCGTCCGGGGATCTGCTGAAAGAGTACGACCTTCCGCCACCGAACCTCAAAGTATGGGAGACCTGGGGGAAGGAGAACCTCAGCAGGGCCCTCAACGCCTACATGCCGGAGACCGCAGGGTATGAAGTCAGTTCACCGGCAATGGCAGGGGTGATAGGGGCCGGCGCCCTGGTCCTCACGTTCCTTCCGGCGATCCTGAAGGTCATCTCCGATCAGAGGGCGGCGGCTGAAGAGTTGCCGGAGCCAGCCACACCCGAGCACGAGAGTGAACCGGCGAAAGAGCATGCCGATGCGTACGAAGAACCGGTCCCGACGAAGCCGAGCAGCACCGCACCGATCAGCGAACACGCGCTATCAGCGCTGGAAAGGCTGGAAAGGTTGGACTGATGGACATCGATCTTCACCTGGACGATGCAGCACATCGGATGATTGCCGCGCCTACCAGGGCTGGCAAATCGTATTTCGTCGGCGCCTGCGTCGAGCAACTCTATGACGCCGAAGAACCGTTCATCGTCCTCGATACCAAGACCAGCAACCATATCGGGTTGCAGGAACTCCCGAACGTGAAGAAGATCCAGATGAAACCCGGCTTAAAATACAACTGGGACAAACTGACGGATTACGATTATCTGCTCTGCGTCCCGACGCTCCGGACGAAGACCGCGGACCTGATCGACCTGTACCGGGACCTGGTCGATGCCGTATTCACGGAACCGGGAGAACGGCATATTATCGTAGAAGAGGCGCACAACTGGAACAGGAACAGCAGCGTTCCCGACTCGCTTCTGGAACTCGTAGCGCGGGAGGGGGCAGGAAGGAGAAAACTCCTCTGGTTCGTGACGCAGCGGTTGCAGGACTTCCCGAAATTGCTGTGGAGTCAGTGCGGGTACACCTACCTCTTCAAACACTCCATCCCGCAGGATATCCGGTATATCGAGCAGATGATACCGGATTTCACGCAGATTAACCGCAAACTGAACAAGCACGACGTCTTAATCTGGGATCACGGGAGTCAGGATTTGGAGGGGCAGATCGTCCCGGCGGCAGACGTCACCCGGAGAACACCGCACAGGGGGTAGACGATGATGCACAAAAAAGGGACATACAAAATCAGCGTTAGCAAAATCACAGACGGCAGGCTGCAGAACGTCAAAAAGCAGATGGCAACGGAAGACCCGGAGAAATACCCGGACCCATCGGGGATATCGTACAACGTTGCCGTCAGTTGGATGATCGACAGGTTGCGGGAGTGCCGGGTTCTGCCGTAAGCGGTTCCATTTTCGGCACCCGCCTTTTTTGAGACCCTATTCCGATTCTCTGACCGTATGGATACGAACATTCTGTATCTGGCCGGGATCGGGCTGATAGCCTTCTGCGTCCCGTGGATTTTGTGGGCTCACGCCCTGCATGTGCGTGCGTCTACGGCAATGTTCGGCGAAGAGGAAGACTGATTTGAGGTGCAAAAAACATGGCAGATGTTATGAATGCTGCGATTAACGCAGCGAAGGGTAAGTTCGTGGATTACGCTCTCCCGCTCATCATCGGAGGCGTGATCATCGCGGTCGTGTCGGTCCTGCTCGCAAAGAAGTGAGAGGTGCGGACGTATGGCAAGAATCAAACTGAACACGCTTTCTGAGAAGATCAACAAGAGCGTTCCGGCGATCCAACTCCCGCGGACGAGCATCCACGACGCCTATTGCCTGGACTTCAAGATCACGATCCAGAACGCTGGAACGGCGGCAGCAACCCCCGCCATCGCAGATGTCCTGGCAGCCGTCGATCAGATCGTTCTGACGTCGGACAGCACCCGGGTGCACTACTCACTCAACGGTCTGGATGTTGCGCGCAGGAACGCCCTGTTTGGGGCCTCGGACGTCGATAAGGTCATCGAAAAGACCCTTTCGTCAATCGCTGCAAGTGCCAGCGCCGACGTTGAGTTCACGCTCTTCCTGGACGAGGGGGACATCGTCGCGGTTGCACACGACAGTCTTGAACTGAAGGTCACCTTCGGCTCGACCGCCGGCACCAACCTGAACGTCACCGCGGCAGATGTGACGACCACGATCGTCGAGAAGATCCCGACCGGCACCGAACTCATCCAGATGTACGGTCAGAACTTCGAGTACGTCGCGGAGCCGAAGGTGTACGCCATCACAACCACCATCCCGGCGAACACGGAGTTTACCGGGGTGCTCGACCTTCCGACCGGAACCC
This sequence comes from Methanofollis ethanolicus, assembly GCF_001571385.1. Lineage (NCBI taxonomy): Archaea > Methanobacteriati > Methanobacteriota > Methanomicrobia > Methanomicrobiales > Methanomicrobiaceae > Methanofollis > Methanofollis ethanolicus. Next base: position 390,400 of record NZ_BCNW01000001.1, on the reverse strand, counting down.
TGCTCACCGGGGCGATGCTGTACTTCAGCGCGGCACCGCAGCAGGTGGGTATCCTGCAGACCGTGCCGGACAGGTCGGAACTGATCAAGATCAACTGGCGCACGATGCGAGCCATCGACGAGCGGAAGTACAAGACCGCGATGCCGGCGGGCATGGTGACGCTCGAGTACGGCGTCCAGTGGTACGACAACGGCCTGGGTGTTCCGGCCTGGACGTACAACAAGGGCGACCGGCAGGTCGGAGTGAAATCCCCCGCACAGACCACGCTCCGGTACGTCTCGTTTGAACGGATGGTCGATACGGCCACCTATACGAAGACCGGGATCGTAAACATCGGCGGGTCGTTCGTTTAAGGTGGGCTGATGGATGGCAGGATTGTTCAGCGCAATAGGGTCGGTACTGTCCGGCGCCTCTAAGGCCATCTCACGTGCATCTTCCTCCGTAACGCGCAGCGCATCCAGAGCCATTTCCAGCACGGCCTCCTCCGCATCACGGACACTATCCGGTGCTGCACGCACGGCGGCAAGGACCGTGAGCGGTTCGGCAGCAACCGCAGCAAGGACCACGGCAACAGCGGCAAAAGCAGCGGCAAAGTCCGCTGCTTCAAACCCTCTTGTTAAAACCGCAGCAGCCGCGACGGGTGCAGCGGCAGCCGGTGCGGCTGTCCTCTCTTCTCAGAATGAAACCGCGAAAAACGCGATACTGCGCGGGATAAAAACGAATCCGGTACTGCTCCCGGCATCCATAGCCCTCAATGCTGTTTCGGGCCTGAAATCGTCGGCGGTATCCTCGTCGACGGGCGGCGGCACGACGACAACGAGCACGCTCACGACCCTCCCAGACTTCAGTTATTCGGCTGTCCTGAAGAGGATATCCAGCGCCTGGGACCCGGAGACCGGGAGCGTCGAGGCTGCGGCAGGATTCATGGCAGAGTCGCCGGGGGTAACCGAACGGCAGGTGATTGCAAACACCCTGGGAGTCGGGAACGCTGGAAACACGCTGTACAAGACGATCTATACCGATGGTGGATATGAAATTCGGTCCGCAAACGGTCAGATCGTTTCGTCCGGTTCCGCCGGGGCAGCATACGCACAGACGCCCGATGAGAAAGCGGCAGCGACGGCAGCGTATCAGGCGAAGAATCAGGCGATGATGCAGGCGCGGGCGGACAAGGGAGACGGGGCTGCAAAAGCCTGGCTGAAGAGGTACGGCAATCCAGACGGCGGGATGTACGACTATGCACATACGAAGGTCATGCCCGGCCAGACGGACAGCACGACGAAGATCCTGTACCGGCAGTCTGCGAATGCGGCACCGGAAAGCCGCGGCAGCGACAGCGGGGACGTCTTATCCGGCATTATGGGCGCTATCGGGAGTTTCCTGAGCGGCGGCAGCGGATCGGAAGAGAAAGTGAGCAGCAGCCCGGCAAGCCAGAGCAAAGGCACAACGTACTCGTACGGTATCCTGGGCGGATCGCTGGCGGCTGCATCCGGCGGCTACGATGAGTTCTACCGGGCGAAGAGCAGCCTGTATGATACTGCATTTGAAAGCGCGGAACGCGGGGACTACGCAAAAACTGCGGCGGCAGGTATCCCGGCAGTGGCGGTCGATGTTGTTGCACCCCTGGGACTGATGCAGGTCGGCAACAAGATCCTGTCTGGCCGGGCAGGAGAAATCACACAGGACGAACTGCTGGACGGGGGTATGGATGCGGCGTTGCTGGCTTTCGGTGCCTTCACGGGCGGAACGGGATACTTCGCAGGAAAAGCACTGAAAACGGCGATTAAAACCGGAGCACTGGGAGCAGCCGCGTACGGCACAAGCAAGGTGATCTAATAATGGCAGGAATATTCAGCGCTCTTACCCGGATCGGGTCCGGCGTTCTGAAAACGGTTACCCGGGCCGGGACTCCGGCGAAAGTGGCAAAAAACGCGGCGGAAACCGCAGCAAAAAACGCGGCAAATGCTGCACGGGCGGCCGAAACGGTGGCGGAGACTGTAAGAAACACCGGGAAAGTAACGGCTCGGCAGGCAAGGGTGATCGAAGCAGCAGCCGCGGCACAGAAAGAGGCAAATGCGGCAGTAGAAGCAGCGACAGCAGCGTCAAAAACAAAAGTAACGAGTCAGATAGCGCAAACTCTCACCAGCAAAACCGTGTTGGGGACGACCCTGTTGGGGGGGTCGGCCCTGGCAATTTCAAAGATCCTGAGTGGCGACGGCACCACACCGCAGGCAGCACCGGACGACGCGCCGAAAGATACGACCCCGACAGGGGGGCAGGAGAACCCCTACGCGCCCGGTGGGGGGGGCACGTCCGGGGATGATTTCGACTGGCAGGCGTGGTATGATTCGCTCTTTGGCGGGGCTGATGAAGCCGCAAGCGGGGCACTCGACACGATCTCAGATGTCCCGATACTCGGGGACATCGCGAAGGAGGCACAAGAGCAGGGGTTATCCATTCCGCTGATCATCGTGGCCGTTCTGGCAATTGTGGCTGGAGTCTACTACTTCTTCGTCTACCGGAAAGGCAGCGGAAAAACAACGAAAAAATCCAGTGAAGGAGCGAAGGCATGAGCGGACAGGCAGCGCTTCTGAAGAGGATTGCATCCATAGCAGGGGATGCGACACTTTCGGAGGCAAAGAAACTGAAAGAGATCGCAGACGTCGCGAAGATCGAATCGGCAGTAGTTGATACCGGGGTGAACACCCGGGCGGCGATACTCAACATCGGTAAGTGGGGAGCGATCCCGGCAGTGGCAGGGGTCGGCGGTGCGGTCGGCCTGGCGGCTATGGGTGCCAGCGTTGATTCCGCAATGGGAACCACCGAGAAAAACGCTTCGAAGATCGGCGGCTGGCTCCTGCTCCTCGGGATAGTGGCAGTTGTGGTGATCGCGTTCCTCCCGCGGATCAAGGACTTCATGAGGTGAAAAGGGATGTACGAACTTTTAGGAATCTACATTGCCCTTTTTGCCGGGTTTACGGCGAACTTCGCGCTGCTCTGGCAGATGAAAACGGAGATCTCGCAGATCAAAATGGAGTTTGCACGATGCCCGGTTCATCAGAAGAGCGTGGAACCCGGAGGTCTGTAAGATGGTCGATTTCTCGGGATGTCTGGAATGTGAAAGTATCCTGAACGGTGAAGGCGGCATAAAGTGCATGCTGTACCGGTACCGAAAGTACCTGATCGGTATCCTGGTGGGTGCCGTCGTCTGCTACGTTCTGATGAGGAGGGGGAGATGATGGAACCGTATACGTTCTGTGCGGAAATGAAGGAAGTGAAAGCACTTCTGACGTATATCCTTTCAGCCCTGGGGAAAGGTAGCACGGAAGATAGAATCCTCCAGTACCCGCCTTCGACGGATGAAATCACACTGGAGGCCGGCGCGACCTACGAAAAAACGGTGACGATCAACCGGAGGTTACGCTACCTCTGTGTGTCGGTGCCGGCAGATTGTTTCCTGGAGATCCGGAACGATAACACCACCGTCATGTGGTTCACCGACGAAGCGGGAACGATCGAACTGCCGACCGGGTACACGATCAACACCATCACCCTGAAAGTCCAGAATGTCGGGTCGGCACCGTGCAGGTGGTCCTGCCGGATGGTTTTCGCGTGAGTGGTATGGCCAACCTATTGCAGTTCAATTTAGACCCCTACAGCCCTACAAGTAGCGTCAAGGCCACGCGTGCCGGGTACGTCCAACAGCCCGAACAGGAAGATATCGAGATGACCTGTGGGTATGCGTTAGCCGACCCGAACAGCGGCCAAATCCGGGACGCCCCCGCCGCAGACCTCGCCGACTGGATACCGATCCCATGCTGGATGACCCAGGGACTACCCCTTAACGAGGAGGAGAAATTTACCTACGAGGTCACGGCGACGAACTCCCAACCCTCGACCCCCGCCGATATCCTGATCGCCTGGAAACCGAGCACCGAATATCCCAACCCGAACCACATTCAATCCACCTGGCGGCTCTACCTGGATGATGAGATCGCCCTGGACCTCTCCCAGGCCCGCACGGGATCGGCTCTCCCCCACCCGGCCTATCCCCTCAACGCGGACGGCCTGATCGAACTGAAAAATCGGACGTTTACGACCCTGAAGTTAGAGGTCGCATTCTGGTATCCGCCCGGTGGGAGCACCCGGACCACGTCCCAGATCGGCGGGATCTTCGCGTCGCCTGGCACGGCCCCAACCCCCGCACCGGTCGCAAACTTCACCGCCAACCCGACAAGCGGAAAAGCCCCGCTTACTGTAACACTAACGAACAAAAGCACTGGAGAAATTTATTGAATTGATATAAGGTGAAAGAAAATGACGAATTACGCGTATACGTGGGACTTCGGCGATGGTTCGGCCGTAAGTCATGATGAGAATCCGACTCACATTTTTGAGACCCCCGGCACCTATACGGTCACCCTGACCGCCGCCGGTCCCGGAGGAAGCACCGAAAAGACGACCACGATCACCGCCACATGGCCCGCGCCGGTCGCCGGGTTCACGCCCGACAAGACAAGCGGAAACTACCCGCTGACCGTCACGTTCGCCGACGCCTCGACCGGAAACATCACGTCCCGGTCATGGGCATTTGGCGACGGCGAGACCTCGACCGAGACCAGTCCCGCGCACACCTACGCCGCCGCAGGGAACTATACCGCGAAACTGACCGTTACCGGCCCCGGCGGAAGCAACAGCAAAGAGGTAGCGATCACCGTTGGCCACCCCGCGCCGGTCGCTGGATTCACCGCAGACAAGACAAGCGGCATAGCCCCGCTCACGGTCACGTTCACCAACAACAGTACCGGCGACCTCTGGCCTTCTGCCTAAACAGGGACGGCGATAGGGCATGGCTGAGGAGCACCCATTTACGTGGAATTTCGGCGATGGAAGCCCAATTAGTCATGACAAGAACCCCGCCCACATATTCGAGAAGCCGGGAACCTATACAGTCACTCTGACTGTTTCAGGCCCCGGTGGATCAAACTCTAGTACCTCCAACATCTCCGTACGTGAACGTGCGGCACCTCCGGGAGCCGAAACAGTAGCAGAGAAGATCCGGCGATATTTCCCCTGGCGAGGGGATGGGATAGGCCTAAATTGTTTTTCCTGTTGTACCAAAGAGGGCCATCCTGAACGAGTCGGCTATATCGGGAATTTCCTAATGCTGTATCCATGCTGTAATGGCTCCGAGGATCGTATATACCCGCCCGATCACATCATCTACGGGTATCCGGTCGGGTTTTGTTATCCTCTCCTCGCCTTTTTCGGAGGGGCCACCCTCGAAACCGCAGAATACCCGGAGGTATGGACCGGGACGCTCAATATCTGTGGAGAACGGTTCAATTTGGACGATCCGAAAGAATTTTTCGTCAACAAAAACGGAGTCGGGATCGTCCCTCCACAGCAGTATGGGTGGAGAGACGAGGAAACCGGCAGATATTGGTCTCTCGCCCGGATCGCTACCAAACCGGATCGGCCAGTTGAACACCTCCCGGATGTGGTGATCTATCCTAACCGGCAGGCCGGACAGATCTCCGTACGGCACGAATCGTTCTCAGACTCGTTCACAGACCCGGGGCTATTCGCCGTCACGACAAACGGCGGCCCCGAGGGGAGCATTATTAACGCTGAAACGTGCTCCAATTATGGCATTACTCCCGAAGAACTCGCAGATCCTGAAACGATGCTTTCTCGGTGTTTTTGCTGTGGGCTGGGCTTCCCGCTTGCCTGGCTGAACGCGTCTGATGAATTCACATCGTCATCGTGGGAATTCAAGGGCGTTTTTCCGAATGCAAAACCGACGATGTTCTATGGCATCAGAGGAGTAAAGATATTCTAGAGAAGATACTATGGCAAAGATTGAGATAAAACGAGACGTGGAGAGGTATCTTGAAAAGAACCTCTCCATTGAGGAGAGTATTATTGATAAAATCAAAAAATGTCTTGGCGAATATCTGTTAGTGAATATAAATTCCTGCAATAAACACGAGTTAAAAGGAAATTGTAAGGGATTCTGGCGTTTGCATGTTCCTCATGACCATGTTGTGATTTATGTTATTGAAGGGACTGGGCCGAATCAGTACGCAGCAGTTCTAAAGATTATGACTGAAAAAAAGTATCACAATTGGCTTAAATCGTGTTAACTTCCAATCTTTTAGAAGCCAATCTTTTTTCAACAACCGATATATCAGATCCCGGCTGTCTCCTTAACCTCTCCAACTCGGCAGTTCTCGCACATTTTTTGACAGGTTTTAATTCACGTTCAAGAGTCTTACTGAGAGATTCCTTCCCTATTCTGCGCGAGACGATTTCATTATAAATCGTGTTGGACACTTCTATCGTCTGCATGTACATGGAGTCTACCCTTCGAAGGGATATACTTTTTGAAGCAGGTACAAAACCCATTTCTGAGGGAATCGGCCGGGAAACGCCCATGAGGATTGTGTATGCCGGCCGATCTCCCCGGGGTTGGGGTAATCCATCCTGGGAAAAAAAGAAGAGAGTTATTTTCTCTTCAGTTCGGGGTGTTCTTTGACATATGCTGCTATCTTCGTCTTGTTCGCTCCTGGCAACTGCTTGATGATCTCCGCATGGGACATTCCAGACCGAAGCATCCGATCCAGTTCTTTCTCATCCATCTCCTTCTTGTTCTTCCCAGCGATCAGGTTCTCCCGTCCGCCTTTCGACTTCGGTTTCCCCGCTCTTGCAGGAGCATAATCCGTCATCCAGTCAGGCACAGGTAGATCCTGCAGGAGTTTCGGCACAATCGCATTGTAACCCTCGGCGGCGATCTTATCGAGGTCGGCATAGTGTCGATCTCCTACGCTCTTGGGGCTTCTCCCCTGGATATGATCGGCGGCGGTTGCATCGATGACAGGGTCCCCGGTCCGCATCAGGTTGTAATTCCACTTCCTCAGGCTGGCAACATTCACCGGCCGGCCTTCGGTCCCGCTCGCAGCGATCAGTTTCTGGAGGTGGCTCCCGCTGTGCGAGTGTGAGTACTGAGATAGCGCCTTCTCCATCTCCGCAGGGAAGTAGAAGTAAGCCTCATTTTTGGTCCCTCCGGAAAGATCCTTGACATCGATCCGAATGGCGTTTCCCACACGTTCAATGGACCGGCTCTGCTCCAGTGCTTTGTAGAGGTGGCTGTGCCGGGCACCGGAGTACGCGAGCAGTGAGTAGTAGACCTGCACCGGTTCCGGCAAACCCTCCCGGGCTGCCTGCACTTCAGCAGAGGTGAGATCCTTCAACCTGCTGCTCATGTTGGCCTCTCCCTTTTCTGCAATCTTCAGATTCCCCCAGAACAGTGAAAGATCGTAGCCGTTCCATTCGGTTCTCAGTTCCTTGTCCCGGAGGAAATTAAAGAACTTCTGCAAACCTTTTCTCTGAGGGTCCGTTATGTTCGTCCCGTACATCTCCTTGTAATCTGACAGGTCCGTGGGGATTTTGATGGGCTGCAGAGATCTCAGGCCATTGAGATATCCCCTGCGCGTTTTGTCGTCCTTAGTGCGGGTCTTTGCGGCGTATTCCAGGAACCGTTTGCCCACATCGGCATCGGCCATGTATTCAGAGATGATTAACCCATCTTCGTTACCATTACGTGGTGTGCGCGAGGGGGTCGAAAAATTCTTCGACCCTGATTTATCGCCAGATTTGAAAAAGGGGCTGGCTATGACGTCGCCTTCACACGGCGGAGATCGGGCGTTCGAATCGCCCCGGGCCCATCTTCTTTTATTTTCGCTGCATTTTCCGGGAAATATCCACCAATACATGAAGACTGATTTTGAGATCTATCTATTCTCATCAGGAGAACCTCCCTATATTCCCCACGTTTTATAAATACTTCCGGTCCAAACTACTTCTAACTGACAATGGAACCCCGGAAGGTGACTCTTTTCAGAAGACCTGACACGGATTCCCAGGGAAGTGGAAAAGTCATATGGAAGACGCAAAAATCCATGTAGAGTCCGAATACGGAAAACTTCAGGAAGTTATCGTCGGATTATCTACCGGAATGACACCCGACCTTAAGGCACCATGGTTTGAAAACGCTCTCCGGATTCTGCCGGAGGATGAAGCCGCCTATGCCAGGGAAACGGCCGGAATGAACTTTGCAGATATGATCCACCCGGATACGGGGAAAAGCGAATCCGAAATGCTTGAAGGAGAAACTCAGGCCTTTATCACTGTTCTGAAAAAACTCGGAGTAAAGGTTCTTCGCCCAAAAGAGATAACTCAGGAATTCATCCGGGGGAACTATGGCGAAAAGATCCTGATAAACGGATACTCTCAGGATTTTCCCCGCGACAATCTGGTGATCATCGGAAATACCGTTATCGAATGCAATCTGAGAACTCCTATCAGAAAAACAGACATCTCAGGTTTCAGTGAAATTTTACGGGAAAAATGCGTTGACGGCGTCAGGTGGGTTGCCATGCCGCATACAGAACCGCTGGCAATTCCAGGTGACGAAACACCGTTGCTGGAAGGCGGCGATGTCATTGTTCTTGGCACCACGATCCTGGTGGGAAACTCGATGAATCCCGCCGTGGGTTCGAATGAAGCCGGATATCGCTGGCTGAAAAATTTCCTGGGTGACGCCTTCAATGTAATGCGTGTGCCATTGGTGCCTGAGATCCTCCATCTTGACTGTGTGCTTTCGGTTCCCAGAAGAGGTCTTGCAATTCTCTGTCCTGAAGCGTTTGCAGAAGGTATCCCGAAAGTGCTTGAAGACTTTGATACAATAACGGTTTCTCTGGAAGATGCCTCACGGCTGGCTGTCAATGGTCTGCCGGTCGATGAAAGTCATTACATCATGTCCTGGAACGATCACAACGACAATACGTTCATCAGGGAAGAACTGGAAAAACGTGGAATTTCTGTTTATCCGGTCTATTTCGGGGTTCATAACGGACAGGGCGGAAGTCTGCGGTGTGCGACTCAGGCTCTGATTCGCAGGTGCGAACAATAATCGGTGATGAGGGAAGTCTTCGCACGGCAAAGAACAGGATCCCGAAGCCATGACCGAAACCCGCTCCTCCGTGGTCTAGGAAAATTGTGCGGATCCTCGTCTCATTACCTGCTGGACGTCTTCGGTCGACCTACGACTCAATACACGATACAGGACCTCGAACCGGGGTTGTGGGAATAGGGGGTCCCGCCATCACACCACTTCGAGCACTTTCCCGACTACGGACTCGAGATCCTCACCCGAAGACGCAACGGTGAGATCGGCATACCTCTCGTAGAGCGGGACCCGCCAGTCGTACATCTCGCGGAGACTCTGGCCCGTGAGGAGGAGTATCCCCCGGGTCGTGATGTTCTTGAGCCTCTTTGCCATCTCGTCATACGAGATCTCGAGGTACACGACCACCCCTCCGGCCTTCAGGTGCGCCATCGCATCTTCGCTGCACACCACGCTGCCGCCCGTCGCGATCACCGCATGGCCGGGGTGCAGGGAGAGGACCGTCTCCTCCTCGATCTGCCCGAACATATCCGGCCCGTCCTCGTCGAGGATCTCCTGCAGCATCCTTCCGGTCCGCTCCTGGATCAGGATATCGGTATCGATGAACTGCACGCCGAGGGATTTTGCAAGGATGACGCCCACGGTGCTCTTCCCCGCACCGGGCATGCCGATGAGGACGATGTTTTTGTGGTAATGCATACGGCTCTCCCGGGACCCGGTGGACTCAAGGCCCCTCTAGTGGTACCCGGGATGGGATCCTGGGGGGGATGAAGGTTTTGTCCCGGGAACTGAGTGCGTCCTGCAGGAAAACCTGTACAGGGGGTCAGAAGAGGGAGACGGCTCTCCGTCGTGTATCACATGCAGGGGAGGGGGCGACCGGTCCCGTTTTTGCACATCTCTGGTGCATGGTCGGTGCTCGGGGATGCAGATCCGCCATCGTCGTCGGGCGGGTCGGTGGGGGTATGCCCCCGGGTATCGGGAAGAAGAACATCTATGTATGAGACATCCCTCTCCTCCTCCATGGAAAACCGGCCCCTCAAGGTCCTGGTCATCATGGGCAGCCCCCGCAGGGCAAACACCTACCACGCAGCCGAACGGATCCGCGAGATCCTCCAGGAGAACGCACCGGTGGACTGGGAGTACGTCACGCTGCAGGACGTCAACCTGGAGCAGTGCCGCGGGTGCTACACCTGCTTCGAGCGGGGAGAGGAGCACTGCCCCATCAAGGACGACTCAGCCCTTCTCGAAGAGAAGATGCATGACGCCGACGGGGTGATCTTCGCCACCCCGGTCTACGGCTTCCAGGTCTCAGGATTGATGAAGGTGTTCATCGACCGCCATTCCTATATCTTCCACCGCCCCCGCTTTTTCCGGCAGAAGGCACTCCTCCTCACCAGCGCCGGCGTGATGGGGAACAAAGACGTGCTGGAGTACCTCGACGCGGTGGCCCGCATATGGGGCTTCGAGGACGCCGCCCGGGCGGGGATCACCTCCCACGCCACCATGGGTCCTCTCCCTGCCTACCGGGTGCGGGAGAACGAAGAGAAGTTGCAGGCGGTGGCAGGGGCCTTTCTCGCCGCACTCCGGATGGGGACGCGCTCAAAACCAGGATTTTTTGACGTGATGGCGTTCCATATCGGGAGGGCCCCCTGCGATGAGTTGGGCGAACGGTCTCCTGCGGATCACGCCTACTGGACCGAGCAGGGGTGGCTCCAGAAGGGAAGACGCTACTTTGTGGATGTGCCGGTCAATCCGGTCTACCATGCCCTGGGCACGCTGGCGGAGTGGTACATGCGGCGGCAGATTCGAAAGGACCTGCGGGAGATCGGGGGATCCGATGCAGAAAGATGAGAAGGACTTGCTCTGATCACTATGGAATGAGGCGTGGTATGAGTCATGGAACTCCTCGAAGAGGCAGGTGCTGCTCCGTCGCGGACGTCAATTCGTACCGAGAGTCAAATCGGCAGTAAGACTAATTCAAAGAGCAAACCCAACAGGAATTATGGAAAAAAATACTTTCAAATTCAGGGGATCCCGGCAATTCTCTGGGGTTCCCGCTCAAATAAATTATATCTCTACATACATGGACAGGCCGGGCGTAAAGAAGAAGCAGAAGCGTTTGCTCAGATAGCGTGTCATTATGCGTGGCAAGTTTTGAGTATCGACCTGCCCGAACATGGAGAACGCAAAAGAGAAACAGATTCATTTGACCCGTGGCACGTCGTGCCAGAACTCTTGTCTGTTATGGACTATATCAAAGGCCAGTGGACACACATTTCTCTGTTTGCGAACAGCATCGGCGCATGGTTCAGTATATTGAGTTTTGAAAACGAACATCTGGAAAAAAGCCTTTTTGTTTCCCCGATTCTTGATATGAACCAGCTTATTTCCACTATGATGCTCCGGGCAAATGTATCGGAAACACAGCTTGAGCGTCAACGTAGTATCCCCACTTCCTCTGGACAAACTTTTTCGTGGGAATATTTCCTCTATGCTCAAAATCACCCTATTACACAATGGAAGGTTCCAACAGCAATACTGTATGGCGAGCACGACAAACTGACAGATCGCACTGTTGTAGAAAAATTTGTGCAGCGTTTTCATTGCAATCTAACGATTATGAAAAACGGGGAACACTGGTTTCATACCCCCGAACAATTAGGGATCTTAAATAATTGGATCAAAACGTGCCTTCGAGAGTGAACGATCAAAACCCCTCCCCCTTCTTCAATGTGACCGAGACCCCCTGCACAACGATCCTGCCCATCATCTCCTCCCGCAACCGCTCAGGGAGCCTCCCCGACTGCCACTCCCGTTCCCCGGCAACGTCGCCCCCGGCTGCCGCGACGGCTTTCAGGGCATAGTACGCCGCCCCGTAGGCGTGCTGCGGGACATGAGCAGTCGCCACCGCCTGGCCCGCGGCACGTGCGGCAAAACAGGCTGCGTCATTTTCTTTCGCTTCGCGGGCGGCGGCATGAGCGGCAAGAGAAGCGCCGCGGATCTCGGCCATCCTGAACACACCCGTACTGGCCCATCGCCGGCACGTTTCGATGGCATTGCGCGGGCGGTCGTCCTCCGGATACGCCTCCTCAAAAAACGGAAGCACCCTTTCAGCGCAGTCCGCAGCCCAGGTCGCCATCGAGATCTGATCTTCCCTGCGGTATTTTTTCACGAACAATTCTTAGGCTTTGTAAATCATTTATGGTTCTCTTCGACGGGGGGAAGACGCCCGTCCGGATCGACGACGACGGACCTGGCCCTTACACCCTCGCGCCCGGTTCGCGCCAGGGTGGTGGCAACGTGGCGACCGAGAAAAAGAGATGATCCTTACCTGGATCTGTGTACAGAGTACAGAGAGAGAAGTGTGTACAGTTACCCCTGATAATGTGCACACGATCCGGAGAACACCCGGCACCGGTGATCGTGAGGCAGGTCTCTCCGGCCGTGATCCCGGCGCGAGTGTAAACGACCGGGATCAGCCGGATGCATGTTCCGAACATCGATCGAAGGCTGCTGGCAAGATATCGCCCGGTGCAAACCAGGCGCGAAGAAAAAAAATGACTCTCCGACCCTGGAGAATTCTCCATGAACCCGAAGTTCATGCCCAATTCTCCAGAGCCAGATCGTGGTTGAAACCGGGATTGGCCCTGAAGCCTCCCGATCCCCTTCCCGTCCTACCCTGCCGGCTCGAACTTTATGGCCCTGTCGTACACGATCTCGTTGTAGGACGGGGCTGTTTTCGTAGCACTCTCCAGGTAGCTCCTCCAGAGAATGAAGATCGGCTGGTCGGGCTCGATGCCGTAACTTCCTATACCAGAGGGAAGCTCGAAGCAGTGCGGGTCACCCTCGCAGTCCCTCGCGATCTTGTAGACATACAGGTATTTCGCGTTGGGATTGTCAGGGAGATACTCCTCGGCAGTTCCGCTGAAGTCCGCGTCGGTGATCGATCCGACACCATTCCACACATCCGCTCCATTGAGAGTGAAGCTCGAGTACGTCGCCTTGCCCGTGGCTACGTGGTTGACCCCGTAGACAATGATGAATTCATTCGTATCGTTCCCGAGAGTGAGCGGCGGGTTTCGCAGGAAGTCATAGTACTGCGTGGTGTCGAAGAAGGGCGGCGTCGGCGAATTGACAGCCTGGTTTGCGCTCCATAAATATGTTGCATCGTTGCTCGGGCCTACGGCATCGATCCCCCGCTGGATAGCGTCAATCCCTTGCGGGAACCCCGGAGCCGTCGGAAGCTCCGTGGCGCTCAGGTTGCTGTACTTCTCGAGAATCGCGTTCCTGAGGTCGTTGAGATCGTCCGTAAGGTCAAGCTCCGTCTTCCCGGTTCCCTTGACCCGCATATCCGGAGACTCATACGGGTCGAGTTGGGTCGTGTTTTTCGGCGTCACGCGGAGGATGGTCGCAGACGTGTTGTCGATGTACTCGTCGCCTACCTGCTTGTCGGTGAAGAGGGACGGGCGGATAAATATGGCGAACGTATCGGAGGTGTTGTCGAGGCCCATATTCAGGATGGACGACGGAAACACCTGGGTGTTCATCATGTCGTCCGAATATCCCGCCGAACGTGCGGCAGCACGGATGCGCTCGTCGATGCCCCTGTCGGCCGTGGCGACGACTATCGTCGTCTGGTTGAACGGGTCTCCAGGCGACCCCTTCGTCTTGATGATCTGGTTGTTCAGCGAATCGCCCATGTTGGCAAAGATCCACCTGGTCTCGTTGCCATATGTCCTGCTCATGAGATAATTATCGTACCCGAAGTACCTGCACTCCGGCGGCGTTTGTCCTACGAAGATAACAGCTTCGTCGGGACCGAGATTCCAGAATGCAGATGTGTTCCCGCTCATTCCAAGCGTTTTCGTTATCTCTGCTATCTGTTCGTCGATCGTACCGCCGGGTGCCGGCGGAACGAAGTATGCCAGATACTTTGTCGCGGGATTGTTTCCATATGCAGAAGGCAACGCTCCCGCGTCATACAATTTGATGAGATCGAAATGCCCGATCCCGCCTTCCTGCACGCTGAAGTTGTCCTGTTCCAGTATCTGCCGGAAAGCATCCACGTCACCTGTTTCTCCTGTCTGCGCAAGGCCGTGCCCGGCCAGCATGAGACAGAGACATGCGAATAGAATATACCGTCTCACAGATTTCCCCCCTTTTGCGGTTGGAATACCATCCAGGTGAGAAATAGTTTTGGTTGCTTCCCTGCCCGACCGCTCGACCCCGGCAGTTTTGGCGACCGGAATGTTCATGGGCCGTCAAGCACTTTCTCTATCCGGGTGTCGTTTCAATGGACGAATTCATGCAGGCCGCCATCGAAGAGGCCAGACAGGGACGTGCCGAGGGCGGGATCCCCATCGGCTCGGTGCTGGTGATCGACGGCACAATCGTCGGCCGGGGACACAACCGCAGGGTGCAGAAGGACAGCGCCATTTTACACGCCGAGATGGACTGCCTGGAGAACGCGGGCCGGCTCAAGCCGGAGGATTACCGCCGGACGGTGCTGTACTCGACTCTTTCCCCCTGCGACATGTGCAGCGGGACGGTCCTCCTCTACAAAATACCCAGGGTCGTGATCGGCGAAAACCGGACCTTCCAGGGACCGGAGGAGTATCTCCGAACCCGGGGCGTCGACGTGGTCGTCCTGGACGACGAGGAGTGCGTGAGCCTGATGTCCGATTTCATCGCCGCGAATCCTGATCTGTGGAACGAGGATATCGGGGAGGAGTAGGGGGGTCATATCAAGAGAGAGAATGGGGGGCGTCGTCATCTCCGATAGCACCAGGTAATAGGCCACTGACGATGCGTGTCTGTAGATCATCAACAATTGGATCAGGATCTGTGCAGGGGTTCAATACACCCTAGAAGAGAATATAAAGGAAATTTTCTCCGGCGCAGTTTATAATTCACATTGCCTTAACTTCGCAATTTTTGTAGGACATCCTCTCCGGTTCAAGCAGTTAACCATCTTTTCATGCATTTTAAAACCGAAGGAGGAAGGGTACGCGTTCTAGACACTCACGATATTAGCACAAAAAATGCACTCATTTGAGTATGGCAAGAACTCGACAACTCTATTCATATGATGAGACAAAAGAGCGGCATGAAATTTAATTCGATGATATTATCTTGGCCGAAGAAATACATCGTTCTTGAAGGGGACTTTCAGTGGATTATGCAATATGGAAGAGGCATTCTGGACATGAAGAGTTAGTCTACGCCAAAAATTTTGTAAATAACCACCATTTATCCAATAGCAGGCTTTTATTTTGCCCTGCGTGTGGAGAACCAGTAATATTAGCAAGTGGAGAGGAAAGAACCTATTTTAGACACTGCCCCAATAATCCAAAAAATTACACCTGCCCCAACTATTCAGATAGCGTATATGCGGTTCAATATCAGAGGCAACAAGAGGAACGCAAATTAAGGCAACGTCCAAAACGGATCTATATTTTGAAGATGGGTGGAAACTTCGGGCTTTTTCTTGGTTTTCCTCCATTGGAAGAGAAGACTGTTTTAGCTGCCAGAAATGAAAAACTCATAGTACGAATCATTAATCCTAATAATGCAGAACTTAAAGAGAACAGAATCCTCTCTAATCAATTAATTCCAGGAGAAACAACTTACCTCCAGTTAAAGTGGATATATGATTATTACTCTCTCGAATACAGCGAATCACCAGTCGGTCACGACATAATTAAAATGTGGGGGGAGGATCTATCAGGACTTCCAGAAGAGGGGGCACTGTTTAGATACAGTAAAAATTATGCTCGTTGTATATCAAACAACGGAGAGATAAACACAGACAAATATTACTATTTTGCAACAGCCTTTGGAATACCAGATGACACTGAAGACTTTCTCGAATACGAGCCAGTAGGGGAATTAGAAGGAGATTCATATGGCTTCGAATCAAAATGGATGGTCTACCGAGTGCAGTTTACCAAAGTTACCGAAGAGGCCATAGAATTTGCAGACAACTTAGGAGTCACGCTTGTCGAGTGGCATCCCCCCCTAATCCCCCTCTGGCCTCCTCATGTGCAGGTTGGAAAGAGGCAAATTTACAGTAAACCAGCGACCGTCCTCAACCAGGCACAAACAGACACATTCTATTATCAGGATACGGATGGACAATCTCGCAGACTTAAAAAAATACCAACTAAAGCAGCAGGATTGTTGTTATGCCACTCTGTCAGGGGTCCAACACACGTCAAATCCTCTGATGGATCATATGAGGCTCACCTCACATGCGAATATCCGGAAGAAATATTTCAGTACTTCTTTCCAAAAATAACACTTGATTACGCAAAAAAAACACTTGAAAATGGAGACTCCTTCTCCCTCAAGGGTAGAGCAAACTTATCCTTCAAGTCAGACTGTAAATGTGACATTTATCATTACTCAGAAAAACAACTAAAAAGTGTTTACTGGAATGAACAGACTATTCTTGCATTTCCAAACCTCTCCGAAGGAGATAATATTTGCGTACTTCATGGACTTGACGCGATACATCAGGTAAGCATTCCCAAACACATCCAGCCAAAGGGAAGATACGCGGTAAAGAAAGACGAAGAAACGTATCAGGAACTCATTCTAATGAGAGGTACGTTTATATCGACCCCCGTGAAAGTGAAATATATTCTGGACCATCTTGAAAAGTATCCTAAAGTCAGTAGTTATCTCAGCCAGACATTACGATCTGGTAAAATACCACAGAAGGCGTACGACCATCTTATTTCTGAATTCTATCAGGAGATTGAAAAGTAATGGCAAATCCAAAAAAAGATTTCAAATTACGTTGCTGTATCGGGATTTCGGTGACATTTGACGACCATAATTTCAAAATCTTGAGGATAGCAGACATTTCCACAAATGAGTGGGGTAAAAAAGGTCGAGTAAATACCATAGGTACGATCTACACCAATCCAGACAACGGGCACATGCTCATACCGATTAAGTTAGAGGAAAATTCTAATCAATGGGGGCATGACAATGTAGGCATCTGGATGTGGAAAGAAAATGCCAACTCTGAGTTTTATGACGCAGCCCCCTATTCACATCATCCTAAACCCCCTTGCAAATATAATTATTACGAGTTAATCTTCTTGCAGAATCCTGAAACTTCGCCAGGATCCCTACGACATAGGAGACTGGTGATGGATTCTGAGGATGCACTCGCACAGATGTTGGAGAATGGTATTGTTGTCCCGGATACATTTTCAGAAAACCTCCTCGTAGTCTATGACTGCGATGAAGAACATTACTTCTGTGTTGAAATAACGAGAGCAACATCCTGTCTACGGTATAATGAGTTGCTATTTGTAACCGACAGAAGGTCATTGGATCGATATAGAATCATAAGAGCAGACGTTATTGATTCTTTTGATCCAGTATACACAAATTCAATCCCAGATAACAGTTCAGACCTGACTCGAAGGTTCATCTACAAAAAAATGAAATTCGGTCAGCAGGATAAGTTAGATCCTCTTATCCTCCATAATGATTCAACTCGTTTTGCAGGATATTTTTACCGCATCGCATCTCGCTTGAATTACTCAGAGGGTGAGAAGAAACTCGTGAACAAAATTGTCACCGAGGCCCTATCAAATCCAGAATTACAGCCACAATTTATACTGTCTCCAGAAGTAAAGCAAAGGTTAGAGTTACAAACTGACATAATAAATGCATATCTCAATACTGACGATAAAGTTGAGGAGTTTGTAAGAGGGGTTATTGAAAACGTCCCGAAGATCAACGAAGAATACGTTGATAAAATACAACGTATCGCAAATCAAGAATTATTTGAGCAGAAAGAGGCTTTAGAGAGAGAAGTTAGCGACCTAAAGAACATAATCGATGAAATCAATAGTGAAATACTTGTAATAAATGCGGAAAAAACAGCTGAAACGGATGCATTAAAATCACTCAAGAAAACAGTTGAATCAGAAGGGGAAAGACTCAGATCAGAGCAAGAATGCCACATAAAACAGGAACTCCACAGGTACAAAGAAGATCTAAAAAAGATTGCCGATGAGGGAATTGTTGCATTTAAAAAAGAACAAATGCAGGCGATCGCCAAAGAGGGCGAACAGTTTAGAGCGGATCAACAGAACACTATCCAGAAAGATCTTGAGTCACTCCGTGAGGAAACTCGCAAAATCCAGAAGGACATAGACTCATTAGAAGTATCAAAGAAACAACTTGAGAAAGATATTTCAGAAAAAAAACAGATTCAAGAAAAATTCTCGCAACTGGAACAAAAGAAGCAAGATTTAGAAAAAATAAATGACCAGTTAAAAACCTATTGTGAGCAGAAACTTAGGAGCATCCAGCATAATCCAGGGAACTTCCTCGGCGATTTGGCGCTGTTTAAAGGGGTAATTCCATCAGAGGATTACGAAAAAATAAGTGTTGCCTCCTCGCCAAATTCAGATCTTTTAGTGCAGCCGGCAAAAGATTGTCACGGATCAGAACCGATCGAGAGTGAGAATATAAAAGATCTAATCGATGATCTGAAGAACAATCTTCAGAACATTGGAACTGACAATAAATATGCTGAGATCTTAGCTAAGCTCATTGCTGGAGCATATGTGACAAGAACTCCTCTCCTCCTTACAGGATGTAAGGCAAATCTCATGGCTAATGCCATTTCAGTTACACTCCACTCACAAACACCTGAGGTTATTTCTGTTCCAACTGGTTACAACAACTATTCTTCACTGTTAAACACTGTGAAAAAGAGTAGAGGAAATATTGTTCTTCTTCAAAATGTCATCGGTTCCATTGACGAATATTGTTATACGCATCTCGCAAAGGACATTCTTGATGAAAACCCCGAAAAATACATCCTGTTTTCACTTGATTTCTCAGAAAACATGCGAATACTTCCGCCAAGTGCCCTAGGATATATGGTCCTCATCAATTCAGAAGATATGATAACCTCCATTGCAGCCAATGCCTTGTATCCTGGGATTTGTACAGTAACTATCGAAAGAAGTTCAAAGGGATTTCAGGATTTGTATCAGAGAGCAGTTAAGATTTCAAAAGGACTGAATACAACAAATGGGTACAATCTGACTAGAACTGCAATACTCTCTGATTTTATCGAAACAGATGACGAAAAAGATGAAGAAAACGTGGAGGGGGTACTTCTTCTGGAGCTTGCATCATATTGCAAATTGTTAGGGACTACAAAAGAACTAAACCAAAGACTAGAGAATCTTAGCAGAAAAGACCTCAAAGAGATCATAGTGGGACTCCTTGGAGGAGAATAACTCTATGATCCAATATCCCCATGAGATTATAGCACAGGGACTGGGGATATCTCGCTTTTCCTGTGAAGACAAAAACGCCTATATTGCCCGGGTGCTTTATTCCGCCATTTCAGAATGGATAAAAACAGCAGTTTTAGACAGATGTATTGAGGACAGAGAGGAATATCAGGACACAAAAGACACACTGTACACAAAACATCATGTGACCAGAAAATGCAATATCATCCTTTCTGCCTATTTAGATCTCTATCCAGACGTGAAGAAATGGTTTTATCCTGAGGATAAACCGGATTTTCAGCCAGCAAAAAAGATCCAAGAGAGACTGGAATACGCTGGATTTCTTGTATCTGGACCGGACAACACAATTCAATTACCCCCAGATAAATTCGCAAGAATTGCCGATGATTTGTTTTTACTCCGCGGAACATCATTCGGAAAAGATGGAGAGATACATGGGCTTGGATGGTATGTTAATAGGATTTCCGAAAAAAATGCGTACTCGCTTGAAGAACTTTTTTTGATACCACAAATTGATGCAAAAGACACCGTTCTTGAGTACAGTAGATATGCTAATGGGAAATATACACTAAACCCCATCATATCTGATGTTCGAAAATATTTTGACCCGCTTTCAAAACTAATCTTCTCTGATTCCTGGAAACAATCACTGGATCATCCGTGGGAACTAACGGTGTATCGAAATAACCTTGCTGACTATGGAATTGCTAAAAACGAAAATGACAAGATATATACCCTGGCATTTCCGGATTATATCATAAAAACACACGAAGTTCGTAGATTCATGTATGGTCTTCGACATTTGAATGATAATCAGGTACAGGCCACAATAACGACCTACAAAGACGCAATCAAAATCAAGCTGCACTCTACTCTTCCCGGGAGAGAGGAAATGTTGCTCTACATGATAGCTTGGCCGGTTCGAAACATTCTGGACAGAACAGAATTTATTACATCGCCTGTATTCCTTCCAATCGTCACAAAACTTCTGGAGAATCTAAACATTCGGGTGATACAGAATGGCTGAATATAGTGCTCAACATATACACCATGAACTTGTTGCAAAATTGAAGGACTACATCGGGGCACAATACTTTGGTGAGAACGATCTTCTTTTGAGCGCATCAAAAGATCTTTTAGATGAAAAAGACTCAATTTACAAAGATCCCTACATAGAATCAAATCAAACATACCAGATATCAAAAGATGGATTGATTAATGTCGATATCCCTCAAAATATCAAGGATTTCCTTTTTCAAATGAGTACCAAAAATTTAGGGGTTTTCAAAGATCCTTATAGTCACCAGGTTAAGGCGCTTGAAGAGTTTTACCAAGGGAGCGACATTCTGGTGACAACAGGCACAGGTTCTGGAAAGACCGAGTGTTTCATGTGGCCTCTTGTCGCAAATCTTGCGAATGAAGCAAAAACATGTCCAGATTCGTGGAATAAAAGAGGCATTAGGGCGTTGCTGCTCTACCCAATGAATGCACTGGTCGCAGATCAGATTGGTCGTTTGCGGAAAATGATCGGGGACTACGGTGGAGAATATTACACACTTTTTACGGAGTATACTGGTGGCGCACATACTCGTATTCCTCAATTCGGAATGTACACGGGTAGGACACCATATCCCGGTGAACCTGTAAAAGAAAAGAATACAGAACTGGCAAAAACACTGGAACGCGACCTGATCGACCGTAGTCCCGAGTTGATCGCGGAGCTCAAATCGCTGGGGAAGTATCCCTCAAAATATGATCTGAAAACCTATACTGCAAATCTAAAAAAGGGGATTCATCAACCTGCTCTGCGGGATGCGGAATTAATCACCCGTAAGGAAATGCAGGATTATTGCCCAGATATTCTCGTCACAAATTACTCAATGCTCCAATACATGCTGATTCGGCAGATCGAACAGCCATTCTGGTCAAACACAAAGGACTGGTTAAACGAATCTCCGGAGAACAAACTCCTGATAGTCATCGATGAAGCACATATGTACCGTGGATCGGCGGGAGGAGAGGTGGCCCTCCTCATTCGCCGGCTAATGTACAAGTTAGGAATTACGCGCGATAAAGTACGGTTTATTCTCACCAGCGCAAGTATTCCTGTTGATACCGAGGAAAAGAAAATCGAACTAAAAAAATATCTAAGGGAGATCACTTCATCGGAGAAGGATACATTCTCGATAATAATTGGAACAAATAAAAAGATCGATCTCCTAAATCCCGTTGATTTCTCTGCAAATAAGATAAGTAATTTCCCTCTAGATGATTTCCAGCTTGATGATACAACAAAAGTACTAGCAATCCACAGATTTTTCCAAGAAATTGATGGGACAAGGCCCCCATATGATACTATCAAGGAACTAGAAGTATGGTTATTTGAAACATTGCCAAAATACAGTCCCATACAACGGATAATAAATCAAACAGCAGGAAACGCTACCGGGATCACCGAACTTGCAGAGATTGCGTTCCCACATGATGATACCAAAACTGCACTTTCGGCAACACAAGTTCTTCTATCACTACTACCACTTGCTAAAAAAGACAGGCAGGTTCTCTTTCCTGCAAGACTTCACATGTTTTTTCGTGGCCTACAGGGATTGTACGCATGTACAAATCCGAACTGCCCAGAAAAGCATGCTGGCGACGGTATCACTCTCGGTAAGATTTACTCAGACAGTGAGTGGGACACCTGCCCTCACTGCGGTGGAAAAATCTATGAGTTAGTCAATGATAGAAGATGTGGAGCCCTATTCCTCAAAGGATACTTGCTCAATGGGGGGGATTCCAAGAAAAAGAACTATCTCTGGCGTACTCACGGAGAAATATTTGGGAAAGAGTTGAAGGAAGTACATCTCTACATCATCCCGCAGAATTATCATAGAAAAAAGGGAGATATCCGTTACGGGTGGCTTGATGCAAAGACTGGTTTCATCCATTTTAACAACATTCATGCCGAAGAAGATGGATTCTTAGAGGTTTGCTACTCTCTTAAGCCAGTAAAAGGAAAGCCAGAACAACTGACATTTTACTCCTGTCCCAAGTGTGAAAAACAATTGAGGAATTACGCACTTTCCGATTTTTCTACGAAGGGAAATGAACCTTTTTACAACATTGTTTCATCACAACTGTCGGTTCAACCGCCTGCACTATTTAACGAAGAAAAACTTAAACAACAACCAAATGCCGGGAGGAAAGTCCTTGTCTTCTCAGACAGTAGACAAAGAGCGGCGGTACTTGCCAAAGATATGACCCGGACAGCAGATGATCAGGCTGCAAGAGCTGTTTTAGTTCTGGCGGCCACTCGATTGCAGGAGTGGGCCAAGGATAATGATAATGTTGTCACACTTGATATGCTCTATCCCGCATTTTTGGAAATATCATACCAAAATCATTTACGTCTATTCTATGGAGGGGACAAGACCCTCTTTAACAAAGATCTAGAAAAGATCAAACGTACTATTGAAAGAGCAGAAAGACAGAAAAAACCGATAATATATGATAGAATCACTAATGATTACAGGAACAAGCCAGGACTGTTTTCTGAACAACTCCTGAAAAATCTCTGTTCACCTTTCAGGTCTTTGACAGATCTTGGATTGGGTTGGATGGAACCCAGTTACGAGGATGATATTACAGGCTGTCTTGAATCATTCAAGGAACATGACATCCAGATGTCTGAAGAGGAATTTATTGCCCTTTTTGCTGCTTGGGCCCACTATCATTGTACAAACTCATTTGCTATCGGAAACCAGATTTCAGATCAAATACGGTACAATATCTCCCTTCGTAAATATGGCAGCAGGTTTGGTGTAAAGGAAAAAGACCTAAAAAAAGTACCATCCAGATTCAAGAAAATATTGGCAAATAAATATACTTATTATCAGATTGATTGGATTGTGTCTATACTTTCCAACACCTTCCTTGATCGCGGAAGTGGAGAGGAGGAAGGCAGATATTTCCTGATTTTGGAAAAAATTGCGTTAAAATTCAAGGACACACATAAGTGGTACCGCTGCAGAACCTGTTCCAATATTTTCCCATACACTCTGTTCGGGAAATGTGCACATTGTGGTTCACCTGATATCTATGAGATGAGTGATCAGGATCTTGAACGATACAAGTTCTGGAGAGACCCTGTTCTTGATGCAATCGCTGAAGGTTCTGGGAAATTGATTCATACCATCAATACGGAAGAACATACGGCACAACTATCCTACAAAGATCAGCGGGATGACATATGGTCTACGACAGAAAATTACGAGATGCGGTTCCAGAACCTTGTCTTGGACGATGAGTTTCCAATTGATGTTCTGAGTTGTACAACAACGATGGAAGTAGGTATTGACATCGGGTCTCTGACAGCGATCAGTCTTCGGAATGTTCCACCAATGCGAGAGAACTACCAGCAGAGAGCAGGACGTGCAGGAAGACGCGGAACGTCAATATCAACAATTGTCACCTATGCTCAAAATGGCCCCCATGACGGTTGGTACTTCAATCATCCCGAGAAAATAATTTCAGGAGATGTCAGCAGCCCATGGATTGATGTAGACAATAATACACTCCTTCAGCGTCATGTGAATCTGCTTATCCTATGTGAATTTTTGAATGAAAAAGGGACGGATTTGTACGAATATCCAGTATTATCATTCTTCGATAACTACTACAATGAGTTTATAGAGTTTCTGAAAACATTCTGGTTTAAACCAGAACTAGAGGAAACAATTCTATCTATCCAAAAAACAGATGAAAGTTCTCATCAGAAATTTATATCAGAACTCATAAGAGAATTAGAGAGAATCCGAGATGATGTGTTCAAAAACCGCGACCTTTACGAGGGCAAAGCGGAAAAAGAACAAAAAACCAGTCTTCTGGATCACTTGAGTTTTGAGGGGATCTTACCAACCTACTCATTCCCCCAAAACGTTGTAGGTTTCTACATTGAAAACGGATCTGGGAATAAGATAATCCAGAGACCAGACCGTTCACTTGACATTGCAATTAGTGAATATGCCCCAGGAAAAGTAATCGTTGTAAACAAAGAAACCTACAAAGTCGGCGGCATATACAGTTTCCACTCAAAGTTCAGAAAAGGCAATAGGCGTGAAAATCAAGCACGACCGTACTTTGACGATCCTAATTATCTGTCCGATTTGTATCTATGTCCAAACCCAGAATGTGGCTGGACTGATACAAAATATCCAATAGGGGGAGTGTGCCCATTCTGTGGAGAACCAATTTCAGAAGAGAAGAAACGGAAGATGCTTCGACCATGGGGTTTTGCTCCCATAGACGGAAAGCCAATCCCAGAAGCACACGCAGAAATTGAACAGTCATATGCAGAGGAGCCATGCTATTTTGCAACACCTGACCGCAATGACATGAAAGACATTGGGTGTCAGCACATAATGGCCGCAGTCCGATCTGATAAGATCAGAATCATCAACAAGGGCGTGAAAGGACACGGATTTAATGTATGCCAGAAGTGCGGTGCTGCAGAGGTTGCAGAACAAAGTGATGAGGATCCCGAATCAAAAGTATTGAAGAATATTGGCCGACCATACTCTATCCAAGGTGCAAGGTGCATTCATGATCCGGTAAATGTGTATCTTGGTCACACATTTGCAACAGATATGATTGTCTTTGAGTTTGAACTGGATAAGTCCCTAATAAACACCGAATACTCCGGAATGTGGATATCAAGCGCTGCAACAACACTCACCGAGGCTTTCTTACTTGCTGCAAGCCGGACTCTGGATGTTGATTTCAAAGACATTAAAGGTGGTCACAGAGTTCACGAAACGGAAGATAAAACGTTTGTTGATATTTACATCTATGACAGTCTATCAAGTGGAGCGGGATACGCCACTGGCCTTTGGAGCATGATTGATCCACTACTCCAGAGTATTCAGAATGTCTTGAACTGCGACAAAAGGTGTGCTACAGCATGTCACTCTTGTCTCAAACATTACTGGAACCAGAGAGTGCATGAAAAATTGGATCGTCTTGCAGCCCTTGATCTCCTGAGCTGGGGTAGATATGGCAACCTCCCAAAACCCTTGAGCATCGATGAGCAACATGAAATTATCATCCCACTCAAACATTTGCTTGCTGATGCTCATCCTGAGATTCAATTACCCCCCGAGAAAGGGAGCATGTCAGTTATTTTACCGAACAAATCAATCCAATTCGTGGTGTATCCTGCTATGTGGCTCCTATCAGAGAAGAAAGATAGCACCATATATTTGTCAGATAAGGTAGTAAAAAATGCACTCCCAAAAGCCTTTGAAGAGGTAGATAAGATTATAAAACACTTCCTGCGAGATTAGAATCCTCCAAAAATTAATTTTCCTGCTCTGCAGGAACTATCCCTAACAATTTCTACATAGTGTGTCACTCCCAGTTCTGGATCCTATCAGAGGATTTTCAAGAAGGATAAGGCTTCATGTTAGTCCCCAGCAGACGATACATGGGGGCAGAAAACCTGCGATCCTGCGCGGGATCAGAGGGGACCTCAACAAGAGCAAGGAATTTTCTTTAGGGTCTTACCATCCTGAATCCGGGAGATGAAACCTGATCACACCACACTCTAAACGCGGTTCCAACAAGAAGCAATCCCGTTCTCCATCGACTCGCCCGAAACCTTCAACGCCGCCATCGGCACGCTCATCGCCTCCCTCGATCCGTCGGTCGAACTGCTCAGCTTCGGAGAGGCGCTCCACGGCGGCGAGGAGAGCCTCCTGCTCCGCAACAAACTCTTCCAGCGCCTGGTGGAGAGGCACGGCTACACTGCCATCGCTATCGAGAGCAGTTTCCCCTGAGGCCGCTTCATGAACGACACGTGGCCGGCCGTGGGCCACACCTCACCAAGATCTTCGGCCCGCGCTATGCCGTCATCGGCTCGGCAGTGGGTGTCTCGGAGGCTAACGGCATTGGCCAGGACACAGCGACATACGCCCGCGGCGGGCCGCCTCTGCAAGAGCAGGACGCCAGCACCGGGTAGGAGGCCAAAAGAACCGTAGCTATGCAGAAGCGACGGCAATGTGCACGCCCTGCTCAGCGTGGACGACGTATTTTTTCCGAGAAAAAGAGAGCCTCCACCCACCCCGAAAAAAGATTGTATCGGGAGGAGTATTCTGAGATCTTATGCGACGTGGATGTACGTCTCGACGAGCTCGCGGATCGCTTCCGTGTTGCCGTAGAGCTTCTCGCTGAGGCCCTTGTCGTTGAAGGCCTTCAGGGTCTGGATCCTGTTGTCGATCATGCCTGCCGGGAAGATGCCATTCTCCTCGAAGATCGCACGCCTGGCGGCGAGGACGTCGGCCGACTCAAAGCACGATGCCGGGAGCTGCCTGAAGGTGTCGAGACGATCCTTGAACTCGGGCCTGAAGATGTTGCCGATGACATAGAGATCCTCGGCCTGCTTGAGGGCGTCGGGCATATTGATGCCGTGGAGGGAGGCGATGATCAGGGAGGCGACGGTGAGATAGGGATCGCAGGAGCCATCCGCGACACGGTACTCGATCGTCTGCTTGGACGGCCTCGCGGCGGCGCAGTGGTAGCCGCAGGGGTTGGCGTCGCGGGTCATATCTGAGCCGCAGGTCCAGCCCAGGGGCACGCGGACCACGACAGAGCGGTTGCGGTCGCCCCAGCATATGTAGGTCGGGGCTTCCTGGTGGGGAACCAGGCGGAGGTACGAGGTCGGGATGCAGTTGCCGAAGGCCGTGATCGCGTCCGCGGCGTCGAGGATGCCGGCGATCATCTTCCTGGCCATGGAGCTGAGTTTGCCGTCCTCGACCATCAGGTTCCTGCCGTCCTTCTCGACGAGCATGTGGAAGTGCATGCCGCTCCCTGCCTTGCCGACAGTGATCTTCGGGGCATAGCTGATGTCGACGCCGTAGCGGTAGCCGAGCATGCGCAGGATCCACTTCGCCAGGATGATCTGCTCGACCGCCTGCTCCACCGGCACCGGGAGGAACTCGATCTCGTGCTGCTCGTAGTAAGTGTCCTCGTTGCAGAAACAGCCGACCTCGGAGTGGCCGTACTTGATCTTGCCGCCGGCGCGGGCGATCAACTTCATCGCCTCGTTCCGCAGGTCTTCGAACTTCGCGAAGGGCTCGGCCGTGTGGTAGCCCTTCTGGTCGCGGCCGGGGTAGAGGTCCTCGCGCGGGCTGATTACATAATACTCGAGTTCGCCGAGGGTCTTGAAGACGGCACCGGTCTGGCGGGTGAACTCCTCGTTCGCCTTGCGGAGCACGTACTCGGGGGAGCTCTCCAGGGGCTTGCCCTCGTTGTCATAGAAGGAGCAGAGGATCTCCAGCGTGGGCACCTCGGTGAAGGGGTTCATGAACGCGGTGCGGTAGCGGGGGATCGCATACAGGTCGCTGCTCCCGGCCTCGATGAAGGAGAAGAGGTTGCTGCCGTCGACACGCTCGCCGTCGGAGAGGATGGTGTCGAGGTGTTCCTTCGAGGAGATAATGAAGTTGAGGGTCTTGAGCTGGCCGTCCTCCGCGGCGTACCGGAAGTTCACCATCTCGATCGCATTTTCCTCGCAGAAGTGGATGATGTCTTCCTTGGTAAACTCCGCCGGATCCTTCTTGAGAAAACGAACCAGATCGTTGGGATTCATCAAGATCTCAGAGTCTTTCATAATTTCCTAACGTTGGTTCTGGCCGGATAAAAACATAATCCTCATTTAAACAGATTTGCGAGGGAATAAAAAGATTTAAACGTCATAGAAGGCAGGGACTTTCCATCGGTGAGACGCATCATAGCAGCAGGATCATGCCCAGCGCCGCATAGTCGTCGGGCCCTCTCCGGGACACCCGACAGCTGCACGCCGTGCAGAGAGGCACACCGTTCCGCCGGGGACCGTCCCCCCCGGGGAAGGAGGGCGCCCTGCTCTGCCCGGGCTCCCAGGCCCACTTGGAGTCAGGCAGGGCATTCCGGTAGATCGTCTTCCCGCAGACCGCACACCTCCCCTTTCCCGCATCCCCGAATTTTTTATTCCAGCATTCCTGACGCCCAATTGTGCCGCCTGACACCACAACCACCCTGCCCGCGAGAATATATTCTTGTGCGACACTAGAATTCACCACGATATAAAAATTCCGGAATATTTTTTTGATAATATCATCGAATGAGAAAAACAAGAAAGTATAGAGAAAGAAATCTCTTAAAAAAACGATGCCGGCGCTATGCAATGGATGAGCGAGCCAGGAGTGAAGGGGGGAGGAGCCGGGCATGCCCCCTCGCTCCGGACGTAAAAAAGAATTATTCTATACAATCCCCGATCTCGGCCATGCCCGACGGGCCGACCACCACTTCGAGGACACCATGTTTGAAGGACATCCGCGCCACCGCGAGGGCCGGGGAGGGGAGGGCGACCGTGGTGTAGTACCGCCGTTCGCCGTCCTCCGCGGCGATGTGGAGGGAGGCGTCCTCCTGCCAGACCCTGACGCCGTCGGCAGTCACGCCAGGAAGCGCTGCGGTCACGACAGTCTCGCTGCCGACCTGGTGGACCTCCACCACAGGTTCGTTCGCCCCGGCCCCCTCACCGTCGGTCAGCGCCTTCATCGGGGACCACGTGGGCGGGAGGACATGGCAGTGGCCGTCCCGGATCAGCATATAAATTCCGAACGCGACGGGCTTGTTCTCGTATTCGTCCTGTGCGCGGTTCACCATCTGCCTGATGTAATCGCTCAGTTCACTGAAGTCTTCCTCTGGTATATCCTGGCTCATGCTGATTCCTCACGTAGGGTAGCCGGTCTCCGACTGTCCCCGAAGTACATTTTTCTGACCTACAGGTATAAATTTTTTGATCCTGTCATCTTCAAGGAAAAGAGAAATCAGAGCAAAGTGTCAAATTGAGAGCGACGGTCAGGTTTTAAGGGCATTGAGATGAAAAAAGAAGTATATAACGGGACATATGCCACCCGGCCCATCGGGGAGAGAGGAACCGCGAGGAGGATCACTTGTGGTACGGTTCGCCTCGCACGATCCTGAAGGCCCGGTAGATCTGTTCGAGGAGGATCACCCTGACCATGGTGTGGAGGAAGGTCATCCGCGAGAGAGAGAGGCGGAGATCGGCACGGTTCAGCACCGCCTGCGAAAGACCGAGAGGCCCGCCGATCACAAAACACACCTCCCGCGTTCCGGAGATCTCCCAGGTACGCAGGCGGGCCGCAAGGTCCTCGCTCGACCACATCTCGCCGGCACTGTCGAGGGCGACGAGGAGGGCGCCACCACGGACCGCCGCAAGGATCCGCTCCCCTTCCTCTTCCTTCACCTTCGCCTCCTCTGCCGGCGAGGCGTTCTTCGGCACCCGCTCGTCCTTCACCTCGACGATCTCGCAGTTCGCATAGGGGCGGAGGCGTTTCTCATATTCTGCAATCCCCTCTTCGATATACCGCTCTTTCGCCTTTCCAACAGCAACGACACTCACCTGCATCTTCAGGGCCCCTGTACCCTTCGTGCCCCCTTCC
Organism: Methanofollis ethanolicus; assembly: GCF_001571385.1. Lineage (NCBI taxonomy): Archaea > Methanobacteriati > Methanobacteriota > Methanomicrobia > Methanomicrobiales > Methanomicrobiaceae > Methanofollis > Methanofollis ethanolicus. The sequence continues at coordinate 360,644 of NZ_BCNW01000001.1, read as the reverse complement.
AGATATATATGGTGACATTACAGGCGACCGGCCGTACACCAGATCCAGCCATCCTCGTCAGACCGGAAAAAATGGTTCTCGCCGCAACGGAGGCGCTCCATCGCGGCCATCGAGTAATGTGCCTCGACTTGCCCACCTGCGTCCCGGATCACCGACCCGATCATGCCCGGCGTGTACAGGGAGATGGCGGGCAGGCCCGACCTCTCCTTGAGGCAGGAGAGAACGGCCCGCGGGACCGCCCGCCTGCGCAGGGCGACCATCTGGCAGGGAGCGAAGTACTCCGCGATCACGTGGTTCTTCCCTGTTCCAGAGCAGAATGAACCGAGGATGCCGGCGAGGGTGGCCCGGTCAGGATAATAACTCGCCCCTTCGAGGACAAGGACCGTCGGTTCCCCGACCGCAAAGGGAAAAGAAAGCACAGAGGGGATATCAGCCTGAACACAGGAGATCCGGGCGGCGAGGTCAGGGGCGACCCTCGCGTAGAGGGCGCGTTTCTCCTCCATCCCGGCACGACCAACCTCCACGACCGAGGAGACCCGGTCGGGGTAGCGCTCCAGCACCTCGAAGGCCAGGGGGTTCATCCCTGCCGCCGGGACCACGACTCTGCAGGGTTCGCCTGCCCTCTCCAGCGCCTGCCCAAGAAGGCAGGCGATCATGTGCCGCCCGTTCAGGACGACCTCGCCGTACCACGGGCAGACCTCCTCGCACTTCTTCAGGAGGCCATAGGCGGGCGAGAGATCAAGGGCGTCGAGGAACTCTCGCACAGGCCCGCCGTCGTACAGCGCGGCCGACCAGGCCATCGCCAGCGCTGCCGCGGCGTCGAGACCCATCTAGAGCCCTCCGATATCCCGGTGCCAGGGGTCAGGGTGCCCCGCGATGAAGGGGGCGAGCATCTCCGTGCATGCAGGCAGGTCGAGGTCGGTCACCCTGCCGCAGGCGAAGAATAGCAATGGGGGCGGCCGAAGGGCAGAAAAACATAACAAAAATACCTGCCGACCGACCTCCTCCATCGTCTCCATGTATCCTGCCTCGCACACACAGGGATATATATCCTCTCAATTGCGTGTGCACGCATCAGATCGAAAGAATTCTTAAGAGTCAATGCTTTTGCATAAACATGGACAGAACGCAGATCCTGATTCTGGGCATCGCCCTTCTCGTCTGCAGCGTCCCTGCCGCCGTCAGTGCCGCGGCAGAGACGATCGGCGGCGACCAGGGATATTATGCCGTTCACTGCAACGTCGACGGCGCAAAAGTCTACTTCGACAACGACCTCAAGGGCGAGATCACGAGCGGCCGCCTCCTGGTGCCGGTCTACGTGACAGGCACGCCGTACAAGACCATCAGCATCGAGGCAGACGGCTATGAGACCTACACCACCTCGATCGTCGAGTATCCGGCCAAGGGCGAGACCGTCGACATCAACGCCAACCTCCAGCAGGCACCGATCGGCGGCGACATGGGCGCGTACCTCGTGAAGTGCAATGTCGAGGGGGCAAAGGTCTACTTCGACAACGACCTCAAGGGCGAGATCGCAAACGGCGAACTCGTCGTCCCGGTCTATGTGACCGGCACGCCGTACAAGACCATCAGCGTCGAGGCCAACGGATACGAGACCTACACCGCACCGGTCACCGACGTCCCGGCAAAGAGCGAGACCGTCACCATCACGGCGACCCTCCAGCAGGCGCCGATCGGCGGCGACATGGGCGCATTTCTCGTGAAGTCCAATGTCGAGGGGGCAAAGGTCGCCTTTGACGGCGAGGTCAAGGGCGAGATCAAAAATGGCCAGCTCCTCGTCCCGGTCTACGTGACAGGCACGCCGTACAAGACTGTCACCGTCAGCGCCGAGGGCTACGCGCCGCAGTCCGTCGGGATCAGCCAGTACCCGGCAAAAGGAGAGACTGTCGAGATCGACACCACCCTCATACCGGTGACCCCCACACAGTCCCCGCTCTCACCCTTCGCGGTGCTCGGGGCGCTCTGCATCTGCGGGGCTTTCCTCCTGCTGCGGCGGGAAAATTAAATCTTTTTTCCAGAGAGCCTTTGAAGAAGCGGGCGCTTGAGGAGCGCCACTTCATAATCGAAATACTCGACCCATTCCGAGATGAGGGAGGTCGTCCTCTTCTCGGCCGCAAGCGCCTCCTCAAGAGCGGCGATCCTGGCCTCAAGGACCTGCCTCTGGTCCTCCATCCCGGAACGGAGGGCGGCGATCTCGGCATCCTGCCGTGCCACCACGTCCTTGAGGTCACGGGCCTCGGCATAGGCCTGCACCACCGGCGAGGGCACGGGCTCCGGCCCCTCGTCGTCGACAGGTTCGACCGCCTCTTCCGGGCTCTTTCCTTCCTTCTCCGCCCGGGCAAGTTTTTTCACCGTCTCGACGGCCGCCGCAGTGTACAGGCGCACCGGCCCGATGCTCCGGGAGTGAAAGAGGTCGGGGTGAGCGGCCAGGTACTCCCGCACCTCGGCCTCGGGGAGGCCGGCGAGGTCGGCAATCTCTGCCGGCTTGAAGTATTGCATTCCCATCGTCATGGCGTCGTCCAGCAGATGATCCTTTCTTCCTCCAGCGGAAAAATGCTCCCATTTCTCACGGTACGCGCCCTCCCTCGACGAACCAGTTCATAAAATACCGGAAGGACCGGTTCCGCCGCTTCGCAAGCCCGACATCGAAACCGTCAAGGACTGCCTGCATGAACGCAATGCGAGAGACACCCCGGGGGATGAGGGCGTTGAAGGCCTCCTTCGTGATCCGCTCGGTCCTGAAGGGGAGGGCGGGGAGGCCGAGCGCGGCCGCCTCTTCCTTCCCCACGCCGGCGAGGTACCAGCTCTCGATCTCGGCGATGACGATGACGACCATCTCGGCCTCCATCGCGTGGCCGAAAGAGTACAGCGTCTCCTGCACCCGGCGACCGGCATAGGGAGTATTGTCGATGTCCCTGACAAAGACATAGGAAAAACCAGCCTTTCTCAGCGCTCTGACGAGGTTCATCGTCCGCAGCCTCTTCTCGCAGGCGTACTTCCAGACCTTCGTCTCATAGCCTCGTGCTGCAAAGAGGGGGGCGACGACGCGGTCGAAGAAACGCTCATCGTCCGGCCCTTCGAGAAAAAAATAGAGGGGTTTTTCCGCCATCGGCCCGCCTCAGAGGAGGTTCTGGACATAGAGTTCGTCGATCCCCATGCTCTCCAGGAAGACTTCGAGATCTATCCGTTCCGAGGGGCGGGAGATGGCCGAGTAACCTTCCCTGTCCCTCCTGAGGAGGAGGATGTTCTCCCTGCCGCCGTACTTCACAACCTCGGGGTGGTGAGTGGTGACGATCACCTGCCGCCCCAGGTGACAGGCGACGTCCTGCATCATCGTGACGAGTTTCGCGATCAGGTGGGGGTGGATGTTCCTCTCAGGTTCTTCGATGATGACCACCGGTTTCTCCTCGAAATAGAGGATGACAACAAGAGCGGTGAGGTTGATCGTCCCGTCCGAAAGGAGGAAAGAGGGGACTGCGGCGCCGGCGGTGTACTCCTCCTTCACCGTGGCGATGAGAGAGCGGTCGGCGATGACATCGACCCTGATCTCCTCGATGAAGGGGAGGAGGTCGCGGACGAATGACCAGGCGCGGCGTTTCTTCTCCGGGTCCGCCAGGATCGCCCTGAGCACCAGGGCGAGGTTGCGTCCGTCCTGCTCGAGTTCGGCACGGCCCGGGATCTCGGCGGCCCTCTTTGCCAGGCGGGGGTCGAGGTCATAGTGGCCGATCTCGCGGAAGAAACCTCCGACACGGGAGACCAGGGGCGAGAAGGTCGGGTAGATCGCAGGGCTCTCCAGGATCGACTCGTCTGGGGCAAGCTTCGCAGGCATCAGGGGGGTGCACTCGGGTTCAGGCGCGAGGCCTGGCGGTATCACCGTGCAGCCGACCGCACCGTCGGCCGACCTGACGAGAGTGATCTCTCCCTCGCCCGGAGACGAGGGCCGGCCGTTGCCGTCCACGACAGTATAGGTGCACGACGCCGTGATCCGCTCCTCGGCCACCGTGCAACCGCCTCCGGCGCAGGCGAGTGTGATCTCATAGGTGCCCCGCAGGGCCGACGCCTCGATCACCCGGCCCCCGTCCCGGAAAAAGCGCACCTTCGCCGGGTCTGCGGCGGCGTCGAGGGAGACCGAGATCCCGGTCGTTTCACCGGGAGGAGCGCGGAGGTTCCGGATATACTCCCCGCCCCCCTGGAGGGATACGGCATTGGCAAAGCCCTCGCGTGCGCAGTCAGAAAGGAAGGTGAAGGCGTCGACAAAGTTCGACTTGCCGGCGGCATTCGGGCCGATGATCACGGAGAAGGGGCCGAAGACGGCCGATGCGGCCCGGAAACTCTTGAAGTTCCTGAGAGAAATTCCTGAAATCTTCATCGTGCATCTCAGGATCGGGTATTGCCTCGAGGGAAATAAAGCGCTTCTCTTTTTTGAATCTGTATATTTATATACAATGGCGAGTATGCACAACTATGGGTTTCTACGGAGAAGTGCTCGACAAAATCTCCGACCTGATTACGGCCGCGTTCGGGTTGGTCGCCGCGCTGGCGTGGAATGGCGCGATCCAGGCGCTCTTCGTCGAGGTCTTCGGGACGACGGAGAGCCTCGCGGCACAGTTCAGTTATGCGATCGTTGTCACGATCCTGGCCGTGCTTGCCACGATCTGGATCGCACGGATGGCCGCACGGGCGGGAACAGAGAAAAAAGAGTGAGAACGTGATCCAGGAGAATTCCTTTTATGGAGTTCCTGCTCCGGGGGACTACGCCCCCGGTCACTTGAAAACCTTCGGTTTTCTCGAACTCGCTGCCGCTCGTTCCCCGCTCAGGATAGGGGTGGGATTGCAACCTTCCTCCTCAGGAAATCCTGTTCGCTCCCGGGGGCAGCGAGCGCCAGCGAGCTTGAGAGCCCCCGGCGAACTGTAGGGGGAAGGCGGTTGATCCGCGCATTCCCTCAAAAGGATCCGGGGGGATATATCGACCTGAGCCCGAGGGACGACCATGGAAATGATCCAGAAGATCCGTTTTCCGGGTTTGCATGAGGTTTTGACTCTCAATGAGCACCCCATGGTGGAGATGGAGAGGACAAAACCACCTTCAGAACGATCCGCCCTCTGCATTCTCGGTCCTATCGCAATCCCGGGGGCCCGGGGGAACGACCAGAGGGAGCGTGAGAAGATCTTTGATCTTCGATAGCGCCCCCGGCGCGAGCGTGCGGGAAGGCACGTCGACCAGACGAACTCCTCAGAACAATTTTCATGCGAGATGCTTGAGTCTCCCTCAGGGACTCATGCCAGATTTCACAAGACCGAGAGGACTTACTTCCAGATCCAGCCGATAACCCCGCTGTCCGCGGTCTCGTTCTCGGCGAGGGCCCGGAGGCGCTCCTGCTCCTCCTCCATCACCCTCAACTGGTCCTGGAGAAGGGTGCGGGTCTCATTGTCGCAGGTGCAGTTCTCCACCAGGCGCTGCATCTCCCGGATCTGGTCTCGGCTCTGGTTCAGGTTCTGGAAGAGGGTTTCGGCCGCGGCTTCGTCGCCGCCGGCAAGGAAACGCATCCAGCCCGGCCGCGCCTGGATCTGCTCCTCGGCCCGGACGCGGGTCTGGATCGAGTTGTTGAAGGTACGGGCGATCGCCGAGACGTTCTTCCCGATGCCGCCGTCCATCTCGCCGAGGGCGAGGAAGGTGTGGACGGCAAGGCGGACCTCGTTCTGGTTCTTCCAGACCTTCTGCTTCTCAGGGGGGAGAGTGCCGGTCTCGTTCTCCAGGTCGTCCGCGGTCTGGTTGACCCGTTCCCTCAGGCGTTCGTGGAGGGTGGCGTTCTTCTTCACCTGTCCGGGAGCGGCGCTCACCTTCGCAACGATGTGTTTGCCATTCCCCGGCGCCTTCGTCGGTTCAGGTGTCGCATTGACTGTTTGGTCCGGCTCGTCACCTGCATCCTCCTCCTGGAGGACAGGGACACCGTTTCCTGCTTTCGCCTGACCGTTCCCGTTCCCGTTGCCGGGGACCGCAAGGGCCGGCGTAACGAGGAGGAGACAGAGAATGAGCACGGCTGCTTTTCTCATCATCTGATAATCACCAGGAATGCCTCTGTCAGGGTCGGATAAGAATATGTTGAACCCGGAAGTTCAGCCTTCGCAATCGAGAGAGGAGGCATACCTCTTCCAGAGGAACCAGAGTCCCACGATCAGCAGGGCGATCAGGCCGAGAGCGCCGAGGCCGAGGGTCGGGTCCTCCCTGAAGAGACCGATGACGGCGTCTGCCCCAAGGGCGATGGCGTAACTGCTGACAAAGCTCCCGATGAGAACGCACCCGACTGCACGCTGCGCGGTGAAGCCCATGATCCTCCCGAGTATCGTGGCGTTCATCCCCCCGGACCCCTGGAAGGGAACGATCACGAAGACGACCAAACCTGCGGTTGAGAGGCGCTCAAGCCAGGGGCGGGCATCGAGAAATGCCCTACCGCCGGCCATGAACTTCCCGAGGAATGGGCCGAGCACCGGGATCTTCAGGGTGAGGTCGAGGTTGAGGGCGACGAAGAGGGAACAGCAGAGGTCCACCGTCACCGTGCAGGCGGCTATGAGCCACCAGGGTTCGCCAAGGCCGATCCCGACCGGGATCACCGTCTCCTTCCCGGCCGGGGGCACAAGGTACACGAAGAGCAACCCGGCAAGGGTCAGGAACTCCTGATAGGACCTCGTGAGGTAGAGCACAAGGAGGAGGAGGGCGCCGAGCCCGAAGGGAAGGGCGAGTTTGATCGCCCTGTCGGCCAACGGATTCGCATGAAAGGTGACATCCCTGAGGGAGAGGATCCCGGTCATCTGTCACGAGAGATTGGCGGCCCACCCATATGAAGGAGCGCCACACGACACAGGACAAGAACAGAAGCACCGGCGAGGACGAGCGCGACGACCACCGTACCCGCAGCGCAATACTCCCTGAGGAGAGACGCGGCGGCACCGGCACCGAGAGCGAGGAGAGTAGACCCGACGACCGAGCCGGCCGAGACGCAGACGACCACCGCACGCCTGCTCATCCCGAGCACTTGGCCGGCAAACGCCCCGCCGACACCGCCCGAGCCCGCAAAGGGGAGGACGGTAAAGAGGACGAGTCCCGGATAGGAGAGGCGGCGCAACGCGGGGTGGCGTTCAAAGAAGGTACCGGCGACACCGGCAGTGCGGGAGAGGGCAGGGCCGACGTACGGGAGGGCCATAAGGAGGTCGGCGTTCAGGACGATGAAGAGGCAGCCGGCGATGTCCACCCAGGCAAAGGAAGCAGCGGTGAGCCACCAGGGGTAGCCAAGGGCCGCCGCAACCGGGATGAGGGCCTCGCCCCCGACAGGTGGGACGATATATGCGACAACAAGGGCAAGGTAGACCGGGGCCAGGGCAGGGAAGGCAAGGGCGAGGGCCAGGACGTACAGGGGGTACATCAGGAGAGGGATGCCGAGCCTGAGGGCGCGGTCGAGTGCCGGATCCTCCACAAACAGCGTACCTCCTTTCAGGTCCATCGGAGAGGGGGTCGGCGGCCGGGGATAAAAGAGTGGCGGGTCAGGGATGGCCCCGCTCGGCAAGGATGCGCCCGACGATCTGGGACGAGGAGGAGAGAGGCCCCTCGTATCGGCCTATCCGCACCACGCGGGCCCGCAGGCCGTGCTCCCGCAGGGCCCGCTCAAGATCGTCCTCCTTGAAGAACTGGTTGAAGCCGAGGGTGATCACGTCGGGGTCGATCTCCCTGATAGGGGCGAACATATCGGCCTGGTCGCCGAGGCGGGCATGGTCGACCGGCTTCAGGGCCGCCACCATCGCGAGGCGCTGCTCCTCCGGGATGATGGGCTTTGGCTTGTGGCGGACATTGACGTCCCGCGCCACGATCACGTGGAGGTCGTCGCCGAGTTTCTTCGACTCCTCCAGGTAGAAGAGGTGTCCGGGGTGGAGGATGTCGAAGGTGCCGGTGGCGACGATCCGCTTCATTCCACCACCTCGAGGTCATAGGGTTGACCGTCCGCGGTGAAGCAGGCCCAGTCATCGGGGCCGTACGGCCAGCCGATGATCAGGTTGCAACGGCCTGTCCTCGGGAAGAAGGAGAGGTCGGCGTCCGAAGGATAGAGGACGCCGTTCGGGTGGGAGTGGGCGCTTCCCGTGTTGTGGGTGCCGAGGGGGAGCATGTCCAGGAAGACGCTCGCGCTCTCCTCGTTGCTTGTCGTGCCCGGCACGAGGTCGAGTTCGGTGATGATGCCGTTCTCTTCCCTGAGGATGGCGGCGAACTCGTTCGGGTGATGCTCGGCCCCCAGCCTGAGGAGGAGGTCGAGGAGGTCGGCGGAGATACCCCTGATCTTCATAGGTCTATGGAACTTGGGCGGCATGGCCAATCAATGATTGCATCGGAGGATCAGAGGGGACCGTCCTGCACATAGCTCCTGCCGAACTGAACGGCGATCTCGGCCCGCGCCAGTTCCCGGCCGAGATAGGCGGCGTGGTCGAGGCGGGTGACGCGTCCCCCCTCCAGCAGGGCGGCGGCGAGGTCGGCGGCCGTCCTGCCACGGTAGACCGTGCCCAGGTGCTCGGCAAGGATCCAGCCGTCTTCGACGACGATCCTGATATTTCCGGCGGGGTCAGGGGTGAACGCAGCAGGGGCGGGAGGGACGTCCTGAGGTTCGCCGGCAGGAAGGGGCTCGTGCCGCCGTCTCTTCTCCTTGAGGACCAGGAGGTCGATGCCAAGGTCCTTCGGGTACGGGTGGTCGCCCATCACTGCCATCATCTCGGTCGCCAGGCGCATCTCCGCGACCGATCCCCTCGTTTTGTCAGAGTGCTCTGAGGTGAAGACGACAGAGGCCCCGACCTCGAAGGCGCAGGCCGCAAGCAGGGCGTTCACGCCGACCGAGTCGGCGTCGATGAGTTCGGTGACGTTGCCGGCGCCGAAGAAGAGGGGCACGCCAAGATCGGAAAAGCCGCAGAGCGAGGTGACAAATCCTGAGCCCGCAGGCTGGAGGAGAGGGTCGGCGATGAGGGCGAAGATGCCGGCGTCCTGTGCGGCGCGGAGGTTCGCCGCAAGGCTGGCCGCGCCCGGCACGACGACCACGGCGGCACCGGCCACTGCCACCTCCTCCCCGACGAGGGGGATGTTCCCCTCGTGGAGGGAGAGGACCAGATCGGCACGGCAGAGCGCCGCCCTGATCAGGGTCGGGTCCTGTGTGTCCGCGGCAAGAGGCCCCTCGATCCCATCGAGGGCCGCAAAGCACCTCTCCACGTCGGCGGGCGTCGCGTCGAAGCCGAAGCCGAGGTCGACGATGTCGGCACCCCTCGCAAAGAAATCCTCGACGGCGTATCTCAAGGAGGGGTGGCGGTGGGCGTCCATGATCTCGGCAAGGACCTTCATCCGCGACCCGCCGCCGATCTTCGTTCCCCGCAGGACGATCTCAGGCTCCGCGGCATCTTCGAGAACGGAAAGGCGGCGGTACGCCGCGTCCCGTCTCTCCGCGGCAAAGAGTTCGTCGGCAGGGACATCCCTGGAGAGGGCGACCTTCCCGAGGAGGGGGAGAACCATGGCGAGGTCCGTGGCATGACGCGGACCGCGATAGACAGGCACGCCGGTTTCCTCCTCGACAGAGGCAAAGGAGGCCGTCGACATCCCGGAGACCAGGACGAGATCATAGTCTCCGGCTTTGACGAGATCCCGAAGACGTTCCGGGGTCAGGAACGCGGCGATCTCGCCGGTGACGATGACGTCGGCGTCAAAGCCCTCCGCGGCCTTCCGGACGACTCCGGCGGTCGCCTCGCCTGTGGGAAGGAGGATCCGCATACCATTCCTTAAGAGGGCGGAGACCTAAAATGATCTGATCCCATGCTGAGATGTGATCTGCACATCCATACCAGATATTCCCGTGACGGCGAGAGCAGCGTCGAGGATATACTGAGACAGGCCGAGGCCGTCGGGCTCGACGCGGTTGCGATCACCGACCACGACACCGTGGAGGGGGCTCTCCATGCCCTCCAGTGTCGGACGTCCGTGATCGTCATACCCGGGACGGAGATCTCGACAAAACAGGGGCACCTCCTTGCCCTCGGCGTCACAAAAGCCTTTCCGAAGGGCATGGACTTTTTTGAGGCCGTACACCGCGCCCGTGAGGCGGGCGCTGTCCTCATCCTCCCCCACCCCTACCATATGTGGCGCCACGGCGTCGGCCTGAAACTCAGGGCCGGCCCGGCCCTCGTCGACGCCATCGAGGTCTTCAACAGCAGGTACATCATGGGGACCGCGAACAGAAAGGCGGCAATGGTCGCCCGGAACCTCGGAAAACCCGCGGTCGGAGGGAGCGACGCACACCAGGCCCGCTTTGTCGGCTACGGCTACACCCTCGTCAATGCCGACCGCAACCCCGACGCCATCCTGGAGGCGATCCGCACCGGAAAAACCGCGGCAGGCGGGAAGATGACCCCGCTCCGCTCATATACCACCCAGTCCCTGAAGAGTTCCTGGAAGAAGATTCAGGCCAGGATCCCGAAATGAGGCTTGCGTTCAGGATCGGCTACTGGGGGGACGACTTCTACGGTTCCCAGGTCCAGCCCAACGTGCGCACTGTGGAGGGCGACGTGATCGCGGCGTGTAAAGAGATCGGCCTGTTCGCGAACCCGAAGGAGGCAAGGTTCGCCTTCGCCGGCAGGACCGACCGCGGCGTCCATGCCGCAGGGCAGGTCTGCGCCTTCACAACCGCCGAGCCGGAGAGGGCGGTGGCGGCCCTGCGTTTCGAACTCCCGGCCGACATCTGGACGACAGGGTGGGCAGAGGTGCATGACCATTTCAGCCCGAGAAAGGAAGCCGCCGCACGGACGTACCGCTACTATTTTGTCGAGCACCCAGGCGACACGGCTGCGATGGACGACGCGGCGCAGGAGTTCGTGGGCGAACACGACTTCTCCCTCTTCTCCCGGCAGAGCGAGCGCACCCCTGTCCGCCGCATCATGGCGGCCCATGTCGCGGATGAAGACGGCTTCTGCGTCTTTACGGTGACGGCCGAGAGTTTTCTCTGGAACATGGTGCGGTGCATGGCCTTCGCCCTCGCCGCGGTCGGCAGAGGGGAGATAGATGCCGGCGGGATCAGGGCCCTGCTGGCAGGAGAGGGAGCGGCGCGTGTGCCGGCAGCACCACCCGGCGGTCTGATCCTCATCGACGTCGCGTATCCTTTCTCCTTCACTCCCCTCCCCCCCTCGCCAAAGGCTGAGAGGGCACATGTCGAGCGGGAACAGGACTTCAGGTTAAAAAAGAGGGTGACTGCAGCCCTACGCGGGCTGAGCCTGGATCTCCTTCGGGAGGAGCAGGCCGACGACAAACTCAGGGACCTGCCGTGAGGTCTTGACAGAGAGGAAGAAGTTCTCCTTTCCCTCGACAAGCCCCCTGTACTTCATGAGCATCTTGAAGTCTGTGGACAGGAGGGTGACGCCAAAGACCTTCATGCTGGCATGGTGCTCTGCCACTTCCTTCTCGTCGCCGACGACGAGTTTCTCCCTGTTGCCATTGGCGTCGAGAATGAGTTCATTGTCATAGCTGAGGACCATCATCCTGACATTCCCGATCGTGACAGGTTCGCCGTCAGGGAACCAGGCATTGTAGGTCGTCATGTACGGGTAGGTGGCTCCCGGCGTCGGGTCCCCGATCTCGACGTCCAGGGTGAATGCCGCCGCAGCGACGAGGATCACCAGAAGTCCCAGGACGCCGAGAACGACCCTCTTCCTCCCGCCCTTTTTCACGGGTTCAGGGGCCGGGGGAGGCGCCGTCGGTTGCTCGACCGGGACTGACTGTGATGGCTGAGGGAGGTCTGCCGGAGGGACGGTGCCGTCCGCCGCGTCATCGTGGACATGTTCTTCGGTCATAATTTCCCGGGGAGAGTGCGTGTCTTCAGCATTTATGGCTGATGGATTTCGCCGGGAGATCTGGCGATCCGAACCAACAAGCCCAAGTCAGCGCGCACCCAAATTATGTACGTCCATAATAGCAACCTACAAGAGTCCCCCGACAAATGTAATGATCGATAATGAGCAACTATCACTGGTGAGGAGTTGAGCACTATTTCTGAGATTCCGAAAGAGGAGTACATCAAGACCTGCACAGCCGCATGTGCAGGGTGCAGTTCCTCCCTCTGTCTTCGCTATGTCCTGAAGGCCGCGGGGCCCGACACGGTCCTTGTCATCCCGGCCTGCTGTACATCGGTGATCCAGGGGGTGTACCCGAACACGTCCTTCAATGTCCCGGTGTACAACATCGCCTTCGCAGCGGCGGCGGCCTGCGCCTCGGGCATGAGCAAGGCGTTCAGGAGCGCGGGGAAGAAGACAAACGTCATCGCCTATGCAGGCGACGGAGGGACGGTGGACATCGGCATCCAGGCGCTGTCCGGCGCATTCGAGCGCGGCACCGACTTTCTGTACATCTGCTACGACAACGAGGCCTACGGGAACACCGGCATGCAGCGGTCGGGCGCCACCCCCCTCGGCGCCCTGACGACGACGACGCCGGGCGGCAAGGGTGAGTTCAAGAAGGACCTCGACAGGATCGTCGCCGCCCACAATCCACCCTACATGGCGACGGCGTGCAGTTCCTACCCCCTCGACCTGTACAAGAAGGTCAAGAAGGCGCTCTCCATTGAAGGGCCGAAGTTCATCCACATCCTTGCGCCCTGCCCGCCGGGCTGGCGCTACGAGTCTGACCGCACGATCGAGATGGGCAAACTCGCGGTGAAGACCGGTTCGTGGGTGCTCTGGGAACGCGAGTACGGGAAGCTGACTGTCTCCGGGCCCTCGAAGGCCGCGATGAAGAACCCGCTGCCCCTCGAAGAATACCTGAAGGGCCAGGGCCGTTTCAAGAAGGCGACCCCCGAGATCATCGCCAAACTCCAGCAGGCCCTGAACAAGAACCTGGAGAGGATCAGGAAAGAGGAGGAAGGAATATGCTGATCATCTCAACAGGGAACAAGGCCGTCGCCGCGGCGGTGAAACAGGCGCACCCGTCTGTCGTCGCCGCCTATCCGATCACGCCGCAGACCGAGATCATCGAACAGATCGCAAACTACGTCGCCAACAAGGAGATCGAGACCGAGTACATCCCGGTGGAGAGCGAGCACTCGGCGATGGCCGCGTGTATCGGCGCATCGGTGACAGGGGTGCGGACCTTTACAGCGACGAGTTCCCACGGCCTGCTGTACATGCACGAGATGCTCCACTGGGCCGCGGGGGCCCGCCTGCCCATCGTGATGGCGAACGTGAACCGCGCCCTCGGGCCTGGCTGGAACACCTGGGCCGAGCACACGGATGCCTTCTCTCAGCGCGACACAGGCTGGCTGCAGGTCTTTGTCGGGACTGTCCAGGAGGCCTACGACGCCACCCTGATGGCCTTCCGTATCGCCGAGGACGAGCGCGTCCTCCTGCCGGTAATGGTTAACCTCGACGGCTTCTCCCTCTCCCATATCATGCAGTCCCTGGACACCGTGGAACTGGGAGACTTCATCCCACCGATGAAGTTGCCCCATGCGATCGACGTGAACAACCCGATGGGCTATGGGCCGATGACCGGGCCTGCCGACTACTTCACGTTCAGGTGGGACATCGAGCGCTCGATGCGGGACGCACGGGACGTGATCCGCGAGACGGAGGAGGAGTTCGCACGTCGGTTCGGACGGAAATACGGCCCGACAGAGGACTACCTCTGCGAGGACGCGGATGTGGTGGTCGTCTCGATGGGCACCCTCGGCAAGGAGGCCGAGGTGGCCGTCGACATCCTCCGCAAGGAGGGTATCAAGGCCGGTTCGATGCGCCTGCGCTGGTTCAGGCCCTTCCCCGACCTCGACCTGAAGGGGAAGGAGGTCGTGGTCATCGACCGCGACTACTCCTTCGGCTTCGGCGGCGTGGTGGCGGCCTCGATCCGGGCGAAGACCGGCGTCGAGTGCTACAACGTGATCGCCGGCCTCGGCGGTCAGGAGGTCACCTACGACGATATCGCGGGCTTCGTGCGGGACCGGAAGATCGGTGAAGAGATGTGGTTCGGGGTGAGCGAGTAATGTACGAGATCAGGATCCATTCCCGCGGCGGGCAGGGCGGCGTGACTGCGGCCCGTCTCCTCGCCCTTGCGGCGTTCAGGGACGGGAAGCACGCCACCGCATGTCCCTTCTACGGGGCAGAGCGCCGGGGCGCACCTGTCGTCTCCTTCGTGCGGATCGACGACGCCCCGATCAAGATCTATTCCCAGATCAGGAACCCTGACATGGTCGTCGTCCTCGACGCCTCGGTGATGGAGACGGTGGACGTCCTCCAGGGACTCAAGGAGGGTGGAAGCGTGCTCGTCAACTCAGAGCACCCCCACGAGTTTCCGGGATTTGCCTCGTGCCACGTCGACCTCACCGGCATCGCCCTCTCAAAGAACCTGGCGATCGCGGGGACGCCGATCGTGAACACTCCCTTCCTGGGGGCGGCGGCAAGGCTCGGCATCGTCTCCTTCGCGTCGGCAAAACAGGCGATCAGGGAGATGTTCTCCGACGAGAGGAACGTGCAGGTGGCCGAGGCCGCCTACGAGGAGATGGTCATATGAGAGAGCGGCTTGCACTGAGCAGACCGAAGGCCGGGGCCTGCGGGCTTACCGGGTCGTGGCGGGTCTTCCGCCCGGTGGTGGACAGGGAGAAGTGCAACCAGTGCGGGATCTGCGCTATCCACTGCCCTGACGGCGTGATCGACGAGGAACTGAATATCGACCTCGATTTCTGCAAGGGCTGCGGCGTCTGCGCCAATGTCTGCCCGAAGAAAGCGATCACGATGGTCCGTGAAGAGCGGTGAAGAGTCTCGGGAAGACCGTCAACTATTCTGGGGGGAGGAGTGACATCCTCCTCCAAATCTAAGGTTGGGGATAAGGACAACATCTCGTAAGAGCGAACAGTCTCATCCTGAGGAGGGAGATTGCCATCCACCGGTTCAATCTTGAGCGGGGGGCCGGGGGCGTAGTCCCCCGGACAGGATGCTGATCCACTGCCTTCCCCTTACTGCCCGCCGGGGGACTGCCTCGAAGACTTCGTCTTCTCGTTGCCCCCGGACCCCCGACCTATGATAGGGCCAGGGAAGTGCGAACACGGGTTTCGAAGAGTGAGATGGCTATTATCCCCACCTATCATGAGCGGGGTGCGAGCGGAGCGAGCTTGAGAAAGCCAGAGGCTTTCGAGGGCGGGGGCGATAGTCCCCCGGCGCGGGACATCGAACAAACAGACTCCAGAACCACCTCTGTTCTCTAAAGTGCGCGTGGCAAAAAGTTTCCCCCCAAACCCCCACCCCGCTCGATGGAGATCCTTTTTTTCCGGCCAGAACAAAGAGTTGGTACGATGACGCCAGCAGATCCCCCGACAAAAGATGTCGCTCTCGTTCACTGCCGGACGTACGACGAAGAACAGGTCTATGCCGCGGTGGAAAGGGCGGTCGGCCTCCTCGGCGGGGTCGGGGCCTTCGTACCGCGGGGGAGTCGGGTGCTCCTCAAGCCCAACCTCCTGATGGGCGCGGAGCCCAGGCAGGCGGTCACCACCCACCCTGCGGTCGTGAAGGCGGTCGCACGCCTGCTTGCAGACCACGGCTGCACGGTCGTCATCGCCGACTCGCCAGGGGCGGGGACCCGCTATACCTCGCGGAACCTTGAAAAGGCATATGAAAGATCCGGCTTTACCGGGGCGGCCGAAATCCCGGGGGTCTCCCTCTCCACCGCGACCTCGTCGAAGGCCGTCCCCTTCCCGGAGGGGGAGGTGATGAAGCGCTTCTCCATCATTGACGCAGCACGCGATGCCGACGCGATCGTCGTCGTCTCGAAGGCGAAGACCCACCTCTTCACCGGCTACTCCGGCGCCGTCAAGAACCTCTTCGGCGTGATCCCCGGTCTTGAAAAACCGGTCTTCCACGCGAGGTTCAGGGACCCGCAGGAATTTGCGGGGATGCTCCTCGACCTCAACACCCTGGTGCGCCCGGCCCTCCAGATCATGGACGCGGTCGTCGGGATGGAGGGGGACGGCCCGATGTCGGGATCGCCGCGGCCTATCGGGGCGCTCCTCGCCGGTGCGGACGCGACGGCGGTCGACATCGTCACCGCCAGGTTGATGGGACTGGACCCGGCCGACATCTGTACGATCAGGGGTGCCGAGGAGCGCGGATGGGTCAGGAAGGACTTCAGGGAGGTCGGGGTGATCGGCGACGACCCGGCGGCAGTGACGGTCTCCGACTTCAGGAAGGCGTCCACCCACCCCGCGGCCCCGGCCATCCCCTTCCTCAACAGGCAGATCCTCTCCTTCTTTCGACGGCAGGGGACGGAGATCAGGCCGACGCCGGTGCCAGATCCCGAAAAGTGCACGGGTTGCGGGAGGTGCGTCCGCGCCTGCCCGGTCGCGGTGATCAGCATCGAGGAGGGGAGGGCCGTGATCGACGAATCCGCCTGCATCCGCTGCTACTGCTGCCACGAGATGTGTGAAAACAGGGCTATCGCGCTGCGACAGGGATTCGCGGGAAAACTCCTCTCGTCCCTCCTCAGGTGAGGCCGGCAGAATCTGCCATATATTGCCACTTTTTTGACGAAATAAACCCAAATGACATCTTTAAAAAGAAATAGAGATGTTAAAACACGTTAAAATTCTTATCTTTTTCAAAAAAGGCGTAGAAAAGACATCGGGGCACGGATATCCCCAATATACGCATTCAAAAAGATACAGAGTACGAAATAATCGAGCAGATAAAATGCGATCTATTAAATATCATACTTGGTAGATGATCAGATATCCCGGAGCGCCCCGGCCCATGCGGCCGGAGCCCGATGTCTGACCCCACGCACACACGGCACCCTCCGGTGATGGGAAGCTGAAAACGGCGACAATCGCCCTCCAGAGCAAAAATCAGACAGGAGATCATCATGCCAGAGAAAGAACCCACCATCGAAGATTGTCAGAAAAAGATCACCAGACTGGAGAAGGAGATCAGGAGAAACGAGAACCTGGCCGCGGGCATGGACCAGATCCCCCTCCCGGCCCACATCATAGACACTGACTTCAACGTCCTCTACATCAACAGGGCGGCCGCGGACCTCCTCGGGAAAAGGCAGGAGGACTGCATCGGCAAACCTTGCTATGACCTCTACAGGACAGGCCTCTGCAACTCGAAGGAATGCCCCTGTCATGTCGCGATGAAGGAGGGGCAGGTCAACACCATCACCAACGACCTCGGGGACGGACGGGTGATCAAGTGCACCGGCGTCCCGTACAGGGACGGCAGCGGCACGACCATCGGGGCCGTCGAATACTTCCCCGACGTCACCGGCGAAGTCAGAATGATCAAAGACCTCCTCGGCGTGGCCGACGGGATCAGAAACGGAAACCTCTCTGTCAGGGCGAAACTTGACGGCGAGGGCGAACTCCTCCAGATCGCGAAGGGCGTCAACGAGATCATCGATGCGGTCACCGAACCCCTTCCGCCGACCATCGCCGTGATCGACCAGATCGGGCGGGGCGAGACCCCCGAGAAGATCACGGCCGATTACAGGGGCGACTTCAAGAAGCTCAAGGAGAGCATCAACCGGTGCGTCGACGGCCTCGAGTCCCTCGGGGAATGCGATGCCGTCCTCCAGAGGATCGCCGCGAACGACTACACGAAAAAGGTCGAAGGGCAGTATACCGGTGTATATGCCGACATCGCCGACGCAGTGAACACTGTCCGCGAGCGCCTTCTCGTCGTTGTCAGGGTCGCCACCAACATCTCTCAGGGTGACCTCTCCGACCGCGATGAACTCAAGAAGGTCGGGAAGCGTTCAGAGAACGACAGGATGCTCCCTGCACTGATCGGGATGGGCGAGGGGCTTGCAGCCCTGGTCAGGGATGTCGAGATGCTCGCAAAAGCGGGCCAGGAAGGGAAACTCTCTGTCAGGGCCGACGTCTCCCGCCACCAGGGCTCCTTCGCCGAGGTGGTCTCCGGTGTCAACGGCCTCCTCGACGCCATTCATGAGCCCCTGGACGAGGGGATGCGGGTCTCGGCGGCCATCGCCGACGGCGACTACACGAAGACGTTCTCCGACGACATCGAGGTTTCCGGAGAATTCAAGCGCTTCAGGGATTCCCTGAACCAGATATCAGTCAATGGCAGCGGCGCGTTCAGGCAGGTCAAGCAGGCAGCCGAACAGGTCCAGCTCGGTACTCTCGAAGCGAGCAAGGGCGGGGACCAGATCGCCAAGGCAGCGGAGCAGGTGGCCCTCACCAGTCAGCGGTGCGCCGACCTCGGCAAGAAGACCCTCACCAAGATGGAGGAGATCACCCAGAAGTTCAGCGACCTCTCGGCCTCGAACGAGGAGGTCGCGAGCACCTCGCAGGAAGTCCTTGAGAGGGCCCAGAATGTCGCCGAAATGGGCAGGGACGCGGAGAAGCTCGGCAATGACGCCAACACGAAGATCACGGTCGTCGAAAAGATCGCCAGCGAGAGCGTGGTCAACATAACCCAGCTCAACCAGGAGATCCACGAGATCGACAAGATCGTGAAGCTCATCACCGACATCTCCAACCAGACTAACCTCCTCGCCCTCAATGCCGCGATCGAGGCGGCACGGGCGGGCGAGCACGGCCGCGGCTTCGCTGTCGTCGCGGGTGAAGTGAGGAACCTCGCGGGAGAGTCGAAGAAGGCCACAAACGACATCGAGAACCTCATCGCCTCCATTCAGTCAAAGAGCGAGAAGACGGCCACAGCGATCAACTCGGCAAACACCGAGATCGCCTCCAGTGTCGAGAGCGTGAACAAGGCGATCGTCGCCCTGAACAGGATCGTCGAGGGCGCGGTCTCGGTAACCCACGACATGGGCGAGATCGCGAAGGCCATCGAGGACCAGGCGAACACGAGCAATGCCGTCGTTCAGATCGTCGAAGACGGCAACAACCTGACGAGGTCGAGCCTCGAACAGATCGAAGATCTGGCAGCCCTTGCGGAGGAGACGAGCGCCTCCACCCAGGAGATCAACAGCGCCACCCACGAACTCCATGACCTGGCGGCCGATCTCGAAAAGCAGATGGACAGGTTCAAAGTCTGAAGGCGGGGATAGACCGTGGTAAAGACCATCGACGTCGTGGAATTCGAGATCGGGGGCACCAGATATGCCCTCGACATTCTCCTGGCACGGGAGATCGTGGAGATGATCCCGATCACCCCCGTGCCGCGGGCACCGCCCCATATTGCCGGGATCATCAACCTGAGGGGCGAGATCACGAATATCATCAACCTCACCACTCTCCTCCAGCTCCCTGACAGAGGGGACGTGATGAACAGGAAGATCATCGTCCTCGTCCCTGAGGTCGCGAGCGGGTCCAACCTCGGGATCATCGTCGACGACGTCCATTCGGTGATGCAGATTGCCGAGGATGACGTGGAGACAATGGACGCGTCGCTCTGCCATGAGGCATTCGTGAAGGGGATCATCAAGATCGGCGGGGATGACATCAAGGAAAAGGGCCTCGTGATCTGGATCGACATGACAAAGGTCCTCGGGGGCCTCGCAACCGCAGGCTGAGAGGGGATAGGATCATCCACCTTTGCCAAACCCAGATCGCAAAATAGTCATATATAGTACTTAAAAACATAAAAAACGTACAGAATGAAAAATTTAAAAAATAGGAATTAATAAATATCATCGCCGGATAGAGATATATTATCCGGAAAAAGGTGCACATCGTGCACAACGCCACCATGCCAGGAACTCGCCGTCATTCGAAACAGAGTGAGCACGAGACAAGACATAAAACAAAGATAGAGGGTAAAAATGATTGATGTCAACGAAATCGCACACATACTGGAATCCGCAGCTGCAGGGGACTTCTCCCGGCAGATCGGCGAAGAGGACATAGACCCTGCCCTGCGGCCGGTCCTGTCTCCCCTCAGGGAATGCCTGGAGAGGATGCAGAAACACGAACAACAGATCAGCGAAGCGCGGGAGCAGGCAGAATGGTACGAGGCCATCCTGGACAGGATACCCTTCCCCATCACCGTCACTGACATGAACATGAACTGGACCTTCATAAACAAGGGTTTTGAAGACCAGTGGGGCAGGGACCGCGTGAGAGACCGCGGCATCTCCTGCATGGCAACGAAGGGACCGCTCTGCAACGAGGGGGAGTGCGGCATCATCAAACTCCGCCGGAGCGGAAAGGACGAGATCACAACCCTCTTCGAGAAGGACGGCGCAAGCTTCCAGCTCGACGTCGCATACCTGAAGAACAAAGAGGGCGAGAAGATCGGCCACATCGAGATCGTCCAGGACATCACCGCCCTCAAACAGACGGAGAAGGAGGCCCAGGAAAAGGCAGAATGGTACGAGGCCATCATCGACCGACTACCCCTCCCCATCAGCGTCACCGACATGAACATGAACTGGACCTTCATAAACAAGTTCTGGGAAGACCAGTGGGGCAGGGACCGCGTGAGAGACTGCGGCACCTGCTGCATGGCAACGAAGGGACCACTCTGCAACGAGGAGGAGTGCGGTGTCATCAAACTCCGCCGGAGCGGAAAGGACGAGATCAAGACCCTCTTCGAGAAGGACGGCGCAAGCTTCCAGCTCGACGTCGCATATCTGAAGAACGAAGAGGGGGAGAAGATCGGCCATATCGAGATCATCCAGGACATCACCGCCCTCAAACAGGCAGAGAAAGAGGCACAGGAACAGGCCCGCCTCCTTGCGGAGAGCGCTGAGGAGATGCGGAAGGCGATGGACACCATGGCCGCCGGCGACCTCACCGCCCTCGTCAAGATCGAGGACGGCGACCCCCTCAAGCAACTCAAACTGAACTACCGGCAGGCCCGCGAGTCCCTGAAGGAGACACTGACAGAGATCGCCACGGTCGCCAGTCAGGTCGACGACGGGACGAAAGAGACGAGCCGGAGCGCCGAGGACATCGCGAAGGCGATCGAGCAGGTCGCAACGACAAGCCAGAAGTCCGCGGAAGGGGCGAGGAAGAGCCTGGAGAACATCGAGGAGATTGCACGGACGATGGCCGACCTCTCCGCCTCCGTGGAGGAGATCGCGAGCACCTCTCAGGACGTCCTCCAGAAGACCGGCGAAGCTGCCGAACTCGGCGACCAGGCAGAGATTCTCGGCAAGGAAGCCTCCGGGAAGATGCGGGGCGTCGAGGGGATCGCACGGAAGAGCGTCGAGGAGATCACCCGGCTCAACGACCAGATGCAGGAGATCAGCAAGATCGTGAAGCTCATCAACGACATCTCCAACCAGACCAACCTCCTCGCCCTCAATGCCGCGATCGAGGCGGCACGGGCGGGCGAGCACGGCCGGGGCTTTGCCGTCGTCGCAGGCGAGGTCAGAAACCTTGCAGGCGAATCGAAGAAGGCGACAAACGATATCGAGAACCTCATCTCCACTATCCAGACCACCACTGACAAGACCGCAGAGAACATGGAGTCGGCCTACAGTGAGATCAATTCCGGGATCTCGAGCGTGGAGAAGGCCATCGAGGCGCTGAACACCATCGCAAAGGCATCGAAAGAGGCGAACCAGAACATCGGCGAGATCGCGAAGGCCACCGAGGACCAGGCCAGCGCCACCAACCGTGCGATGGAGGCGATGGAGCGGACGAGAACAGAGGTCCAGCAGAACATCAAGGGCATCGAGAACATGGCCGCCCTCACCGAGGAGGTCAGTGCTTCGGCCCAGGAGGTCGGCGGCGGCGCCCAGGAAATGGCCGGCCTCGCCGAAAACCTGAAGAAGAGACTCGACAAATTCACCCTCTGAGGGTCAGAACATGGCAGAAACAGTAGACGTGGTGAAATTCGAACTCGGCGGCGAGTATTATGCCCTCGATATCCACCTGGCACGGGAGATCGTGGAGATGATCCCGATCACTCCCGTGCCCAGGGCGCCCTCCCACATCGCCGGCGTCATCAATCTGAGGGGCGAGATCACGAACATCATCGACCTCGCCACCCTCCTCAACGTCCAGACCAGATCCGAGACAGAGAACAGGAAGATCATCGTCCTCGTCTCGGAAGCGACCGGCGGTTCAAACCTCGGGATCATCGTCGACGACGTCAGCGCCGTGATGCAGGTCACTGAGGCCGACGTGGAGAAGATGGACGCAGGCCTCTGCCGCGAGGCCTATGTGAAAGGGATCATCAAGACACGGGAGAATAAGAGCGACGAGACCGATGCGACCGGCCTTGTGATCTGGATCGACGTGGCAAAGGTCCTTGAAGACCTCACCGGTCTGCACGGGGCCTGAAGGCGCGCGGGCAACTTCCTCCTTTTTTCCAGAGACATCTTTTTATAGCGTGTGTATCCCCTCTTGGCGGGGAAGACACGATGGACACCTTTGAGGAGAAAGTCCAGGCAATGAAAAATATGGCGCCTGAAGACGTTCAGGCGGCAGTTGAGAAGTTGAAATCGATGTGCATCTGCCCGACATGCCCGGTTGCACGGGATATGGGGCTGAAGTACACCTTCTTCTGTACTCGGGGGGCGGAAAAGGCGCAACGGTACGAACACACGGTCTGGGGGACGAAGATGGTCTGAAGGGCCATCTCTGATCCAGACCATTCAAACTATTTTCATGCGCCGTGCCGCCGGTCCGGTTCCTCTTTGCCGGAGTGACAGATCGAGGGGCAGTGCGCACACTCTGCCGGGCAGGGTTCGACCCGGATCGAGACATTAGCCCGGGGAAACTCAAGCCCGATGTCGGACTCGATATGTTTCACCAGGTCATAGGCTGTCTGAAGACTATCAGCCCGAGAGACGACGAGGTGGAGGTCGATGAAGCGCTCCGAACCGGCCCGCCTTGTCCTGAGAGCGTGGAAGTCCACCACATCCGAAGAATGGTCACAGATGATCTGCCGGATCCGCTCCTCCTCCTCGGGCGGGAGGGCATGGTCGGTGAGGTCGGAGAAGGCCCGCCGCGTCAGGTCAAAGGCCGCCTTCATGATGATCACCGCGACGCCGAGGGCGAAGACGGCGTCGAGGACGACAAGGCCGGTAAGCCTGATGGCGACAAGCCCGGCAAGCATCGCAAGGGAGGTGTACACGTCGGTCCGCAGGTGCCATGCGTCGCTTTCAAGGGCGATCGACTCGGTCTCCTTCGCCGCCCGCATCAGGCGGGCCGAGACATACCAGTTCACGCCGGCCGAGAGGAGCATCACGGCCATGCCGAATCCGAGGGCATCCATGGCAAGGCCGTGGCTTCCCGTAAGGAGGGTTCCGAGCGCTTCCCTGATGATGAGAGCGGCCGCCACGAAGATGAGGATTGCCTCGATGAGGCCGGAAAAGTCCTCGAACTTCCCGTGGCCGAAACGATGGCAGGCGTCAGCGGGCTCTGACGCCTTTCTTATGGACAGGAAGGCAATACCCGCGGCCACAAGGTCGATCCCGGAATGGATCGCCTCGGAGATAATACCGACCGATCCGATCGCACACCCTACGGCGAGTTTCGTCACCACAAGGAGTGTGTTCGAAACGACCGAGAGACGTGCGGTCTTCTGCTTCACGACATCCGCAGATTCAGGTTCTCTCCGAATGATATCACCAACAGCATGAGGGCGGATATGCCGCCCGTCGATAACTTTTACGATTTGCGCTCAATCGGGATAGGGTTTGTGATCCGTTAGCGCGGAGGGCAGGTCACCGTTTCCGGCAGAGATACTTGTAGACTTCCATAACAAAGACCAGAGAGAGGGCGATTGTAAGCAGGGAGAGCCAGAGGGGGAGAGAGACGGGGGCGACACCAAGGACGCCCTGCATCACCGGAACCTGCATCGCAATGATATGGATGCCCTGCGCCGCCATCACGCCGACGATAAGAAACGGATTCCGGCCGACAGGGATCCGAAAAATAGACCCGCACTCAGAACGGCAGTTGAAGGCATGGACGTTCTCCATCAGGACCATGAAGAGGAGGAGGACGTTTCGCGCCGCTTCCTCACCCCAACCACCCCCGATCAGCCACACCCAGAGGAGGAAGGCGGTGACGCCGATGTACGAGCCCGAGACAAGGGTTTCTTCGACCATCAGGCGGTTGAAGATCCCTTCCCTGGGGGACCGCGGCCTCCGCCCCATCACGTCGGGTTCGCCACCCTCAAAGGCGAGGGCGACGTCCTGGATGCCATTGGTCACCAGGTTCAGCCAGAGGAGTTGTACGGCAAGGAGGGGGAGGGGCAGCCCCGCAAGGAGGGCGAGGGTGAAAAGGAGGACTTCAGCGGCCCCGGTGGATATGAGGAGATAGGTGACCTTCCTGATGTTGTCATAGGTCGCCCGGCCACCCTCGATCCCGGAGACGATCGAGGAGAAGGCGTCGTCGGTGATGATGATCGAGGCAGTGTCCTTCGCGAGGTCTGTCCCTGAACCCATGGCAACACCGATGTTCGCCCGCCTGAGGGCCGGGGCGTCGTTCACCCCGTCACCGGTCACGGCGACATAGTGCCCTTCCCCCTGAAGCCCCTCCACGATCGCGGACTTCTGGAGGGGGGCGACGCGGGAGAAGACCTGCGCCTTCGCGACCAGGTCACGGAATGCAGGACTGTCCGGCGACCCGGCCCCTGCCAGGTCCTCCCCGGTGACGATGTCGCCTTCAGACGAGGCAATGCCAAGGTCACGCGCGATCGCCAGCGCCGTCGCCGGGTGGTCGCCGGTGACCATCACCACCCTGATCCCGGCCTGCCTGCAGGTCTCCACCGCTGTCGCCGCATCGTGCCTGAGGGGATCGATGAAGCAGGCGAGGCCAAGGAAAAAAAGAGGCGGGATGTCCCCCTCGTCGAAGGGGAGGTCAACGCCGCCCGCAACCTCACCGGAAGCCACGGCAATGACCCTGAAACCTCGGGCCGCAAGGAGGGCGGCCTCCTCCCCGGCACCAGGCGGGGCGGTCGGGCAGCGGGGGATCACCACCTCAGGAGCGCCTTTCATGGCGACGAGGATCCTCCCGTCCTCCCGGTAGAACGCGGCCGCATATCTCCGCTCGGGCTCGAAAGGGATGTCGGCGAGGATGGCTTCCTCCTCCCGCACTGTCTCCGGGAAAAGGCCCAGTTTGTAGGCGGCAGCAAGGAATGCCACGTCGATGGCGTCGCCATAGTGCTCCCAATCCCCGTCCCGCCGCACGAGCACCGCCTCGTTGCAGAGGACGGACGCCCGGATCATCCCCTGCAGCCTGAGATAATCCGCCTCTGCAGGAGATGAACCGTCCGCCGCAACGATCCGGCCTTCGCCGCGATAGCCCTCGCCGAGCACCGTATAGCGCCGTCTGTCAGGGAGGACGATCTGCGTCAGGGTCTGCTCGTTGACCGTGAGCGTCCCGGTCTTGTCGCTGGCGATGCAGGTGCAACTCCCCAGGCCCTCGACCGCCGCCAGGTTCCTGACGACGACGTTGCGCGTCGCAATCCTGCTGACGCCAAGAGAAAGAGCGACGGTGATCGCCACAGGCAGGCCCTCGGGGATCGCGGAGACCGCAAGGGCAACGGCCAGGAAGAAGACCTCGACGGGCTCGATGCCCCGGAGAAGAGCGGCCACGCCGAGAACCGCACTCGCCCCGACGACGAGTATCCCCACCCAGCGAGAGAACTGCTCCATCCTGATGAGGAGGGGAGGTTTCATCGTCTCCATCGCGGAGAGAGTCGTCGCGATCTTCCCGACCTCGGTCCCTGTGCCTGTGGCGACGACGACCCCGCTCCCCCGCCCGGATACGACGGTGGACCCGGCATAGGCCATGTTCGCCCGCCCCATCAGGGGGGCGTCAGGGAGCAGGGGATCCGCGACCTTGCCGGCAGGCACCGACTCACCGGTGAGGAGGGACTCGTCGACAGAGAGGACGTTCTCTCTGAGAATCCTGAGGTCGGCAGGGACACGGCTGCCCGGTTCGAGGAGGACAATATCGCCGGGCACGATCTCCTCCGCGGGGACACCGCTCTCTCTCCCCTCCCTCCGCACCCGACCCGTGATCCTGAGGAGGACCCGGAGGGCCGCCGCACTCTGTTCGGCCTTCCACTCCTGGACGACGCCGAGGGCGGCGTTGATCAGGATGACCGCAAAGATGAAGAGGGCGTCCGTATGGTCGCCAAGCAGGAATGAAACGGTTCCGGCGATGATGAGAATGAAGATGAGAGGGCTTTTGAACTGGCGGAGGAAGACAGTGAGAAAGGAGGGAGGTGCCCTCTCGGGGAGGGCGTTTCTCCCGTACAGGGCGAGACGTCTGGCCGCCTCTCCGCGGGAGAGACCCTCCGGTGACGAACCCGCTTTCAGGAGTGACTCAGACTCAGACAGGGCGTGCCAGAGGGTTTCACTCTCCGGGATATCAACCACGCGTGATCAGCTCGCACCCGATATCGACCGGGCGGTATATTCCTCTTGTGGGGGCACGAACATGGCCGCACGAAAATATGTGCAGAAATTTTCATAAAAAATGAAAAATGTTTCAGAAAAAAGCCCGTCGTCCGAACAAAGACGAAGGGCTTATGGTATCCTCTCCACCAATACGGATCGATGCTCGATCGATTCAGGGGATGCATGCTGGGGGCGGCCGTGGGGGACGCCCTCGGCATGCCTGGCGAGAGTTCGCCGATGAACCTCTCGCACCTGTACAGGGGGTACAGGAAGGC
The DNA here is from genome assembly GCF_001571385.1 of Methanofollis ethanolicus. Classification (NCBI taxonomy): domain Archaea; kingdom Methanobacteriati; phylum Methanobacteriota; class Methanomicrobia; order Methanomicrobiales; family Methanomicrobiaceae; genus Methanofollis; species Methanofollis ethanolicus. The sequence goes on along the minus strand of NZ_BCNW01000001.1, from coordinate 334,019 downwards.
ATGGCGGTGGCACCCGAATGCTCGCCTCGAACCCGGCCAGTACACCGACGACACCCAGATCATGCTCCTCGTCGCCTCCCTCCTTGCCGCGGGAGAGTACTCCGAGGAGAGGTACGCCCGCGACCTCGCCCGCCTCTGTTCGGAGAGCGACCTTCGCTTCCCCGACGGGTCGGTGATGGCCGCCTGTGAGCGTCTTGTCACACAGGGACCGGGTCAGACAGGCGTCAACTCCGACACCGCGGGCTGCATCCCCCTTGCCGTCCCCTTCGCCCTGCGGTACGATGACCCGGTCGAGCGTTCCGGCCGCCTTGCGAAGGCCTGTGCCGTCACCCACACCCATCCTGCCGCCCTTGCCGGGGCGGTCACCATCGCCTGCCTCCTCTCCGCCACCGTGTACGGCGCCCCCGACCCCGTCTCCCTCGCCCTGAAGACGGCGGCGGCCGAGGACACGGAACTCGGCATCCGTATCAAGCGAGCGGTCTCCCTCCAGGAGGAGGGGATCAGCCTTGAAGCGGCACTGCCCGTCATCGGCAGCGACGTCTCGATCTACCAGACCGTCCCGATCGCCTTCTTCCTGATGGGCCGATACGACGCCCCGGAAAACCTCCTCTATGTCGCCGCCAATGTCGGCGGGAACACCGACACCATCGCCTTCATCTGCGGGGCGTACGCGGGGGCGAGGTACGGGGCCGCCGCACTGCCCGCCGACCTCCTCGCCGGTCTGGAGAACAGAGATCTGATCGACGATCTTGCGAAGGCGCTCTTCGACGCCACGGCACACACATGATCCGTCCGTAACGGCGTTTCCTCCCCATCCCCGGAGGGGCGCGGCCCGACAATTCCAAACCATTAAGTTTTTTCTCCGGTATAATCTCCTGTATGGATGTCGCTATCGTTGGGGCGTCAGGCTACGCCGGCGGAGAACTTATCCGCCTTCTCCAGAGCCATTCTTCTGCCCGGGTGACAGTCGCCACCTCGAGGGCGCTGGAAGGGCGACCGGTCGCGGACCAGCACCCGCACCTGCGGGGCTACACCGACCTCACCTTCACCAACCCGAAGGCCGGGGATATTGATGCCGATTTTGTCTTTCTTGCCGTGCCGCACACCGCGGCGATGAACTTCGCGGGAACACTCCTTGAGCGTGGGATCAGGACAGTCGACCTCTCGGCGGACTACAGGCTGCCGAAGGACGTCTACGAGAAGGTCTACGGGGTCACTCACACCGCCTATTTCAAGGCGCCGTACGGTATCCCGGAACTCCACAGGGACGAGGTGAAAGGGGCACAGTTCGTCTCGAACCCGGGGTGCTTCCCGACGGGTGCGACCCTTGCGGCGGCGCCCCTGGCGAAATACGCAAAATACGTCATCTACGACTCGAAGACCGGCGTCTCGGGCGCCGGCGACAACCCCTCGGCGACGACCCACTACCCGAATGTGGCCGACGGCGTGAACGCGTACAAGTGGACGAGCCACCGCCACCTCGCCGAGATGAAGCAGGAACTGTCCAGACTCGGGTCGCCTGCCCACTGCTTCTTCACCCCGCACCTGGTGCCGGTGAACCGCGGGATCCTGACGACAGCGCATATCATCCTGGACGAGCCGATGGCCCAGGACGAGGTGGAGGCCCTGTACAGAAAGTTCTACGCGGGCGAGCACTTCGTCCGCCTCCAGAAGCCGACCCTGCCGGCCGTGCGCGGCAGCAACTTCTGCGACATCGGGATGGAGAGCGAGGGCGAACGCGTCGTCGTCGTCTCCGCGATCGACAACCTGGTCAAGGGTGCGGCCGGCCAGGCGATCCAGAACATGAACATCATGTGCGGCTATGTCGAGGACGACGGCCTGAAGGCTCCGGCGTGCCTGCCCTGACGGAGGAAAGAAACATGAAAGTACGCGAGATCATGACGCCCGACCCGGTGACGATCCAGGTCGGAGACACGGTCAGGCACGCCTCCTCCCTCCTGCGGAGGCACGACATCAGCGGCCTGCCTGTGCTGGACGGGAACGAACTGGTCGGGATGGTCACGGAGGCCGACATCCTCTCCCTCCTGAAGACCGGCGGGGTCTCCGAAGACCTCTGGCTCCCGTCGCCCTTCGAGTTCATCGAAGTGCCGATCAGGGAAATGATAAACATGGAAAAGACGAAGGCGGCCCTCTCGGACGTCGGGAAGACGCAGGTCCGCCAGGTGATGTCAATGCCCGCGATCGCCATCGCCCCTGAGGACGACATCGAGAAGGCGGCGGCCGTGATGCTGAAGGAGGGCATCTCCCGCCTGCCTGTCGTGGAGAAGAAGAGGCTGGTCGGGATTGTCGCACGCCGCGACATCGTGCAGGGGCTTGGCGCCTCATACGAGATGAAGGAGGAATAAGAAGCATGAAGAGTATCTGTGCGGTCCAGGGCGTGGAAGCCTGGGGGATCAAGGAGGGGAAGTACGGGCTTGCGGTGATCCGGGCGAGCGGCACCGCGGCGGCGACGTTCACCTCCAACCGGGTGTGTGCGGCCCCGGTCCAGTTAATGCGGGAGAGGGTCGCGGCCGGGAAACTCGACGCGATCGTCGTCAATTCAGGATGTGCGAATGCCTACACCGGGAAGAGGGGGTATGAGGACGCCGTGAAGATGGCCGGGACCGCGGCAGCGGCCCTCGGCCTCCCGGAGGACAGGGTCGGCGTGGCCAGCACCGGCGTGATCGGGCGTTATCTCGACCTCGAACGGATAGACAGACAGTGCCGGGAGGTCGCCCCGCATCTCGTCTCGTCGGCAGAGGCCGAAGTGGCGGCGGCGCGGGCGATCATGACGACGGACCTGGTCGAGAAGCACGCTCTCGTCGAAGGCGACGGCTTTACCGTCGCGGGCATCTGCAAGGGAAGCGGGATGATCGCCCCGAACATGGGGACGATGCTCGCCTTCATCTACACCGACGCGAAGATCGGAGCGGCAGAGTTGCAGGAGTCCCTCCGCTCCGCGGTGCGCCGGAGTTTCAACCGCGTCGTCGTGGACGGGGACGAGAGCACAAACGACTGCGCCTTCGTGACCGCAACCGGCCGTGCCGGCCCCGTGGACAGGAAGACATTCGATGCGGCTCTGGAGGCCTGCTGTGTCTCCCTCGCGAAGCAGATCGCCGCGGACGGCGAAGGGGCGACGAAGATGCTCGAAGTGCGGGTCACCGGCGCCCCTGACGAGGCGGCGGCCGAACAGGTGGCGCGGACCGTCGTCGCCTCTCCCCTCGTCAAGACCGCGGTCTACGGCGAGGACCCGAACTGGGGCCGCGTCGTCGCCGCGGCCGGCAGGGCCGGTGTCGTCTTCGACCCCGACGCCATCTCCCTCACCATAGGTGAGGGCGCGGAGGAGACACCCCTCGTGAAGGGCGGGGTGATCGTCTCCGATCTGGTCAGGGCAAAGGCGGCGATGCACGGGAAGACCGTCGTCTTCTCCCTGGACCTTGCCGCGGGCGCGGGTGCGGCCGCCGCATGGGGCTGCGACCTCACCGAGAAATACGTCGAGATCAACGGGAAGTATACGACATGAGGCGCGAAGAAGTCTTGATGGAGGCGCTGCCCTATATCCAGCACTTCCACGGCAAGACGATCGTGATCAAACTCGGCGGCCATGCGATGGTCGATCAGGAGATGCTCGAAAACGCGATCAGGGACATCGTCCTCCTCCACTATGTGGGCATGCGGGTCGTCGTCGTCCATGGCGGCGGCCCCGAGATCACCGAGAAGATGAAGGCCCTCGGCAAGGAGCCGCAGTTTGTCGGCGGCCTGCGGATCACCGACGCCGAGACCCTGGAGATCGCGCAGATGGTGCTGGTCGGCAAGATCAACGATGGCATCGTCTCGGTCCTGGCGCGGTGCGGCGCACAGGGGGTCGGCATCTCGGGGAACGACGGCAATGTCATCATCGCGAAGAAGATCGCCAACCAGAAGGTGAAGGTGGGCGAGGAGGAGCAGGAGGTCGACCTCGGATACGTGGGCGAGATCGAGAAGATCAACCCCGAACTGATCACCACCCTGCTCGCGAACGGCTATATCACGGTCATCGCCCCGATCGCGATCGACAGGGCGGGCCGGAGCCTGAACATCAACGCGGACACGGCGGCCGGCGAGATCGCCATCGCCCTCAACGCGTTCAAGCTCATCAACCTCACTGACGTCGACGGCGTGATGGACAGGGAGAGGACGCAGGTCTACCGCCATCTCAGGGCGATCGAGACCGAAGACCTGATGACAGACGGCACGATCGCGGGCGGCATGATCCCGAAGATCGACTCCTGCGTCAGGGCGGTGAAAGGGGGCGTGCCCTTCGCGCATGTGGTGAACGGCAACAAGCCCCACACCATCCTCCTCGAACTCTTCACCGATGCCGGCGTCGGCACGATGATCACCGAGTGAGAGGGGAGATACTCCTTTTTTTGAGGGGGGCCGAAGCGCTCCCTGCCTCGAAATGAGAAGAGAACCGGGGAAGATTGATCAGAGAATCATGAGGAGGGAGATTGCCGTATCCCTGCCTATCCTAACGCGGGGGGACCGGGGGGCAACAGCCCCCCGGAGGAGTGTAACCGATCCACCGCCTTCCCCATACTGCTCACCGGGGGACTACTCGAAAGCCTGATGGCTTTCTCGTTGCCCCCGGACCCCCGATCTTAGGATAGAACCGGGGAAGAAAGAATAGAGATCCTGAGAAGGGAGATTGCCATCCCATCCATATTCTAATGGCAGGGTGCGAACTTTAGCGACCTTGAGAAAATTTCTGATTCTCGAGTGGCGACCGTGGGGAGTCAAGAAGACTATCGGTCTTCACCGAAACCCCCCGGACAGGTCGCCGATCTCCTGCCTCTCCCACAGAGGTACCGGGGCTTCGTCCCCGGCACCGCCACTTCAGAACAGGAAAATCCCCCCTGAGCCAAAACAGAGACAGACCTGATCCTCACTCCCGCCCCTTCACCGCGGCCATGAAGCGGCCCCTGATCTCCGCGGGGGAGAGAGGGATATTGGGCACGTCCGCGTTGCCCGGCCTGATCAGCACCCTGACAAAGGCGGGGCCGGGGGAGGGGTCGTCCAGGGCCGCCACGATTGCCCCCTCGTCGGCGACGGTGCAGGTCCGGCGAAAGCCTGCGGCGATCGCCGCGACTTCGAGGTCGGCACCGGTGCAGGCACAGGTGGGCTGGTTGCCCGTCGAGCCGAAGGTGCCGTTGTCCAGGCAGACGACGGTGAGGTTTTTCGGGGCGCTCGCCGCGATGACCGGGAGGATGGCGCTCCCGAGGAGGCTGCCGTCGCCGTCGATGACGACGACCCGCCTGTCTGTCGAGAGAGCGAGGCCGAGGCCGATAGCCGAGGCCTGGGTGTAGGAGCCGAGCATGTAGAAGGTGAGCGGGCGGTCGCCCGCGGCGTAGAGCTCCTTGCTCGGCACCCCGATGTTGCAGACGACGGCGGCGTCTCCGAGGTGGGGGACGATCGCCCTGATCGCCCCGAACCTCTCGGTCACCGGCGAGGGGACCGGGCGCTCTCCGACGATGCAGGGACGGCAGGGCCGCGGCGGCAGGTCGCGGCAGACCTCGCACTTCCCCCCCTCCCAGACCTTCGGCGAGATGAGGGCGACATGGGGGCGGGAATGGAGGAAAGCGTCGTCGATCACCTCGCCGATCTTCCGGATCTCGCCGGCGTCCTGGACGACGGTATACGGGATGCCCGCCGCTTCGAGGATCGCGGGGAGGCGGGTGTTGAAGGGGATCTGGGCCGGGATCTTCTCCTTGTACACCCCCCGCCAGCTCGCCAGTATCGGGAGGGGCAGGGCGAAGGTGACGGTGAGAGAGAGGACCGCGTTGAGCATGTTCCCGAGACCCGAACTCTGGATGACGACCACAGGCCTCTTCCCGGCGAGCACCGCCCCGGCAGAGACGCCGACGCCGTCCTCCTCCCGCATCAGCCCGACGGTCGGGAAGCGCTCCGAGAGGAGGAAGCAGAGGTCGCCGGCGCGGTCGCAGGGGAGGGAGGCGACAAGGTCGATCCCCTTTTCGGCGAGGAGGTCGGCGACGAGGTCTTCATGCACGGTTTCTCACCTGCCCGAGCACCCTCGCCCCGAGGACGGCCGCGTCCACGTCTGGAGCGACCCTGAACGCGGGCTCGATCCTGTAGCGCTCATGCTCCTCGGCCACGCGCCGGTAGCCGCCGCCGGTGATGTTGAGGAGGACGGCATCGTTGCGCCCGATCTTCCCCGACTCCACCGCCTGCCTGAGGGCGGCCACCGCCACCGCGGCCGCCGGGTCGAGGTCGATCCCCTCGGCCTCGGCGAAGTGCCGTCCCGCATCCTCAGCCTCTCTGTTCTCCACCGAATACATCGATCCTCCTGTCGCCGTGAGGGCGTCAAAGACGCCGCCGCCGACACCATAAGGCGGACTTCTATTCGTCAGGACATCAGAATAAACCGCCGCGATCGACGCCCGTGCATCGGGCATATCCTCTTCAGGGATGATCTCGCGCCTGCCTGCCTGCCATGCCCTGACCATCGGGACAAAGGGGGCGTTCTGCGCGAGGTGCAGGCGCGGCAGACGGTCCCCGAACCTGCCGTCGCCGAGAAGCCTCATCGAAGCCTCCCAGGCAGCGATGCCCCCGGTCCCGCTCCCGACGGCCTGGACATAGTGGTCGGGGATCCGGCCCAGGGTGACAGCGGCGTCGAGCATCACCGTGCCCATGCCGTCCCTCCGGGCGACATTCTTCGCCCCGCCCTCCGGGATCAAACCCTGGACAGAGCAGAGGCCGTTCGCCACCGCGATGGCGTCGGCATAGTCGCCGTCCACCGTGACCAGGCAGACTCTGTCGGTCTCCACCGTCGTCCAGAGGCGGGCGACGGCATTCTCCGGCACGACGACGACGACCGGCATCCCGGTCAGGGCCGCGGTCTGGCAGAAGGCGCGGCCTGTGTTCCCGGCGGAGGCGACGACGAGGGTTCGGCCGCGGGCCGTCTCCCGCACCCGCACCATCGTCGGGAGGGCTTCGAGTTCCTTGAAGGAACAGGTGAGAACCCTCCCCCCCTTCTCGGGCCAGTAGCCGGAAAAGCCTATCCAGAGATTCCTGAGGCCAATATCTCGGGCAAGAGCGGTGGAGCGGAAGGTGACCGGCCCTGCTGCGGACTTGATCGTCCCCTCGACAGGGAGCCAGTCGGAGAACCTGAAGACACCGGGTTCGTCCCTGATATCAAGGGTCTTTTTTCGGTAGACGGTGCGGACGAGGGCCCTACACCCGGAGGGGCAGGAGAGGGTGTAGTGGTCCTCGACAGTTTCCCCGCAGTCGGGGCAGAGGAGGGTGTACGGTCGCATCATTGTCACCTCACCGGGAACCCCAGGTCAAGGATCCTCTGGCGCAGGTCCTCGCAGAGTGCCTCGGCACGGTTCCTGTCGGACTGGCGGAGGGTGATCGACACCCGCCTGTCGCAGACGGTAATGGTCCCGAGGGTGGCGGAGACAGCGCCGCCGCGACACGATGCCGCACACGCCCCGCAGGAGACGCAGAGGGCCGTGTCGATCCCCTTCCCGGTCGCAAAGGCGCCGGTCGGGCAGATACCCCCGGCAACGCAGGGCTCGCAGAAGAGGCAGGAAGCCGGGTCGTAGGTGACACGCCGGTCGGTGCCCTGCCAGACGTCCCCGTAGGTCGCCGCCGCAAAGGGGCGGCGGTCGCTGATGTCGGCCACGGGCAGTGCGATCGCCTCGTCGAGAACGGAGAGGGCAAAGAGCCCGGCCTCGTCCAGGACGGGGATCGCCGCGGCGATGCTCGTGATGCACTCAGGCCCTGCCGATGTGACGAAGCCGCCGCAGTAGCGGGGGTTCATCTCCCTGATGTCGGCGAAGACCATGATGTTCGGCTTTTCCGGCGTGCTCCGCGTCCCCTCACCCATCACGAAACCGGGCGCCCCGTTCACGAGCACCCGCCCACCCGCCCTGATGAACCTGAGGGAAGGGTCGTTCTCGATCGGGTTGATCTCGCCGCAGCCGCTGACCGAGGCCTCGGCACACGGCCCCCGCATACCCGCGGCCGAGAAGATCGTCCTGACCTCAGAGGGCTCGCGGTTCACGTAGGCGGTATAGTTCCTGAAGGCGCTCCTGGTCGTGACCAGGCGGGCGACGGTGCAGTCCTCGATCGTGACCGTGCGCGAGATCTCCCGTCCCCCCGCCGTGACCAGGACATCGACGTCCTTTCCTGCCGCCAGGTCGGCGATGAGGTGGCCGCCGCCGTACCTCTGCCCGCTGTGAGAGGTGCCGTAGACGACCATGTCCACCAGGCCGAGGCGCTCGTTCGGGCAGGGGCCCGGGAAGGCCGGGACACCGTTCAGGCTGACGGTGTCGGCCCGGAAGAAAGTGCCCGGTTGGGCCACCGGCATGGAGAGGACCGCCGTCGTCCCTGACATCACACCGCAGGTCCCACAGGTGACGACGTCGACGTCTTCAGGCGTCAGCCTCTCCCCTTCCCGGATCCGTTTCTTCAGTTCAACTGCGGTCAGGACAACAGCGCTGCCGTCCCGGATCCGTTCCTCGATTCCCGCGATGGTCTTCATATGATGACGTCCTCCACCCGTACGTGCAGCCCCTCTGGGCGCTCCACAATCATATTGATAACCCCGGTGTGGGCGAGGGCCATCATGCAGAAGCCCGGGAGGAAACGCTGGCGTTTCCCGAAGACCGGAGGGTGGGCGACAGGGCGGGCGAGGCCCTCGAAGCCGATCATGTGGTAGGCCCGCACGTCATGGTACTCCCGACCGCGGGAGAACTCAGGGCCGACGACATGGCCGGTGATGAGGCCGGTGATGGGGTCGGCCTCGACCACCCGGATCACGTGCTGGACCGGGCACCCCGCGCCCATCGGGCGGCCGACGACGATCTCGCCCTCCGCGATCCCCCACCTCTCCACGAGGTCGGGCCTGAAGGGGAGGACGATCTTCCGGGCCGTGGGTTCGCCGGGCAGGGGGTCGAGGACGAAGTCGTAGGCATTGCCGACGATGTCCCGCCCCGTGTAGACGGTGTCAGGCGCGGCGACGCAGGCCTCGCCCTCGGAGAAGGGGCAGTCGGAGACGGAACGCTCCCCTGCGGCAACCATCTCCATGAACGCATCGCAGGTTCGCGCCCCGCAGAGGCCGCAGTTCTTTCCGGGAGGCTGCCAGACCATCTACTCACCCCGGAAGAGCGTGCCGGCGTCCCCGAGTCTCCGGACGACGCCGAAATGGTGCTGCCACCCGATCTCTTTCTTGCCGACGCAGACAGTGCAGACACCGAGGGGCGGGACGCCGCGGAGTTCGATGGTGCCGGCGTCCGTCACCTCGTCGGCCTCTTTGATCCTCCTGAGCAGGTAGCGCATGCCCGTCCCCTGCACCGCGTTCGTCTCGACGATCTCGATCTCGGGGGCCACCTCCCTGATCCCCTCCCTGAAGACCTCCTTCTCGGCCTGGGAGACCAGGTCAATCCTGGTGACGACCGCCACGTCGGCGAGGCCGATCATCGGACCCATCTTCAGGGGGGCGTGGATACCGGAGACGGCACTGAGGACGACGACACCGAGGGCCTGGGTGACGTACGGTGAGCAGCGGAGGCAGAGACCTGCGGACTCCACGATGAGGAGAGAAGCTTTCTCGGCCTCGGCCCAGCGGAGGGCGTCGGCCATCACCATGATCCCGGCATGGTCGGGACAGAGGTCGCCCGAGTAGACCTTCCGTGCCGGGATGCCGAACTCGGCCGCGAGTTCCTCGTCCTCGAAGGCCCTGACGACGTCGATCTTGAGGTAGGCCGCCTTCTCCTCAGGCCCGAGGCTCCTGAGGACCTGGCGGACGACCGCGGTCTTGCCCGCAGACGGTGGTCCTGCAATGACAAGGAGTTTCATAGGGCATGCACCGAGTCCGAGGTGAGAGCCGCGTGCACCTCTTCGGAGGTGAAAGCGGCAGGCAGGCCGCCGACGATCGCCTCGCCGGCGCGGATCCGTTCCCTGAGGCGGCAGAGGATGTCGTCCATCGCCTTCACCGCGGAGAGGGCCTCGTCCTCGCGGCCTGTCCGCTCTATGACCCTGACGACCGTCCCGTTCCGCATCACGATCCGCCGGTCGCACATCAGGGCGACGAGGGGGTCGTGGGTGACGAAGACCACGGCTTTCCGGTAGGTGCGGAGGACCTCGATCACCCTGTCCTTGAAGATCCCGGCGTTCTCGACCTCGTCCAGGATGATCACGGGCGTGCTCCCGATGAGGATCGCGTCAGCCACCATGAGGGACCTGGTCTGCCCGCCGGAGAGAGAGGTCATCCCTGTCCCGTGCGCGATTTTCTCGCCGGTGAACTCGTTTGCAAGGGCGATCGTCTCTTCCACGACCTTTTCGTCCCCGATGCCGCGGGCCGAGAGGTGCATCCCGAGGAACTCCGCAACCCCGAGGTCGGCGAGGCAGCGGGTGTTCTGGGTGATGAGGGCGACCGGTTTTTTCGCCGGGTCACGCACATAGTCGTCGGGCGGCGCCTCCCCGTTGACCAGGACGGTCCGTCCGGTGACCGTGTCGTTCCTCGCAAAGACCTCGATGTCGTTGATGAAGGCGCTCTTTCCTGACCCGGTCGGGCCGACGATGGCGAGTGTCTCGCCCGGCCTGATGACGATCCGGTCGAAGTGCTCGGTCTCGCCGTTCTTGTCCCGTCCCGGGAGGACGGTGATCTCGGTGACCTGAGGGTCCATGCAGGGCGTCATGCAGGAGATCAGATAATGCTATCCATAGGGTACAAATTTTCTTGACAGAAGTGCAAAAAAACACAAAAAAAAGACAGGACGCGAGCAAAAGTGTGCGGACATAGAGCACGGGCCTGAAAGAGGAGGGACACAAGGAGAGAGACGACCGGGATCGGTGGACAGGTGTCGAGGGTACGGTCACTCCTCCGCCGGCCTGATGAGGGGCATCAGCCTCGCGATATGGTAGCCGCAGATGACGGATATTCTCTCTCCGAAGGCGGCGTCGAGGGCCGGGTCGCCGGTGTCGACGAAGAGGGTCGGCGTTGCGGCGAGTTTGCCGGGCGTGGCGACGACGACGAGGTTCTCGGGCCCCGCGGCCCTGAGCACCGCGGGGGTGATCGGCCCGGTGCCCCTCCCGAGGACAGCACCCTGCGCCCCGATCGGGCTGACGATGATCCGGCACCGGTCGGCACGCCCGACATGCGCGAGGAGGGTCGACTCGTCGACGTCTGAGGCGACACATGTTCCGTCCACGACCACGTCCACGCCGAGGAGGGTCGACTCGATCCCGGCCTCTCTGGCGATCGCGGCGGTGGTCCCCCCGGCCCCGAGGACCACGCACCCACCGGCCCGGATCAGGTCGGCCATGAAGCGGGCGATGCCGTCTCGGGCGGCGGCCTCGTCCCCGAAGGAGACCTCCTTTCCGCACTGCACCCGGCCGGGGAGGAAGGGCACCCTGACCGTCGCGTAGAGGCGGGCCCGGAGGTCGCCCCGCCGGTACGCCTCCTCGTCGATGTCCATCACCTCGGCCTCGCGGAGGGCGTAGTCCCCGGCAAGGACCTCGCCCACTGCAGAGGGACGGACGGCAAAGACGCCCGAGTACATCTTCACGCCCGCGGGGATGCCGAGAATGGGGGTCTTCCCCGCGGCCGCCGCGACGTCCCGCGCCGTGCCGTCACCGCCGCAGAAGAGGAGGAGGTCGGCGCCGGCATCGATACAGGCTCTGACCGCGGTGCGGGTGTCGTCGGCCGTCGTCTCCCTGCCTGTGGCACTATGGACGACCTCGTACTCCCTGATGCCCGCGGCATCCAGGGCGTCGGCGCCCATCGCACCGGCAGAGGCGAGGACGCGGAGGGGGAGGCCCCGGAGAGAGAGGAGGGCCTCGACGGCACGCTCATGCGCCCGCGGCACAGCACCCCGCCACCGTGCCTCGTCCGCCGTCCCGTCCGTCCCCTTCAGGCCGACCGTTCCACCGAGGCCGGCGAGTGGGTTGATCACAAGGCCGATCGTCGTCATGTTCCTCTTCAGGCCCCGTCCCTGACAGCCCCGCAGAGGCCGGCGACGAACTCTTTCAGTTCGGCGCACATCGCCTCTCTGTCTCCAAGATGCTTCTCGACGATTGCCACGATCGCGCTGCCGACGATCACGCCGTCGGCACCCGCGGCCGCGATCGCCCGCACCTGCTCGGGGCCCGAGATGCCGAAGCCCACGGCGATGGGGAGAGCGGTACGCGACCGCAACGCGGCGATCCTCTCCTCGATGCCGTGCGGGAGGCCGGACCTCGCACCGGTGACCCCCTGCACGGAGACGAGATAGAGGAACCCGCCTGCATGCTCCAGGATCAGGTCAAGGCGCTCTTCAGGGGTGTTCGGGGCCACGAGAAAGATCTGGTCGAGGCCGTACAGCCCGGCCGCGGCGACGGCGTCCCCAGACTCCTCCGGGGGCATGTCTGGGATGATCACCCCATCGGTTCCTGCTTCCGCCGCCTCCCGGTAGAAGCGGTCGACGCCGCGGACATAGACGATGGTGTACGCCGTCATCAGGACGATCGGGACGGAAGTCCCCGCCCTGACGGCCCGCACCAGCTCGAAGATCCGGTCCGGCGTCGTCCCGGCCGCAAGGGCACGGTTGTCCGCCCGCCTGATCGTCGGACCGTCGGCGATGGGGTCGGTGAAAGGCACGCCGATCTCGATGATGTCCGCGCCGGCGTCGACGACCGCCCGCACCGCCGCAAGGGAGGTCTCCGGGTCAGGGTCGCCGCCCGCCAGATAGGCGATGCAGGCCGGTCTTTCCAGGCCTGAGAAGAGGGCGTCGATCCTGCTCATATCGTCACCCCCATCCTCGCCGCCACCTCGACCACGTCCTTGTCCCCCCGCCCGGAGAGGGTGACGACGATGATGTCGTCCTCGTCCAGATCCTTCGCCATCTTCACGGCGTACGCCACCGCATGGGACGACTCCAGTGCCGGGATGATCCCCTCCCGCCGCGAGAGCAGGGAGAAGGCGGCGAGAGCCTCGTCGTCGGTGACCGCGACGTACTCGGCCCGCCCGATGTCCTTCAGCATGCTGTGTTCAGGCCCGACGCCGGGATAGTCGAGGCCGGCAGAGACCGAATGGGTATCAAGGATCTGTCCGTCCCGGTCCTGGAGGAGGTACGAGAGAGAGCCCTGGAGCACCCCCTTCGTCCCGGCGCAGAGGGTGGCCCCGTGCTTCCCGGTCGAGAGGCCCTCGCCTCCGGCTTCCACGCCGACAAGGCGCACATCGTCGTCGCCGAGAAGGGGATAGAAGGTTCCGATCGCATTCGACCCGCCGCCGACGCAGGCGACGACCGCCGTGGGCAGACGCCCCTCGACCTTCAGGACCTGCTCCCGCATCTCCTGTCCGATGACGCACTGGAAGTCCCTGACCATCGTCGGGTACGGGTGCGGCCCCACCGCGGAGCCGAGGAGATAGTAGGTCTCTGCGGGCCTCACGATCCAGTCGCGCAGGGCCTCGCTGACCGCGTCCTTCAGGGTGCGGCTGCCTGTCCGCACCGGGTGGACCGTCGCCCCCAGGAGTTCCATCCTGAAGACGTTCAGCCTCTGCCTGGCCATGTCCACCTCCCCCATATAGACCTCGACCGGGAGACCGAGGGCCGCACCCGCGATCGCCGTCGCCACCCCGTGCTGGCCGGCGCCGGTCTCGGCGATGATCCTGCTCTTCCCCATGTGCCGCGCCAGCAGGGCCTGGCCGAGGGTGTTGTTGATCTTGTGGGCGCCGCCGTGGAGGAGGTCCTCCCTCTTCAGATAGATCCGGCAGCCGAGGTCGCAGGAGAGGTTCCGGCAGTAGGTGAGCGGGGTCTCACGCCCGGCAAAGGTCGAGAGGTAGCCCTCAAGTTCGGCCTGGAAGGCCGGGTCGTTCTTCGCGCGTTCATAGGCGGTCTCCAGCGCCCCGAGCTCCCCCATCAGGGTCTCGGGGACGAACTGTCCGCCGAATTCACCGAAATATCCCTTTTTCATGGGGATATGCTCCTGCATGCCATGATAAACTCAGTCATTTTCTTTCTGTTCTTGATGCCCGGCCGGTCTTCGACGCCCGACGAGACGTCCACGGCGTACGGGCGCACGTCTCTCGCCGCCTCGCCGACGTTTTCCGGCGTAAGCCCGCCAGAGAGGACGACCGGGACGGGCGACCGCAGGACGAGAGACCTGGCCTCATTCAGATCGTATTGCCTCCCTGTGCCCTCGCTCCGGTCGAGGAGGACGGCGTCGCACCTGCCGGCAGGGAGTCTCCCGTCGGCGGTCGCCCTGACCGCCCGCACGCCGGGCGGCACCGAAAGGTCGTGATAAATTTGCACCGCCGTCGGGCCGAGGGCGAGGATCGCGGCGAGTTCTGCCGGGTCGGCCGTCCGAGAGACGCAGACCCTGGCCGTGAAGGGGCCGAGCGCGGCGAAGATCTCTGCCGCCTTCTCAGGGGAGATCGAGCGCGGCGAGTCTGAGAAGAGGACGACGCCGATCGCGTCGGCCCCGGCCTCTTCGGCGGCGACGGCGTCCGCGACCCGCGTGACCCCGCAGATCTTCACGCGCATACGAGCCTCTCCAGCCTCTTTCCCGGATGCGCCGAGGACATGAGGGCCGAACCGACAAGAAAGGCGTCGCAGTACGGCCGCAGGGCCCTGACATCGCAGGGCCAGACGACGCCGCTCTCAGAGACGACGAGACGACCGTCGCCGCCGACGAGAGGGGCGAGCCTCTGTGTGGTGTGCAGGTCGACGGTCATCGTGGTGAGGTCGCGGTTGTTGATCCCGACCAGTTCGGCCCCGGCGGCGCGGGCACGTCCGGCATCCTCCCTGTTCCGCACCTCCACCAGGGGCTCAAGGCCGAGGGAGAGGGCGAGGTCCACGAACCGTCCGAGGTCGCGGCCGAGCACGCCGGCGATGAGGAGGACGGCGTCGGCACCCATCGTCGCCGTCTCCCTGAGCTGGAGTTCGTCGACGATGAAGTCCTTCCGCAGGATCGGGACGGGCGCGACCTCACGGACATGCCTGAGGTTCTCGGTGCTCCCCCCGAAGAAGAAGGGCTCGGTCAGCACCGAGAGCCCGGCGCAGCCGCCGGCGACAAGGTCTGCCGCCAGCGCCTCCGGGGAGCCTGACATGCGGATGGTGCCGCGCGAGGGCGAGGCGTACTTCACCTCGGCGATGACCGCGTTCCTCCGGTCGGAGGAGCGGATCGCCTTCGTCAGGCTGAACCGCCCTGATGCCCGGCGGTCGGGGATGTGGCCGTCGGCCTCCAGTCCGGCCACGCGCTCGCGGGTGCGGGCGAGGATATCGTCCAGGATCATCGGGCGCTCCCCGTCGCCCCGACAAGGGCGTCGAGTTTCTCCCGCGCCTTTCCCGAATCGATCGACGCTTCCGCTAGGCGAAGGCCCTCAGCCAGGTCTCCGGCCCTTCCCCCGAGATAGATCCCTGCGGCGGCGTTGAGGAGGACGATGTCGCGGGCGGGCCCGTGTTCGCCGTCGAGCACACCCTCAAGGATCCGTGCGTTCTCCGCGGCGTCGCCGCCGGCAAGGTCGGAGAGGGATGCGGGGGGGATCCCGTAGTCCTCGCAGAGGAGAGTGTAGCTGCGAACCTCACCCTCGCGGAGTTCCGAGACCCTGGTCGGCCCGGCGGTGCTGATCTCGTCGATCCCGCTGCCGTTGACCACCATCGCCCGCCTGACGCCGAGGCTCTTCAGCACGCCGGCGACCGTTTCGGTGAGGGCAGGGCTGTAGACCCCGACGAGTTGCGCTTCAGCCCCGGCCGGATTTGCAAGGGGGCCGAGGAGGTTGAAGACCGTCCTGATACCAAGTTCTGATCTCGGCCCGGCCACCCGGCCGAGGGCCGGGTGGTATGCCGGTGCATAGAGGAAGACAATCCCGATCTCCTCGACGATCGTGCGGGCGCGTTCTGGTTCTATATCCCGGCACACACCGAGCGCGGCAAGGACGTCGGCCGAACCGCACCTGCTCGTCGCGCTCCGGTTGCCGTGCTTCACGACAGGCACGCCGGCGCCGGCAACGACGAAAGCCGCCGCGGTGCTGATGTTGAAAGTGCCGGCGCCGTCCCCGCCGGTGCCGCAGGTGTCGACAAGGACGCCGGTGACCTTCGGCCTGATCCTGACAGACGCCCCGCGCATCGCCCGCGCAAAGCCGGCGATCTCCGGCACAGATTCCCCTTTCATCCTGAGCGCCGTAAGGAAAGCGCCCATCTGTGCCTGGGTCGCCCCGCCGCCGAGGATCTCCTCCATGACCGCACCGGCCTCCTGGTCGGTGAGGTCGCGGCCCGTGGTCACGGTCCCGATCGCCTCCCTGATCATGCCGGCACCCCCTTTCCGGCGAGGAAGTTCTCGATGATCCGGTCCCCCTCGGGGGAGAGGATGCTCTCGGGATGGAACTGGATGCCCTCGATGGGATAATCGCGGTGCCGGACGCCCATCACATAGCCGTCGTCCAGACTCGTCGCCGTGACTTCGAGTCCAGGGGGAAGGCTGGCGCGGTCCGCAACCAGCGAGTGGTACCTGGTGGCCGAGAACGGGTCGGGGACCCCGTCGAAGATCCCGGTGCCGTCGTGGGTGATCCGGGAAGTCTTGCCGTGCATCAGGCGCCCTGCCCGGGTCACCCGCCCGCCGAAAGCGGTGCAGATCGCCTGGTGGCCGAGGCAGACCCCGAGAGTCGGGATGTCGCAGCAGATGGTCCTGAGGGCGTCGAGGCAGAGGCCCGAGTCCTCGGGCGTTCCCGGTCCGGGCGAGAGGATGATCCGGTCGCAGTCGACGTCCCTGAGCACCGAAGGTGGGGCGTCGTTCTTAACGACGACCGGTTCCCCGCCGAGTTTTCCTACCTGCTGGTAGAGGTTGTAGGTGAAGCTGTCATAGCAGTCGATGATGAGCACTCTCATAGGTCTCTCCTCCCGTATGCAATGGCGCGGAGCATGGCCGCAGCCTTGTTCTTCGTCTCCTCCCATTCGTTCTCAGGGACGGAGTCGGCGACGATGCCGGCACCGGCCTGGACCGACGCCGTCCCGTTCTCGACGACCACGGTCCTGATCGCGATGGCGACGTCCATGTCCCCGTCGAAGCCGACATGCCCGACCGCACCGGCATAGATGCCGCGGGGGCAGGGCTCCAGGTCGTCGATGATCTGCATCGCCCTGATCTTCGGTGCGCCTGAGACGGTGCCGGCCGGGAAACACGACGCGAAGGCATCGAAACAGTCGTAGCGGTCGTCGAGCGACCCCTCAACCGTGGAGACGATATGCTGGACATGGGAGAACTTCTCGACGTCCATGAACGCGGACAGGCGGACCGACCCGTAGGTGCAGACCCTGCCGAGATCGTTTCTGGCGAGGTCGACGAGCATGGTGTGCTCGGCCCGTTCTTTCTCGTCGGCGAGGAGGTCTGCTTCGAGGCGGTCGTCCTCTTCGGATGTCGCGCCCCTCGGCCGCGTCCCGGCTATCGGGACGGTCGTGACCGTCCCCTTCTCCACGCGGACGAGCATCTCGGGACTTGCGCCGGCGACCTGCTGGTTCCCGAAGTCCAGGAAGTACATGTATGGGCCCGGGTTGATCGCCCTGAGCGCCTCATAGATAGCGAAGGGGTCGCCCGGATAGTCGCAGTCGATCCGCCTGGACAGGACGCCCTGGAAGATGTCGCCTGCCACGATGTGCTCCTTCATCTTCAGGACGGCGGCCTCGAAGGCCTCCTTCGAGAAGGTCGAACGGCAGGGGAGGTCAATCCCTGCGGCTTCTGGTCGGGGTTTCCGTTCCTCCGGTTCGAGGATCCGGATCTGTGTAACCAGCGCCCTGATCCTCGCCCGGCTCTTCTTGTACGCCCTGTGAGGGTCTGTGTCTTCGGTCAGCAGGGGGCTGGAGAAGACGTACATCCTGCCAGCGAGGTGGTCGAAGACGATGCAGTCCTGTGCAAGGAGAAGTCTGGCCAGGGGCGTGTCAGGGCCGGCATGGCGGCCAGGCCCGACCTTAGGATGGAAACGGTGGACAAGGTCGTACGCGAAGTAGCCGACAAAACCCCCGAAATACCGCGGGGCGCCGACATCGGCGACGGTAAACCGGCCAAGGACCGACCTGACCATCTCGACAGGATCGGCCCCATCAGGAGAGGCGGCGATCCGGACGAAAGGGTCGACGCCGGCGATCTCCGCTGTCTCCCTGAGGGAGAGACTGAGCACGGGGTCGACCCCGATCACTGAGTAGCGGGCACTCCGGTCACTTCCCTCCATCGACTCCAGGAGGAAACCGGCGCCTGTGCAGAGCGCAGCGTAGACCTCCGGCGGCGTCGCCGGGGGGAGAGGGAGTTCCTGGCAGAGGGGGATGATGAGGGGCCGGGACCCCCCCTCCGCGGCGGCAAGGAATTCCTGATAGCCCGGCCTGAAGATCTCTGTTACGCCGTTTACGGCAGGATCCATTCCACCGGCATCACCCCACCTTCGGCAGGTGCGCAAGAGATTCGCGGATCAACTCGGCCGGGTATTCGTAGTCGGGGAGGCCGCCCGCAAGATAGGCATCGTAACTTGCGAAGTCGAAGTTGCCGTGGCCCGAGTTGTTGAAGAGGATCACCTTCTCCTCCCCGGTCTTCCGGCAGGCGAGGGCGGCGTCGATCGCCGCCTTCACGGCATGGGCTGCCTCGGGGGCGACGACGATCCCCTCCGTCCTCGCGAAGGTGATGGCCGCCTCGAAGACCTCGTTCTGGTGGTAGGCGACGGCCCGCATTGCCCCGCCTTTGGCGAGGTGGGCTACGAGGGGTGAGACGCCGTGATACCGCAGCCCGCCCGCGTGGATCGCTGGCGGTACGAAGTCGTGGCCCAGGGTGAACATCTTCAGGAGAGGTGTGAGACCCGCGATGTCGCCATAGTCATAGGCATAGAGCCCCTTCGTGAGCGTGGGGCAGGCGGCGGGTTCGACGCCGACGATGTCGGTCTCCGGGTGTTTACCGCGGAGTTTGTCCCCGGCAAAGGGGAAGGAGAGGCCAGCGAAGTTCGAACCGCCGCCGACACAACCGATGACCATGTCCGGATAGGCGTCGGCCATCGCGAGTTGCTCCCGCGCCTCGAGACCGATAACCGTCTGATGGAGGCAGACATGGTTCAGAACCGAACCGAGGGCGTAGTTCGTGTTCGCGTGGTTCACCGCGTCCTCCACCGCCTCGGAGATCGCGATGCCGAGGCTCCCCGGGGTGTCCGGGTGGTCGGAAAGAACCTTTTTGCCCGCGTCCGTCTTTTCGCTCGGGGACGGGATGCACTCGGCCCCGTAGACATGCATCATGCTCTTCCGGTATGGTTTCTGGTCATAGGACGACCTGACCATGTACACGGTGCAGTCCATCCCGAAGAGGGCGGTCGCGAAGGCGAGGGACGAACCCCACTGCCCTGCCCCGGTCTCGGTGGAGAGACGCTCGATTCCCTCTTTCATATTGTAGTAGGCCTGGGGCACCGCCGTATTCGGCTTGTGGCTGCCCGGCGGGCTGACCCCCTCCCACTTGTAGTAGATCCTCGCCGGCGTTTTCAGGTGCTGTTCGAGGCGCCGCGCCCTGTACAGGGGGCTCGGCCTCCAGAGCCTCAGGATGTCCCGCACCTCGTCGGGGATGGGGACAGAGCGCTCGGTCGTCATCTCCTGCCTGATCAGCTCGCGGGGAAAGATGGCGGCAAGGTCGTCGGGCGTCACCGGCTTTCCTGTGCCCGGGTGAAGGGGCGGGGCAAGAGGTGTCGGCAGGTCGGCCTGGATGTTATACCAGGCTTTCGGCATGGCGTCCTCGTCCAGGAGGATCTTCGTCTGCATGAGAGAGAGTACGTTATGACCATAGATATACATTGTGGAACAAAAAGATACATTACAAGGTACGGTGAGAGTTCATAGAGCAGGATGACCCATGATAATGGAGATGGACAGTATTGCAGGGGCCCTGGCCATTGGCCTCGTTATCGGTCTTTCAGGCGCCCTCGCCCCGGGACCGACGCTGGTGGCGACGATCAGGGGCGCGCTCGCGGAGGGGTGGACGGCTGGACCGAAGGTTGCGGCAGGGCACGCCGTACTGGAAGTGATGGTGTTCCTTGCCGTCGTTGCAGGCCTCGGCGTCGCCGCCGGCTCGGTCGGTCCCGCGGTCGCCCTTGTCGGCGGGGCGGCCCTGATCGTCTTCGGGGCGATGACGATCAGGGAGAGCAGGACCGCGGTGCTGGAGGCCGACCCCGGAGAGACGGCCGGGAACCCGTACGTCGCCGGGGCCATAACGAGCGCCGCAAACCCCTATTTCTGGATCTGGTGGCTCACCGTCGGCGCCGGCCTCCTCATCGACGGTCTTGCCGGGGGCCTGGCCGTAGCCGTCGCCTTCATACTTGGCCACTGGGCCGCAGACTTCGGGTGGTTCGGGCTCGTCGCCGCCGCCACGGCAGGGGGACGGAGGGTCATGAGCGTGAGGCAGTACCGCCTCGTCCTCGGCGCATGCGGTCTCTTCCTCGTCCTCTTCGGGGCGTCGTACCTCTGGAAGGCATTTTTCTGAAGAGATCATCCCAAAACCGATCATACCCTCTGTCCCGCCGATGGAATGATAGGTATTTGGTTCTGAAAAAAATCCTGATCTTGTGTCTGTTCCGGGGGGTTTCACCCCCCGGTCCCCCCACCATTACGATAGGGAGCGGATGGCAGTCTACTTCAATATGCAGGGTTTATCCTTCCCCGGTCCTATCCTATTTTCGGGGGTCCGGGGGCAACGAGAAGGTCGAAGACCTTCGAGGCAGTCCCCTGGTTCAGATTGCGGGAAAGGCGGGGATCCGCACCGCTCGTCATGGAATCTAGAGAGTCATCGACTCGAACATGAGATACATTCTCCAGAGCCCAGCATCCCGGGAAAGGGGAACGAATGAGAGTTTTGGGATATGCTCGAGGGCTACCGCTCGGCCGCGGACCGCGCCGCGGCATCGTCGTACACCCTGGCCTTCCCCCGCACCTCGCCCTTCTTTGCCCGCGGGCTGAGACGTTCGAGCACGACAGAAGACGGGTCGGCCCCTGAGACGAGGGCGAGGGCGTCGACGATCTCGGCCCGCGACGGGATGGGGCCGGTAAACCGCGCCGTAAAATCGATCTCTGTTCGCCGCCTCTCTTCGTCCCTCTCGTACCGCGAAAAGTCGATGTCCATGCATCACCATGCAGGGGAAAAAGGGTTGAAGGTTTGGGGAGGGATAGTGCCAGACCGACGCTTTCGATCACTCCGCAAGATTCTTTCCTGCCGCAAAGGCCCGTCTCATCAACTCTTCACTCTCCTGCGCCTCGCCGGCCGCGAGCAGACCAGGGGCGATGATGATCTCCGTCACCTCAATGCCGAAGAAGGTCATCGTCACCTCAAAGTGCGTCGCCATCCCCTCGTACATCGACGGGTTGGCGTCGCCCTGCGGGAAGATGAGGACGACCTTCTTCCCCGGCGGCAGCCGCGAGGTGAAGTCAGGGTTCACGAGAGCATACCAGCGGTCAATGAAACTCTTGGTGTTCCCTGTCATCTGCCCGAAATAGACCGGGCTCCCGATCACAAGTCCGTCGGCCGAGATCAGGTCCTCATAGACAGGATACATATCGTCCTTCAACCGGCAGACATTCGTCCCCTTGCAGTAGCCGCAGCCCTGACAGTCCTGGAAGACCATGTCGTTCAGGTAGATGACGGCGGCCTCTGCCCCGGCCGCATGGGCGCCGGTGAGCGCCTGCTTGACCAGGATGTCGGTGTTGCCCCCTTTGCGGGGGCTTCCCACAATACCGATGACTTTCATGCCCCTTCGATCCCCCATCAGGGGGCAGGGATATATAACGTGATCCCCGGCATCAGGGCCTGAGCAGGCGGGCGGCACGGGCAACCCCCTTCAGCCCGCACTGGAGGAAGACAATGCCGAGAACCGCCTCGACGAGGGTTCCCTTCACATGCCCGACATCCCCCTTCGGCACAGGCGGGTCGAGGTGGATGCGGTGCTCGTACAGCCCCCGACGATCTTCCCGAGGACATTCTCGATCGAGGAGAGCCAGAGCTCCATCATCCTGATCTCGTGGGTGTTCTCCGGCGGGAGACGGGCACGCCTGATGACGATACCGTCGCGCAGGGCCCGGAGGTTTGTCTCTATCCCGACTTCGCGCCAGCGGAGTGTGCGGTGCATTTCCCCTCCCGCAAAACAAAGTATCAAAAATATTATATATTATATATCGTATGGGTGTGTGCCTCAGGGGGGACGGGACGGCCTGCCGGGGTGCGGTGAGTCCACCAGCTGAAACGGCTGAAAGCTGGAGGGGCGATAGAGACACCACATCCGGGGGTCGAACAGATGCCATCGGAAGATAAGAACCAGGACGGTCATTCGCCGGCCTGTACGGCAACACGACCGGCGGGTACAGAAAGGCCGCCACTGGCGCCGGCTTATCTTCAGGGCACGATGCCGTGAAGGCCCGGTTCTGCACTCGAAACGGCTGAAGATGCAGGACAGAAAGGTGATACACGGGGCCGAACAGGGTCCTGCATATACCCTCCGGGGCACGTTTTTCAGGATATCCCATCCTTTTTCTGTCACGCACGAGGGGGAGAGACTATTTCTCTCTCCTGTCGTCGCAGCGGGAGATCTTCTCCCCTACAAAGCCATTTCTGCTGTGCCTCCGGCGGTACAGGATGAGGAGGGCGTCGGTCGCCGCTTCCTCCAGGCCCCACGGTATCCGACCCCTCTCCCCTGCCTGCCGCAGGAGTTCGGCGCGGAGCGCCGGTTCGTCCGTGATGCCGAGGGCCGCAACGCCGTCCAGCATCCCTTCGAGACCGAAGATGATGACCCGCCTGCTTCCCACCTTCACCTCGGAGATCAGCGAGGGGTCGGCGGTGCTGCAGGCAACTGGCCAGGTATCTTTTCCCGTCACAGCCCGAGTCCTCTTCTCTTCTCCTCGATATGGCCGAGGACACCGTCCGCAGCCGCCGTTGCGTCCTGTTCAAGCCTGAGGACGCCGCCAGTGATCCCCTGCAGGTCCGCGGTGAGGAGTTTCACCAGGCGCGGGGCGCCGGTCACCGTCGGCACAGGATTCACATAGGTGTACAGCCCGAAGGCGAGAGCAAAGATCGCGTCGATCGTCGCCTTCTGCTCCATGTACTCGGGGGCGACAGCCGCGACAGGGAGGTCGGCGACGGGCACGCCGCCGAGGGCTGCACCGACGGCGGCGACGAGATCGGCGAGGCGGCCGGTGTCGGTGCAGGTCCCGAAAGAGAGGACGGGCGGGACGCCAAGGGAGGTGCAGACCTTCTTGAGGCCGGGCCCGGCCTTCGCCGCGGCCTCCGGAGTGCAGAGGCCGGCGACCTGCATCGCCGCGTTCCCGCAGCCCATCGAGAGCACCAGGATGTCGCGCCTGATCAGTTCCTCCGCGACGGCGACCGAGTGGACGTCCTGGCCCGAGTCCCGCAGGGTCGTGCAGGAGACGAGACCCGCGATACCGCGGATCGACCCGTCCCTGATCGCGTCGAGGAGGGGGACGAGACTCCCGCCGAGGGCCTTCGTGATGCTCTCCGGCGAGAAGCCGACGACCGCCTGACTGACAGGGAGGCCGCGGACGGGTTCGACCTTCCCGTGCCTCTGCCGAAAGTTCTCGATCCCCATCTCAAGGAGGGCCGCCGCCTGCGCCCGCGCCTGTGCCGGGTCATAATTCACGCGGTCAGCGACGCCCTCGAAGGCGACGAGTTCCGAGACCGGGACAAGTTTGAAGCGGAACTTCTCCGCATAGACGGGATCGAGGGGCAGCGAGCAGTTCATGTCGGCCACAAAGACGTCCACCGCCCCCGTGGCAAGCACCGCCTCCTGCATGATCCAGTTCCCTGTATAGCCCCAGAAGACATCGTCCATCGGGAGGCGCTGGACCATCTCCTGCCCGGTCTCGATATTCGCGATCACCCGTATCCCCTTCGCCCCGGCCTCGTGCGCCCGCTCCTGCCAGGCGGGGTCGCGGGCGAGGTCCACCAGCGCAAAGCCCAGGAAGGGTTCGTGGCCGTTCGGGAGAATATTGACGTAGTCGGGGTCGAGGACGCCGAGGTCCACCCGCATACCGTGGGGAGTCGGCGTCCCGAAGAGTGCGTCCTGGAGGTACTCGAGGACGATCTGGCTCTGGTAGGCCATCGCCACGGAAAGACGCATCGCCTTCTTCGCAAGGCTCACATAGTCGCCGTCCACGTTCGTGAGGGAGGAACTCGTCGCGACCATCATCTCACCGTAGATCCCGCCGGGGAAGATCCCGGTCTCCTGCCAGACCCGGATGCGGTCGGCCGGTGCAAGGAGTCCGACGATCTGACTTTGTTCGTCGGATCTGCGGTGGAAGTCGTTCTCGACAAAAGTACAGAGGGCAAGGGCCAGTCTGTCGGTCGGCATGCGTGTGTCAAGGTCGAGCCGAGCCGCAAAGGCCTTCAATTTTTCCGGGTCCTTCACCGTAAAGGGAGTCGTGCCGCGGACGGTCTCCCGCAGGGTCCTCACTGTCTGCTCGCAGTGGTAGTGGTACGTCGAGGCCCCCATCACATTGCGCAGGAGCATCATGCGCATCGCCATGCCGTCCGCGGAGATCCCGCAGACGCCGCGTTTGTCCGCGGCGGCGTCGGCCCGACAGGGCCCGCTCGAGCAGAAATCACAGCGTACGCCGCCCATGCAGAAGCGGCACCTGTTGTCCGGGTCGCCCCCGATCCCCTGCGCCTCGTAGCGGTCCCAGACATTGGAAAGCCCCATATCATGGAGTTTTGTATAGACCGTCCTCACTGACGGGTGGTACGAGATTCTCTTTTCATCCAATTGCGTCCCCTCCGGAGGCGGCCGAGTCTGCCGCCGCCACCCCCCCATCTCAAGGAGAGGGAATAAACCTGTCGTCGTCGCGCCGGGTCGAGAACCTCTTCATCCGCCTGATGATCGCAGGGGGAGGGGGCGACCCAAAGGTATTCATCGAGGGAGACGGAGTATCCCCAAGGTGAAGACATTGATTGCACGAACGGTCATGGAGACCCCGGTCGAGAAGAACCCGCACGGCGTGGACGCACGAAAGATCTACGACACCGAACACGCCACCATGGTCCACATCACCCTGCAACCCGGTGAAAGCCTGAAAAAGCACATCACTCCCGTGGACGTCGCTTTCTATGTCCTGGAAGGGACCGGCGTCGTCGAGATCGGCGAGGAGAGGCAGGAGTGCGGCCCTGACACCCTGGTCCAGAGCCCGGCACGGATCCCGCACCGCTGGATCAACGAGGGCGAGCGGCCTTTCCGCGTCCTCGTCGTCAAGGTGCCTCGGCCGACCGATTCGACGCGGCTGCTGTGACGGACCCGTCGGTCGCCTCCCCCCATACCTTTATGTGGGGTTCTCTCCTCTCTGAGTGTGATAGACATGACAGGCGATGAGATGATCAGGGTAACGGCGGAGGAACTTCGTAACTTCGTAACGGCAAAGGCGATCATTGGCGATCCGCTCGATCTCGGGGACAAGGTCGTCTTCGCGATCGCCGGCTTCGGCTTCGGCTTCGGCGCCGCTGCAGGGAGGGGCAATGGTCCGGGCGGTGAGGGCGGTGGCGGCGAAGGCGGCGGGGCAGGTGCCGGTGTCGAACCGATCGCCCTCCTCGTCGTCCACAAGGACGTGAAGGGTCCTGAAGGGGTGCAGATCTACTCTCTCAAGAAGAAGGGACCGATCGCCGAGATCATCGAGAGTGTCGGGGAAGTCATCCCCTCGATGGTCGAGCGTGTCGCCGCCAAAGTCGGCAAACCGGAAAAGGGCGAGGAAAAGGAGAAGAAAACCGAACAGGGAACCGAGTAGACAGGTCGAGCATGGCCGGCGGCGACATCCTCATTCTCCTTGCATATTATGCCGGCATCGGTGTCATCCTCCTATCCGTCTTTCTCCTCCCCCTGCGAGTCGGGGCCGCGGGGGCCTACGAGGGAGGTGCGGGGACCCTTTCCCTCTCCCTCGGGTGGGCGGCCTTCGGCGTGAGCGTGAAGAAAGAGGCGGTCTGGCATGCCGACTTTCTGGTCGGCGGGACCACCCTCTTCTCGTGGGATATCCCTGAAACAGAACCTGAAGAGGGCGAGGAGAAAGAGGAAGAGAGAGAAGAGGGAGAAGAAAAAAGGGAAGAAAAAGGGCTTCCCTCGACTCTTCTGAACAGGGAGACTCTCCGTACACTTTTCCCGCACGTCACCCACCTTCTCGGCAGGGTCGTCGCCCACACCAGCCTGGAACGCCTTGCCCTCTGGATCAGGGCCGATTGCGGCGGTCCCATCGCGACAGGGAAGGCCTTTGGGGCGGTGCAGGCAGTTCGAGGCATCCTGGGGCCGACACCTGTCGATGTCGATATGGAACCGCTCTTTTCCGGCGGGGATCCGGCGGGCCGGGGCGAGGTACGACTCAGGGTCGACGGACCGATCGCCCTCCTCGGCGCCGCGGTCGGGTTCGCCCTTGCACCGCCGGTGCGCCGGATCTTCCTTGAGGGGGGAGAGGAGAAATGAAGGAAGATGTTACTATCGGCGAGGTGCGCATGGCCGGGGGACGCGCTGTCGTGCCGATCGTGCGGAGCGTGCTCTGCTCGTGGGATGGAGGGGCGTACATCGCCGCAGAACCGGTCGCGATCGTCGTCGCTGGCCCTGGCGGTGCCCTCCTCATCGGCTCCGCAGAGGGGGATATCCCCGGCGGCAGGGTCCGTGAGGCTGTGGAGCGGGCCTATGCCGCCCTCCGTGCAGGGACAGAATAACACCCCGCAGATCACTTTTCTCACCCTGTAGCAAACCTGAATTAATTTATAGCACGAATGCCGATGATCTCTCATGCACAGACATAACGGCTGCCAGTACCTCAATCTCGAAAAGAACTTCACCGTCACGGACCTCGCCGCATTCCACGGCCATCTCGGCCCATATATCGTTATCGGATACAGGATCGGAAAGTACGCGCGCGAACACATCTGCAACAACCCCTTCGAACTTCGGGCGCGGGTCTACTGCGCCGGCACGCCCCCGGAGTCCTGCCTCGCCGACGGGGTCCAGGTCGGCAGCGGGTGCACCCTCGGCAAACGGAACATCGAGATCATCGAGAGTGACCAGATCGCCGTTGAGTTCGAGACCGATGGCAGGACGGTCAGGGTCGTCCCCCGGCCCTTCGGCCTCCCGGAAGGCGACGGGGATGACTACGAAGCCCTGATCGAAGCCTTTGCCGAAGAGATGTACTATCTCGACGACGCCGAACTCTTCACGGCCGGCGAGCACTGACGATGCCCGGCGGCACTATCGACCTTGCGGGGGTCTTCACAGCCTACGAAGGGTCTGACCGACCGGTGATCAGGGGCCTCACCTTCACCGTCACCCCCGGAGAGTTTGTCGTTGTCGGCGGACCGAACGGCGCCGGAAAGACGACCCTCCTTGAGACAGTCAACGGGATGCTCCCGATCACCCGGGGGCGGGCAACGGTCTGCGATCTCGACGTCGCCTCCCGGGGCTACGAAGTCCGCAGGCGGGTCGGCTACGTCATCCAGAACTTCGCCTTCGACCCCCTCGCTCCCTTCACCGTCAAGGACGTCGTGATGATGGGGCGCTACGGCCTGCTCGGCTATGGCCGGCGGCCGGGCGAGGCGGACAGAAGGATCGCAAGGGATGTGATGGACCTCCTCGGCATCGACGACCTCGCGGCGAGGCCGATCGGCAAACTTTCCGGCGGGCAGCAGCAGAAAGTGCTCATCGCCCAGAGCCTCGTCAAAAAACCCGATATCCTCCTCCTCGACGAACCCTTCTCCAACCTCGACCTCGGCACCCGTGACTTTATCTGCGGGGTACTCGCAAGCATCGCAGACCAGGGCTGCACCGTCATGATGGTCTCTCATGCCTTCGACGCACTCCCCGAGAGGGAAGTGCGGGTGCTTGTGATGAATGACGGACAGCTCATCTTCAACAGGCCCTGCCCGGCAGATGAGGTCGAAGATCATGTCCGCACCCTCTCGGGAGGCCCGCATGCTTGAGTTCCTCATTCCGAACAACATCGTCTGCCATGCCGTCGAGGCGATGCTCTTCGCCTCGATCGCCTGCAGCGTGCTCGGCGTGATCATCACGCAGATGAACATCTCCTCCATCGGCTTTACGATGACACATGCCGCCTTTGCCGGTGCTGCCGTCGGGATCTTCTTCGGCATCGACGGGACCGTTGCGGCAGTCCTCGCAAGCCTGACGATCGCCGTCATCCTTGGCCCCCTCTCGGAGAAGGCGAGGATGCCCACAGACACGATCCTCGGGATCCTCTTCGGGATGATGATGGCCATTGCCATATTCTTCATCTCGTACATGCAGTACCTCGGGACAGGCGTCAACACGAGCGCACTTCTTTTCGGGAACGTCGTCTCCCTGTACCGTGAGGAGATCTATGCCCTCGCCCTCATCTCCATCGTCGCCGTCCTCTTTGTCCTGATCTTTTTCAAGGAGATCACGGCGGTCATCTTCAACAAAAAGATTGCCGAAGCGGCCGGGATAAGGGTGCGCCCCATCTTTTATGCCCTCCTCTTCATGATCGCCATCTCGGTCTCCCTCTCCCTCAACATCATCGGGGGCCTCCTCCTCTATGTCTGGCTCGTCACCCCGGCGGCGATCGCCTACCAGTTCTGCTCCACGGTCAGGGGCCTCTTCCTTGTCGCCCCTCTTGTCGCTGCAACGGTCAGCGTCACCGGGGCATGGGTCGGGCTCCAGCACTCCCTCCCGGTCGGCCCCCTCGTCGCCGTCGCCTTCAGCGCCCTTTTCCTCCTGGCAGTGCTCATATCCCCGAAGCGCCGGGTTCCGAAGGGGGACTGAACCTCTTCCTCCATTTTAGCAAAATATATAATATAATTAACACATTGTTAAACATATGATGATTAAAAGTAGCATTGAGAGAATACTCATTATATTATTTGTGATATGCACTCTCGGCGTGCCTGCCGTCGCGGCGATGGATATCGTCGCCACGACGAGTGTCATCGCTGATCCCGTGCAGGCGATCGGCGGCGACCATGTGAACGTGATCGCAGTCGCCGACCCGACCATCTGCCCGCATATGCAGGGCGACATCATCGATAGCCGCATCCAGATGCAGAAGGACTTTATCGCATCGGCAGACCTCTTCATGGCCCACGACTCAAGCATGGACAAACCCGTTGTCATGCCGGCAGTCGAGAAGTTCATGAAGAGCAATTACGGGAAAAACGTGACCTGGACCGTCGTCGGCGCACAGGACTGGAGCACCCCCGAGAAGGCGAAGGTCTTTGCAGAGGATGTGAAGGACATCCTCATTGCCGCAGACGGGGCGAACGCCACCGCATATGAGGCGAACTGTGAGGCGTACTGCGACGCGATCGACGCCGCCGACCTCACGGACGAGGAAAAGATCCGGGTCAAGGGGCAGGACGTCATCGTGATGGTCTGGCAGAGGGAAGCGGCGGAGAGCTGGCTCGACCTCAACGTCGTCGCCGTCTTCGGGCCCGACTTCTACATGGGCGGGCAGTTCACCCCGGCAAAGGTCGTCGACGACATCGCCTCGAACCCGGAGAAATACCGGAATGTGAAGTACGTCATCGAGAACATGCAGTCAGGGGAGATGGCGAAGGGGATCGAGGAGGCCCTCCATGACAGGGGGATCGGGGCAGACCGCGTCATCTTCACCAACTTCCCGAAGTCCCTCGCGGGCGTCGAGTCCATCCCCGACGTCCTCGTCCACAACAAAGAGACCGTGATGGCAAGCCCGGTCACGCCTGCAGCAGGCGACAGCGGTTCTGGCGGATGGGATACGGCCCTCGCCACCGGCATCGCAGCGGGTGAGACGTCGGAATTCTGTTTCCAGGGCTGCGCCGTCATGAAAGTTGTCATCGTGCCTGAAGAGGAGATGAGTTCCCTCACGATGACCGCCCGGGAACTCTCCTCTGTTCCTGCAGGTGTCGGCGAGATAGAAAACGCCACCTACCAGTACCTTGAAGTCGGGCCGGGTTTCGGGAACCTGGAAAACTGCAACGCCACCTTCGAGTTCGCCGTGGACGAGGCATGGATCGTGGGGCAGGGGATCAACACCACAGACATCGCCCTCCAGCGGTACCATGATGGGGCATGGCAGACCCTCAGGACCGAATATCTCGGCACCGAAGGAGGAGTGGCGAAGTATCGGGCATATTGCACCGGGTTCTCGTACTTTGCGATTACCGTCGTACAGGGCGGGGCTGTTGCGGCCGTGGCGGAGGAGATCCCGGCAGAGACGACGGTGACGACGGCGACCACGATCGCTCAGACAACATCTTCGGAGACGACGAAGGCCACGGCCACAGTCGGCACAACGGCGACGACCGTTCCCCCGACGACAGCGCAACAGTCGCCCCTCTCCCCCGTCTCCCTCCTGACTGCTGCCGCGCTCGCCGTCTTCCTGCTGCGCAGGACTTAATCTTCCTCTTTTTTCCACGAGATATGCGCGTACCGTGACGTCTCCCGCAGGACATAGGCCCCGCCTTCGGGGACGAGCCAGCCTGACAGGGCGCGGCGGAGGACCTCTTCCTGCTTCTTCCCGCTCACCCCGAACTTCGGCGCGCAGGTCACCAGCGCCTCGTCAAGGTCGACGAAACGCACCTCCCTCCGCATCATGCCGATATGGAGGTCAGGGTAGATTCCCATCTGCCAGAGGAGGTTGCAGACGACGTCGGCCTTCGGAGCAGGACGGTAGGCGGCGCCGTGGAGAGACGGCCAGACCTGGAGATAGCGGCGCTCCCAGGCAGGAAGGTCGGCGAACCAGAAGAGGTGCACCGACCCGGCGGTGACGTCGTCCATCTTCTGGAGGGCGGCCCTCAGGTCCTCCATACCGAGGGAGAAGGACGCGACGACGATGTCGTACGGCGGCCGCAGGTCTGCGGATGGGTCAACGTCCTCCCAGCGCTTCCTGACGACGCTGATGTTCCCGATCCCCTCCTCGTCCATATGGTCTTCAAGCACGTCGGCCATCCCGGAGGCAGGTTCCACGGCGGTGACCGTCCGCACGCGGCGGGCAAGGGGGAGGGCGAGGGTGCCGGGGCCGGCACCGATGTCGAGGGCCCGCGCCGCCCGCACGAGAGGGAGAGCGGAGAGAGTCTCCTCCACCCGGCGGCCCGAGACCTGCGTGTCATACCGGACGGCACGACCCCTGTCACCCCAGAGGGCAGGGCCGGTCCTGAAACCGACTACAGAATGGTTTTGCCGCACCTCTTCGGCCCATACCGCATTCCAGTCTATCGCCCCAATATCCATGAAGAAGGGATCGCTGCCCGGAGTCAAAAACCTTCCACAGGGGATCGATGGCGAGGGAAAACCCTCATATGCCGGATAGAACAATCATTCACTGGGAAGTGATTCCATGGACAAAACAGGTGTTGCATTGCTCGTTGTAGGGCTTATCCTCGCCGGTGCGGGCGTCTATGGCATGACGCAACTCGCACCCGAGGTGATCGCTTTCCTCATCGGTATCGTCGAACTGGTCGTCGCCGTCATCGGCCTCGGGTTCATCGTGATCGGGGCGATCATGGCAAAGGACTGAGGGAAAAAAGAAAAAACAGCAGGACAGAAGCGCCCTGCTTCAGATCTCTTTTCGGGATCGCATGATCGATTGTTCACCGGTTCACTTCAAGGAGGGCGACCCTCTCCAGGACGAGAGGGCGGATCCTCCCGCCGGCCGCATCGATCTCCTCGGGCGTGATGTCGTAACGTTCCATCAGGCGACGCTGCTTCTCTTCGTCGATCTCCTCCCAGTCCTCCTCCGTCCAGGCGAGGACTTTGCCGAGCGCGGTCGCCGCCGCCTCAGACGGCGGACAGAGGCAGACATAGCAGTGGTTCGTCCCCGCGTGGAGGCCGATGCCTGTCGCCACCCGGCACTGACGTGTCCCTGCCGCATAGAGGAGGGCCTCCATCTCCAGGGTGTTTGCGATCGCACGGCCTTCCTGCCAGGCGCGGAGGGCGTGGCGCACCGCCTTAGTGACATGGGCCCTGCCGGCGAGTTCGTCGGCGTCGAAGCAGATAATGTGCGTCCCGGCCGACTCCGAGATCCCTTTGATCGTCTCCAGAAATGCGGGAAGCGTGGGGATCTCGATGACCGCCTCCCTGATATCGCAGTTACTCTCCATCATGTCCCTCGAAATGCAGAGAGCGTGGTCTGCCGCCGCTCTCTTTTCACCTCGATCTCCTCTTCGACGGCCGGGGCATCGTCTCCGGCCTCCTTCCCCTCGATCTGGGCGAGGACCTTCGCCGCTGTCTTCTCACCGAGGATGGGAGCGATCTTCCCGATCCCGGCCGCCCTCATCTCTTGTGGCGTCGTCATGCCCAGGTCGAAGAGGCGCCGGGAGAGCACCCGACCGATGCCGCGCAGGGCGATGAGAGGCAGAAGTTCCTTCTTGATACCGTACTTCACCCGTGTCCCGAGGTCGGCGATCGGTTTTGCGAGGGGGCGGTTGAAGAGGTATGCAAGGCGCGAGGCGGCGTGGATGAGCCAGACAGCGGTCTCGACCTTGTTGTGGATGTCGCCAGGTCCCACATTGAAGTGCTCGGAGATCATCGCCTCTGTCACCTCGTCAGACCACTCGGAAAGGAGCATTGCGGTCTTCACCGAAGCGTAGAACGCCTCCATCTCGTCTGAGCCGTACGGGACGCCAGTCCAGAGTTCGGCCTCGTGGTCCTGGAGGAAGAGAGGGAGGATCTCGGCGTCGTCCTTACGCAAAAAGAGCGTGAGCATGTCGGGCGTCTCGCAGATGAGTTCGAGAAGACCGATGTCGGTATAGGTCGGGGCCCCTCTGAGGGCGGCAACGACCTTCTCCGCACTCCTCGGGTCGATGTAGAGGCGGGAGACGAGGTCGCCGTACTCTGTCGCTTCGAGGCGATCCCCGAACTCCGTCACCATCTCGGCGTCGACGAGCCAGTCGATCACACGGTCGATGGTCTCATGGATGGTGGACTGCAGCCCCTGGTGCTCGTAGGCATAGTAGGTCTCCCCCATGAAGGAGAGCACCTCGCCACGGCTCTGCACGAAGCGGGTGGCGATAAGGGAGAGGACATGGGTGCGCAGGGCATTCTCCGAGTTGCACTGGGAGGAGACTTCCTCGGGGGGTGCGTCGATGTACGCCTCGAAGAGGTCCTGGCAGCCATCCTCACTCTTTGCAATGAGGACCGCCTCGCCGTACGGGTCGAGGTGCGGCCTGCCGGCACGCCCGGCCATCTGCTTGTACTCACCCACCGGGATCGGTGCCATGCCGCCGTCGCCGAAACGGAGGTAGTCGCGGATCACCACCCGCCGCGCCGGGAGGTTGAGGCCCGCGGCAAGGGTGGGCGTCGACGAAATCACCCGGATCGCCCCTGTCCTGAAGGTGTCCTCGACGATCTTCCTCTCCGCCGATGAGAGGCCGGCGTGGTGGAAGGCCGCACCCTTCCTGACACAGAGAGCA